>CAYNFY010000067.1:0-23030 GCA_964396585.1 uncultured Nocardioides sp.
CCGATGGTACTGCACTCGTGAGGGTGTGGGAGAGTAGGACGCCGCCGGACATACACTTTGAGGAGGCCATCCGCAAGGATGGCCTCCTCGCCATTTCGGCTCGTGATTTGTGCTCGTGTGCGCCACACTTGATGGAGGCCCACACCCAGGAAGGACATCAGAACAGTGGCAGGTATGCGAGGCGGTTCGGGCTCGTCCCAGGGACGCGGTAACGGCGGCAAGAGCGGTGGCGGACGTGGCGGCGGTGCGACAGGCGGCCGTGGCGGCTCTTCCGACGGTCGTGGTGCCGGCGGCCGTGGTGCGGGTGCCCAAGGGGGTGGCCGTCCCAGTGGTGGCCGTTCCGGTGGCGGTCAGGGCGGTGCTCCGTCAGGACAGAACCGCGGCGGCCAGAGTCGCGCGGGGGCCGCTCGAGGCGACCGCGAGGAGACTCGCGGTGGCCCGAAGTCACAGGGCCCACGGGGTCCGCGCCGCGACGACCGTCGCGATGACCGCAGGGACGGTCGCCGTGACGCACCGGGGGGAGACCGCCGGAGCGATCGGGCACCTGCTCGGAGCCGTAGCCGCGAGGAGGAGAACCTCTCCCGCACCCAGGCGCAGACTCGCTATGACGGACCCGAACTCCCCGAGGAGATCACCGGACGCGAGCTCGACCATAACGTCATCGCCCAGTTGAAGGGTCTACCCGAGAAGCTCGCCGCACGGGTGGCTCGACACCTGGCCGCGGCCGGGGCCATCATCGAGGAGGACCCCGAGACCGCATACCAGCACACTCTGGCGGCCCGGGCTCGGGCGTCGCGCCTGGCCGTCGTCCGGGAGGCGGTCGGCGAGGCCGCCTACGCCGCGGGTCACTTCGGCGAGGCGCTCTCTGAGTTGCGCGCGGCCAAGCGGATGAATGGCCGTACGGACTACCTTGCGGTGATGGCCGACTGCCACCGTGCCCTGGGTCAGCCCGATCGTGCCCTCAGGTTGGCCAAGAGCCCGGGGATCGCGAACTGGGACTCGGCGCAGAAGGCCGAGATGACCATCGTCGAGTCGGGGGCCCGTCGCGATATGGGTCAGATGGATGCCGCGCTGCGCACCCTGGAATTGGCGCCGTTGCAGTCGAAGAGCCGGGACCACTGGGTGGTACGCCTGCGATATGCCTATGCCGACACCCTGGAGGCCGCCGGCCGCACCGAGGACGCGATGGCCTGGTTCCACCGGACCGACGCCATCGATTCGGACGAGACCACCGATGCGGCCGATCGCGCTGCCGCGCTGGAGAAGTCGCTGTCCTGAGTCAGACCCGAGCCGAGGCCGGGTACGACGCCTACAGGGCTGTGTGGCCGCAATGTCCGTGTTCAACTGGAACATTGCGGCCACATGCGTCACAATTGACTCATAACTACATATGTGTCACTTGACTGATCACAGCTCCAAGGATCGAGACCGCTGGGGAAGGCGTATCTCGACGCCGGAGATGAAGGAGGTCACGGTGACCACACGCATTGCTGCTCGACCGTCGGGAAGCGGGACGAGGGGACTGCTGTTCGTCCATTCAGCACCGTCTGCACTGTGCCCGCACATCGAGTGGGCCGTGGGCGGTGTGCTCGGCCTTGCCGTGAACTTCGACTGGACACCACAGCCGGCTCAGCCTGGTACTTATCGGGCTGAGGTGTCGTGGACCGGACGTACCGGATCCGCGGCAGAGATCGTCTCCGCGCTCCGTGGCTGGAACCATCTTCGGTTCGAGATCACTGAGGACCCCACTCCCTCCTCCGAGGGGGCGCGGTACTCCTATACCCCTGAGCTTGGCGTCTTCCACGCCGTGACGGGTCTGCACGGGGACATCATGATCCCGGAGGACCGATTGCGCGCGGCGATGGTGAAGTCAGCCTTGGGGGAGACCACGATCGAGAACGAGATGGACAAGCTCTTGGGCAAGTCCTGGGACGACGAGCTGGAGACCTTCCGGCACGCCGGCGAGGGCGCGCCCGTTCGGTGGCTGCACCAGGTGGTGTGATCCACCGCCTGTCGATCACCGAAACGAACGGCTGAGGGCCGGGCACATCGTGCCCGGCCCTCAGCCGTTCCTCACCGCCCGCTGATGAGGCACACAAGTGCCTCATCAGCGGGGAGGGGATCCCTAGAGTGGGATATTTCCGTGCAGGCCACGTTTGGAGCCGTGGGTCTGGACCGCGTCCTCGATGGCTCGGGCGATCGCGCCGCGCGTCTGCTGGGGCGTGACGATCTCGTCCACCACACCGATCTCGACGGCCTTCTCGACGCCGCCGGCGAGCAGCTCGTGCTCGGCGGCCAACTCCGCCTCGACCTGGGGTCGCAGGTCGGGGGAGACCTCGGCCAGCTTGCGACGGTGTAGCACCCGGATGGCCGCCACCGAACCCATCACGGCGACCTCGGCGCCCGGCCAGGCGAACACCTTGGTAGCACCCAGCGAGCGGGAGTTCATCGCGATGTAGGCCCCGCCGTAGGTCTTGCGGGTCACCACGGTCACCCGGGGCACCTCGCACTCGGCGAAGGCGTGCAGCAGCTTCGCCCCGCGACGGACCACTCCGTCCCACTCCTGACCGACGCCCGGCAGGTAGCCGGGGACGTCGACGAGGACCACCAGCGGGACCCCGAAGGCGTCACACATCCGGACGAAACGGGAGGCCTTCTCGGCGGAGAGGGAATCCAGGCAGCCGCCCAGGCGTAGCGGGTTGTTGGCCACCACTCCGACGGTGCGCCCGCCGAAGCGGCCCAGCGCTGTGACGATATTGGGTGCCCACCGGGCATGCAGCTCCTGCACGCTCCCGGTGTCGAGCAACTGCTCCACCAGGGGGTGCACGTCGTAGGCACGCTTGGCCGAATCCGGCAGCACGGCCGCCAGGTCCCGGTCCTCGACGGCGTCGACTTCCAGGCTGCGCTGATCGCCGAGCAGGGAGGCGGTGACCCGAGCCCGGTCCAGCGCCTCCGCCTCGGTCTCGGTCAGGATGTGCACCACACCGGAACGGCGGCCATGCGGCTCGGGGCCGCCCAGCCGGAGCATGTCGACGTCCTCACCGGTCACCGAGCGGACCACATCGGGCCCGGTGACGAAGATCCGGCCCTCGGGTCCGAGGATCACCACGTCGGTCAGCGCCGGCCCGTAGGCGGCGCCACCCGCGGCCGGGCCCAGTACCACCGAGATCTGCGGGATCTTGCCCGAGGCCTGGGTCATCACCTTGAAGATCCGGCCGACCGCGTGCAGCGAGGCCACTCCCTCAGCCAGCCGGGCGCCACCGGAGTGCCACAGTCCGATGATCGGCAGCTGATCGGTCATCGCCCGGTGATAGGCATCGACCACCACCGCGCAGCCCTCCTCACCCATCGCGCCACCCATCACGGTCGCGTCGGAGCAGAAGGCGACCACCTTGGTGCCGTTCACGCTCCCGATCGCGGCGACCATGCCGGAGGTGTCCTCGGGGCTGAGCAGCTCCAGGCTGCCGGGATCGACCAGGGCCTCGAGGCGATGCCGGGGCAGCCGAGGGTCCTCCTCACGCGGCAGCTTGGTGGGCGTCCTGGACGCGGTGGCCGACATCAGATGCTCCCGAAGGCGACGGCCACGTTGGCGCCACCGAAGCCGAAGGAGTTGTTCAGCGCGGCGAGGTCGCCGGCGGGCAGCTCACGGGCCGTGGTCGGGATGTCCAGGTCCACCTGCGGGTCCTTGTCGTCCAGGTTGATCGTCGGTGGCGAGATGCGAGTCTGGATCGCCTTGATCACCGCCACCGCCTCCAACGCTCCGGCGCCACCCAGCAGGTGACCGGTCATCGACTTGGTGGAGGTCACCACCACGTCGTCGACGGCCTTGCCGAGCGTGGCGTGCAGCATCAGACCCTCGGCGATATCGCCCTGAGGGGTCGAGGTCGCGTGCGCATTCACATGCTTGATCGCGCTGGGGTCGATGTCGGCCTCGGCCAGGGCCCGCAGGATGGCGCGACTGCCGCCGCGGCCCCCCGGGTCCGGCTGGGCGATGTCGTGGGCGTCGGCGGTGATGCCGGCACCGAGCACCTCGGCGTAGATCCGAGCGCCGCGGGCCACCGCGTGCTCATAGGACTCGAGCACCAGGACGCCCGAGCCCTCACCGAGGACGAAGCCGTCCCGGGCCAGGTCCCAGGGGCGGGAGACCCGAGTGGGATCGCCGTCGTTCTTCGACAGCGCCATCATGTTCGCGAAGGCTGCCATCGGCAGCGGGTGGATCGCGGCCTCGGTGCCACCGGCCACCACGACGTCGGCACGGCCGAGTCGGATCTGGTCCAGGGCGAGCGAGATCGCCTCGTTGCCCGAGGCACAGGCGGAGACGGGGGTGTTGACCGCTGCCCGGGCGCCGATCAGCAGGCTGATCTGGGCCGCTGGGGCATTCGGCATCAGCATCGGCACCGCGAGCGGGGAGACCCGACGAGGGCCCTTGGCCAGCATCGCGTCGTAGTTGTCCAGCAGGGTGGTGACGCCGCCGATACCAGAGGCCATCGCGACACCGACTCGGTCGCCGTCCAGGGCCGGGGTCTGGCCCTCCTCGGCGGTGGTGCTGCCCTCCAGGCCGGCGTCGCGCCAGGCCTCGGTGGCCGCCACGATGGCGAACTGGGCCGAACGGTCCAGACGACGGGCCTTGACCCGCTCCAACACCTCGCTGGGCTCGACGGCGATCCGGCCGGCGATCTTGACGGGCATCTCGGCGGCCCAGTCGTCGGTGAGGTGGCGCACGCCCGATCGGCCTGCGACCAGTCCTTCCCAGGTGGAAGCGACGTCACCACCGAGCGGGCTGGTGGCGCCCATTCCGGTGACCACGACTCGGGTACGACTCATGAGCAGTCTCGATTCCTTCTTGTGTAGTGCGGGACAGCTTGTGTAGTGCGGGACAGCGTGCTGCGGGTGGCCGTGGATGGCGACCTGATGAACGGTGCCGGGTGTCGCAGATCAAACCGACGACACCCGGCACCGAAGGGCTGCCGATGCAGCCCGTGGTACTCAGGCGGAGGCGCGCTCGATGAACGCCACGGCGTCACCGACGGTCTTCAGGTTCTTGACCTCGTCGTCGGGGATGGAAACGCCGAACTTCTCCTCGGCGGCCACCACAACCTCGACCATCGAGAGCGAGTCGACGTCCAAGTCGTCGATGAACGACTTGTCCAGCTGGACGTCATCGACGTCGATGCCGGCAACCTCGTTGACGATCTCGGCGAGGTCTGCGCGGATCTCTTCGGTGGTGGCCATTCTTCTTCTCCTGTGGGTGTGGTTGATGCGATCCGGCGGGCGCCGGTGTCGCGGGTGCTGCTGATTGAACTGTGGGGCGTGCTCGGCCGCTCAGGGGACCACGATCACCTGAGCGGCATAGGACAGTCCGGCGCCGAACGCGATCAGCAGGGCCAGCTCTCCCGAGCGGGCCTCGCCCTCGCGGACCATCCGATCCAGCGCGAGCGGAACCGAGGCAGCCGAGGTATTGCCCTGTTCGGCGATGTCACGGGCGATCCGTACCGTGCCGGGTAGTTTCATCGATCGGGCCATGGCATCGATGATTCGCATATTGGCTTGATGCGGGATGAAGACGTCGAGCTGATCGGGAGTGATCCCGGCCGCTTCGATCGCCTGCTTGGCGACCTTGGCCATGTCGAAGGAGGCCCAGCGGAAGACCTGGCTGCCCTGCATGGTCAGGTGCGGCATGATCCCGCTGCCCGGCTTCTCGTCGGTGCCGACCACGTCGCGCCAGTCCTCGCGCTGTCGGATCAGATCGAACAGCTCGCCGTCCGACCCCCACACGACAGGGCCGATCCCGGGGGTCTCGCTGGCTCCGACCACGGCCGCTCCGGCACCGTCGGCGAAGATGAAGGCGGTACCCCGGTCGGTCAGATCGAGGATGTCGGTGAGGCGTTCGACTCCGATGGCCAGTACCCGCTTGGCCGACCCGGAGCGGATCATCGAGTCGGCCAGAGCGACCGCGTGACAGAAGCCGGCACAGGCGGCCGAGATGTCGAAGGCCACCGGATGGTCCATCCCCAACTCGGTGGCGATGGCAGGGGCGATGGCAGGGGTCTGCAGCAGATGGCTGATGGTGGCGACCACCACGGCATCCACGTCATCGACCGTCAGTCCGGCGTGTTCGAGAGCGCGCCGAGATGCCTCGACCGACATCATCTGCACCGTCTCGTGATCGTCGGCGAAACGCCGCTCTTTGATCCCGGTGCGCTGCTGGATCCACTCGTCACTGGAGTCGATCGCCTCGACCAGTTCGGCGTTGGGCACCACCGTGCTCGGCCGATACGAACCGATCCCCTCGATCCGGGCGAAGGGGGCCGTCGGGACGCTCGAGACGATCCCAGTGCGGGGGACGGTCATCGGGTACCGCTCTCGGGGTGCAGGCGGAGCAACGGTTGTCCGGGGGAGACCAGGTCACCGTCCTCGACCAGCCACTCGACGATCTGGCCACCGTGGGGGGCCTTCACGTCCAGCGAGTCGCGAGTCCGGGCCAGTTCCCCGATCACCGAGTCGGTCGGCAGGGACTCCGCATCGCGGGCCGAGGCGGCGATATTGAACGTGCCCTTGCCCGGGGAGACGACCATCCGCCAGGTCGGGGTGGTCTCGATTCGGGAGCGCTCTCCGTGCTTGTTCACGAAGGCCCGGGCGTCGTCGAGCTGGTCGGGGGACTTCAGGGCGAAGGTCTCCACACCCTTGAGCGCGCGCTTGGCGATACCGGTCAGGGTGCCGGCCGGGGGCATCTCCAAGATGCCGGTGACACCCAGGTCCGACATCGTCTCCATGCACAGGTCCCAGCGGACGGGGTGGGCGATCTGACCGACCATCCGGGCCAGGACGTCACGACCGTCGTGCACGATCTGGCCGTCCCTGTTCGAGATCACCGGGGTGCGCGGGTCGTGGGTCGAGACCGAGCGGGCCAGCGCCGCCAGGTGCCCCACAGCGGGGGCCATATGTTCGGTGTGGAAGGCTCCGGCCACGCTCAGCGCGGTCAGTCGGGTCTTGGCCGGTGGGTTCTCGGCCAGGGCGGCGAGCTGCTCCATGGTGCCGGCGGCGACCACCTGACCGGGACCGTTGTCATTGGCCGCGGTGAGGCCGTGCGCGGCGATCGCGGCCAACACCTCGTCCCGGTCGCCGCCCAGGCAGGCGGTCATCCCGGTCGGGGTGGTCTCGGCGGCGCGGGCCATGGCAGCGCCACGTTCGCGGACCAACACCATGGCCTGCTCGGCGGTGATCGCTCGGGCGCCCGCGGCGGCGGTCAGCTCACCGACGCTGTGACCGGCCACGGCACCGATCTTGGAGTAGGCGTCGGCGGGGGAGGGGAAGAGCTCGAGCGCGGCGACCAAGCCGGTTGCGACCAGCAGCGGCTGGGCGATCCGGGTGTCCCGGATGGTCTCGGCGTCCGCTTCGGTGCCGTAGTGCACCAGATCGAGGCCGGCGACCGTGGAGAGCCACTCGAAGCGGCTGCGGAAGGTCGGATCCTCCAGCCAGGGGGTCAGGAATCCGGGGGTCTGGGCACCCTGTCCAGGGGCAACGATGACGAGCACGGGGACAACTCTGCCCTGTGGGAACCCCATGCCCATTGCGGGCCACGACGAAAATATGGGGCAAATGTTTGTTGGGTCCCAACAAATTTCCGGTTACCGATCGGTTACCTCTGTGGCGCGGGTCACGGTGGCGTGACGCAATGCCGCCGTGAGGGCACTGGGGACCGGCTCAGGGTGCGTACTGACGTCCCAGGACCAGCGCGATCCGCAGCGTGAGGGCGTCGCGAGAATCGGTGGGCACGAGACCGGTCAGCTCGGCACATTGGCGCAGTCGGTAGCGCACCGTGTTGGGGTGCACGAAGAGGGTGCGGGCCGCGGCTTCGGTCGAGGCGCCGACCTCGTAGTACACCGACAGGGTCTCGACGAGTTGTCCGCGATTGCTGGTCAGGGGCAGGTACACCGAATCGACCAGATGCCGCCGGGCATGGCCGTCCCCGGCCAGCACCCGCTCGGGAAGCAGTTCCTCCGAACGCACCGGGCGCGGCGCCTCGGGCCACCCGGGTGCGGCCCGATGTGCCGAGAGCGCGGCACGTGCGGAGGCCTGGGCATCTCCCAATTCCTCCGTCCGCGGGCCGACCACCACCGGACCCGGGGCGAAGAACGGGGCGATCCGCCCGGCCGCGTCGACGGTGTCGGCCACGCCGCCGAGCAGCACCACCAGTCGTTCACCCTGGCTGGCGCACAGGGCATCGAGCCCGGCCGCGCCGGCTGCCCGACGGATCTCGTCGAAGACGTCGACCTCATCTCGCTCGGAGGGCAATGTGCCCAGCACCACGCACACTCCGGAGCGCCCGGCCCAACCGAGCGCACTGGCCCGGCTCATCACGGTCTCGTCCGCGTCGGCGCGCAGGACCGCATCGACCACCAGCGCCTCGAGGCGGGCGTCCCAGGCGCCGCGGACCTCGGCCGCCCGCGCGTAGACCTCCGCCGTGGCGAAGGCGACCTCCCGGGCGTACTGCAGGACCGCGGCATGTACGTCCATCACGTCGCGAGGGTCGAGCACATCGGTCAGGTTGGCCTCGACCGCGTCGATGGTCAGCCGGACCAGGTCGACGGTCTGCTGCAGACTGATTACCCCGGTCAGGGCCCGCGGTGCGGCGCCGAAGACCTCCGCCGCCAGTGCGGTGCCGCTACGACCGGCGCTCGGTTCCGACCCGCTGGTGCGGTACCAGTCCACGAAGCCTCGGACACCTGCCTGCACGATCACACTGACCCAGGACTTGTCCTGCGCCCCGAGTTCGGAGAACCACGGCCGTTCGCTCTCCATCCGCGCCGAGGCCAGGGTGCTCAGTGAACCGGTTGCCCGGGCCAGTGCCTCGGAGGCCCGTACCCGATCACCGGTGTTGCTGGGGTAGGGGAGCGCTGGGGTCACAGGGCCACGTTAGTGCCCGTGCCGCCGGTACTCCCCAGGACGTCATACGGACGGGGCCGAAGTCGGCCCCGTCCGTATGACGTCAGGAGTGGATCAGGTGGGGTGGATCAGGCGTCGCCGCCCTCCTGGGCCACACCGCGAACCGCGGTCGGGTCGTCGATCCGGTACTTCGCGGTGGCGTCGAGCACCTTGGACTGCTCGATCTCACCGGCATCGGCCAGTGCCTGCAGGGCTTGGACGACGACCGACTCGGCGTCGATATTGAAGAACCTCCGCGCCGCGGCCCGGGTGTCGGCGAAGCCGAAGCCGTCGGCACCGAGAACCCGGTAGTCGGCCGGTACCCAGCGGGCGATCTGCAGCGGTACCGCCCGCATGTAGTCCGAGACCGCGACGACCGGGCCCTCGGCAGCGGCCAACGCGGTGGTCACGTACGGGACCCTCTTCGGCTCCTCCGGGTTCAGCAGGTTCCAGTGCTCGGCCTCGGCGCCGTCGCGGGCCAACTCGTTCCACGAAGTGGCCGACCACAGATCGGCCGTGACCCCCCAGTCGTCGCGAAGCAACTCAGCGGCCCGATCGATCCACGGGAAGCCGACGCCGCTGGCCATCAACTGCACACGAGGCCCGGTACCGGTGCCGGTAGAGACGTGGTGCAACCCCTTGAGGATGCCCTCCACGTCTACGTCGGCGGGCTCGACCGGCTGGCTGACCGGTTCGTTGTAGACGGTCACGTAGTAGATCACGTTCTCGCCGTCCGGATGCTCGTCGCTGCCGCCGTACATCCGCTCGAGCCCGGCCTGCATGACGTGGCTGAGCTCGTAGGCGAACGCCGGGTCGTAGTGCACCACGCCGGGGTTGGTGGCCGCCAGCAGCGGGGAATGCCCGTCCGCGTGCTGGAGCCCCTCGCCGGTCAGGGTGGTCCGTCCCGCGGTGGCTCCGATCAGGAAGCCACGCGACATCTGGTCGGCCATCGCCCAGATCGAGTCGCCGGTGCGCTGGAAGCCGAACATCGAGTAGAAGATGTAGAACGGGATCATCGGCTGACCGTGGGTGGCGTAGGCCGAACCGGCGGCCGTGGCCGAGGCGACGGCGCCTGCCTCGGAGATGCCCTCGTGCAGCAGTTGCCCTTGCTCAGACTCCTGCCATTTCAGCAGCAGCTTGCGGTCCACCGACTCGTACGTCTGACCGTGTGGGTTGTAGATCTTCGCGCTCGGGAAGAACGAGTCCATGCCGAAGGTCCGGAACTCGTCCGGTGCGATCGGGACGATCCGCTTGCCGATCTCGGGGTCGCGCATCCAGCCCTTGAGCAGCCGGACCAGTGCCATGGTCGAGGCGATCTTGTTCTTGCCCGAGCCCTGCTTGAGCTCGGAGTAGACCGCATCGCCGGGCAACTTGAGCGGTACCGGCGCGACCCGACGCTCGGGAACCGATCCACCCAGGGCACGCCGCCGCTCCATCATGTACTGGATGTCGTCATGCTCGGCACCGGGGTGGAAGAACGGGGCGGTCTTGGACGACCCGTAGGCGTCCTTGATCTCCTTGTCGCTCATCGGCAGCCGCAACCGGTCGCGGAACTTGAGCAGGCTGTCCAGATCCAGCTTCTTCATCTGGTGACTGGCGTTCTTGCCCTGCAACGCGTCCACGGTCCAGCCCTTGACGGTATGCGCCAAGATCACGGTCGGCTGACCGACGTGCTTGCTCGCGGCGTCGAAGGCGGCATAGACCTTGCGGTAGTCGTGACCACCGCGGGGCAGCTTCTCGATCTGTCGGTCGGACATGTGCTCGACCATCTTGCGCAGTCGCGGGTCGGGCCCGAAGAAATGCTCGCGGTTGTAAGCGCCGTCCTCGACCGAGAAGGTCTGGAAGGCACCGTCGGGGGTGGAGTTCATCTGGTTGACCAGGACGCCGTCGACGTCGCGGGCCAGCAGGTCGTCCCATTCGCGACCCCAGATCACCTTGATCACGTTCCAGCCGGCGCCGCGGAAGGTCGACTCCAGTTCCTGGATGACCTTTCCGTTGCCGCGAACCGGACCGTCGAGCTGCTGCAGGTTGCAGTTGATGACGAAGGTGAGGTTGTCGAGCTCCTCGCGCGCGGCCAGGCCGATGGCACCCAGCGATTCGGGCTCGCCCATCTCGCCGTCGCCCAGGAAGGCCCAGACCTGCTGGTCGCTGGTGTCCTTGATGCCACGGTTGTGCAGGTACCGATTGAACCGGGCCTGGTAGATCGAGTTGAGGCTGGTCAGCCCCATCGACACGGTCGGGAATTCCCAGAACTCCGGCATCAGCCGGGGGTGCGGGTAGGAGGGCAGACCCTGGTGTGCGCCGTGCTGGACTTCCTGACGGAAGTGCATCATCTGCTGCTCGGTGAGGCGCCCTTCCAGGAAGGCGCGGGCATAGATGCCCGGGCTGGCGTGCCCCTGGAAGTAGATCTGGTCGCCACCGCCGGGGTGGTCCTTGCCCCGGAAGAAGTGGTTGAACCCGATCTCGTACAGGCTGGCCGCCGACTGATACGTGGCGATGTGGCCGCCGACCTCGAGGCCCGGACGGTTTGCGTCCGACACCATCACGGCGGCGTTCCAGCGGATGTAGGCACGGATCCTGCGTTCAGCATCCTCGTCGCCAGGGAACCAGGGTTCCCGTTCCGGCGGGATGGTGTTGATGTAGTCGGTACCGAGCAGGGAGGGCACGCCCACCTGCTTCTCCCGGGAGCGTTCCAGGAGTCGGAGCATCAGGTACCGAGCCCGCACCGGGCCGCGTTCTGAGACAAGGGCGTCGAACGAGGACAGCCAGTCGGCGGTCTCGTCCGGGTCGATGTCAGGAAGCTGCGTGGGAAGTCCACCGAGGATCACCGACGGGGTTGCCGTCGCGCGGATCGTGGACTCTGAGGTTTGAGGAGTCGACTGATCGGTCACACCTGCATCGTCCCACTTACGAACGATTCAAGGAATCTACCGTCCAGTACCGACACTTCATGGTGCCAGAATCGCGCCACGCCACGCCTGTGGGTTGCGCATGATGGCGCATTCCGATGGACTACTCCCCACCTCTGCGAGTGCACCGGGCACTCGCCAACAGAATCGAAGGATCGGGGACAAGCAGTGAACTCGTCGGTGGGCAGCGATGCCGCCCAGAATGCTGGCGTTACGAACCAGCTCGGAATCAACCACGGGATGGTCATCCAAGAACTCGGCTGGAACGAGGACACCGATGACGACCTGAGGATCGCCATCGAGGACGCGATCGATGCCGACATGGTCGACGCCGATCACGGCAATGTCGTCGACGCCGTGCTGCTGTGGTGGCGCGACGATGACGGTGATCTCGTCGACGGACTGGTGGACGCCCTGAGCGACATCGTCGGTGGCGGGACCATCTGGCTGATGACGCCCAAGGTCGGTCGACCCGGCACCGTGGAGGCGGCCGATATCGCCGAGGCCGCTCAGATCGCGGGCCTCTCCCAGACCACCAGCGCCGCGGTCAGCAAGGACTGGCAGGCCAGCAGGCTGTTGGCTCCGAAGACGCCGAACTGAGCCCGGCCCGGGGCTCGGCACGGGTAGCCGATCGAGGCGGCTGACCCGGCTCTCGCAGTTGGCGCGCGCGCCGATTTCTGGGGCCGGCGAGCGGTGTCGTCTCGCTTGTTGGACGGCAGCGGACCGACCGAGGGTGCGGCCCACGTGATGCCGCATCCGAGGCCGCGGTGACGGGATGCAACACTGGGCCCATCATGAGTGGACTCGTCATCGGTGAGACCGCGCCGGACTTCACGTTGCGTGACCAGTTCGGCCAGGACGTCACCCTCTCCTCCTTCCGCGGCCGCAAGGCCGTGGCCCTGCTCTTCTACCCGTATGCCTTCTCGGGCGTGTGTACCGGTGAACTGGCGGGTGTCAGGGAACGCCTCGCGGATTTTTTGACCTTCGACACCGAGTTGCTCGCGATCTCGTGCGACCCGGTGTACTCGCTGCGCGCCTTCGCCGATGCCGAGGGACTGAACTTTCCGCTCCTCTCCGACTTCTGGCCACACGGCGAGGTGGCGCGGGCCTACGAGGTGTTCGACGCGAACAAGGGCTGTGCCCGACGTTCCTCGTACGTGATCGATCCGGAGGGTTCCGTGCGCTGGTCGGTGCACAATGCGCTGGCCGAAGGACGTGACCTGAGCGAACACCTGCGTCAGCTGCGCGAGCTCGTCTGAGCGTCTCCGCAGGGTCGCTTCGTGGGGGAGTGAGCCGAATCACGATGTTTTTCGAACAATTTTCCGCAATCGCTTGGCGAACAGTAGGTCTCTTGTCCTAGTATTGGAGATGTCGAGCTGCTGGTGACCCGAGACGCCAGCAGCTCGACTTCCATATTTCGGCCCCCGCTGTGTCCCCCCACGGACGAATCGCGTAAGGTGTGCCGGGTTTCGGGCGTTTAGCTCAGCGGTAGAGCACTCGGTTTACACCCGAGCGGTCGGGGGTTCGAATCCCTCAGCGCCCACCCTCGTAGCCAGGTACCCCACTGGGGTACCTGGCTGCCTCGGGACCTGAAGGGCACCCTGCGCATCGACTCCGAGAAGGGCGCCGGCACGGTGATGATCGCGACCGGCTCGGCCGATCCCACCTGCCTGACCACGCTGCAGTTGGTCTGAGCCGCTGCCTGAGAGCCTTCTCATCAACGACTCACCCAGCGCTCACCCCGACTCGGCAGAGTCGTTCTCGACACCGGCCGAAGGGGCCGGTCGGAGAAGGAGCTCACGATGCTGCGCAAGACCCTCACCACGGTGACCTTCGGTGCCGCCGGACTACTGCTCGCTGCCCTGGTGTGGCAGGGAGGCGCCAGCGTGGCGGCTGACGACGATGTCACCGCCAAGCGCGACGACGACACCCCCGAGCTGGTGCTGGTGGCCGACGACGACGATGACGACACCAACGATCGCGACACCCGGAACCCGCGAGACGACACCTACTCACGCAACACCGGCGTCTCGAAGTCGACCCGCGACCACACCAACTCCCGGTTCACCAAGGTCAGCCGCGATCGGGACCTGTCCCGCAGCGACCTGACCCGGGACTGGACCCGGGACGGCGGGACCCGGACCCGGGACTGGTCAGCCGGCGCCACCAACGACAAGTCCCGCAACGACACGCGTCGGCGCTGAAGTCGTTGAGCGAGGTGCGCACCCAGCCGCGACCGATCACCTGGGGGCTGGCCAGGGGGACGGCGATCACGTCCGAGCTGACCGCGGTCCGGTTACTCGGAGGAGGCGCCTCCTACGAGGCCTGGCTCGCCTTCGACGAGATCACCTACTCCCCGGTGGTGGTCAAGATCCTGCGGCCCGATCAGGCGGCCGACCCCTCCAGCCTGCGTGGTCTGAGACGAGAGGCGCGGGCGCTGGCCGAGGTGAATCATCCGGTGGTGATCCGCGGGCTGCGGCACCAGACCGACGGCGACCGACCGCATCTGGTGCTGGAACAGGCCGACGGGCCGCGGCTCTCCTCGCTGATCCGGCGGCACGGCCCGCTCACCGAACAGCAGTACCTGCCACTGGGGATCGACCTGGCTGCCGCGCTGCACTACTTCGCCCGGATCGGCTGGACCCATCTGGATCTGAAGCCGAGCAACGTGATCATGGGTGCCCCGGCTCGGTTGATCGACCTGTCGGTGGCTAGACCGGTCGCCGACGCGGCCGGGCTCCGGGTGCCGATCGGAACGGATGCCTATATGGCTCCCGAGCAGGCCGACCCCGGCCGGCATGCGGGGGGCGCGGTGCCGGGTCCGGCGAGTGACGTCTGGGGGCTCGGGGCCACCTTGTTCCATGCCATAGCGGGCTATCGCCCCTTTCCCGAGGGGGATCCCGAACACCCCGATCCTGAGTCGAGTCACCCGCAGACGGTGTGCGGCCCCGAGGCACTGCCCGCTCGCACTCCTCGTCCGGTGGTGGAGTTGATCGGTGCCATGCTGGCCCCCCGCCCCGCCGACCGACCGACTCCGGCCGAGGTGAGCAGGGGACTGCAACCGATTCTGGCCGCACAGCCAGCCGCGCGGCTCACTTTCAAGGTGCGCTGAGCCCGTCTTCAGATCGGGCCGGGTCAGGGTTCGAACCGGTACCCCATGCCGCGCACGGTGGTGATGGTCGCGGTGCCGAACTTCTTGCGCAGGTAGCCCACGTACACGTCCACCACATTGGAGCCCGGGTCGAAGTCGTAGCCCCACACCTGATCCAGCAGCTGCTCGCGCGAGAGCACCTGGCCGGGATTGAGCATGAAGGTCTCGGCCAGGGCGAACTCCCGGGCCGACAGGTCCAACTCGGCACCGGCGACACTGGCGCGCCGGGTGCGGCGATCCAAGCTGACCCCGGCGGCGCTCAGGACCGCGGTGAAGGCGACTCCGGAGCCTGCCGTGGAGCGCAGCCTCACCTTGATCCGGGCCAGCAGTTCGGCGAACCGGAACGGCTTGGCCATGTAGTCGTCCGCCCCGCCCTCCAGCGCCGCGACCGTGTCGCTGACCGAGTCCCGAGCGGTGAGCACGATCACCGGGACCCGGGAGCCCTGGTTGCGCACCTGATCGAGTACCTCGAACCCGTCGATATCCGGCAGACCGATGTCGAGAACGACCAGATCGTGGCCTCCGGAGAGGATCTCATCGACGGCCGCGGCTCCGGTGTCGACCACGGTCGGATGGTGTCCCTGAGCGCTCAGGCCCTTGGCCACGAAGGCGGCGATACGTGCCTCGTCCTCGACGATCAGGATCATGGCCATGGTTGCTCCTGAGGGTTCGGGAGGGGAAGGGTCATCACGAATCGGGCTCCGGGTGGGTGTGGTGGGGCCGGGTCGGTGACGTACACGGAGCCGCCGGAGGCCTCGGCGATGGCGGCCACCACCGAGAGGCCCAATCCGAAGCCCTCATCCCCGGCCCGCACCTGGCCGCGCTGGAAGCGGCTGAAGATCTCCTCGCGTCGATCGACGGGGACTCCATCGCCACTGTCTCGGACCCAGAACTCCAGCGCTCCGTGTCGCACCTGGGAGCCGAGGGCGACGGTGTCGTGCGGGTCGGTGTGCTTGACCGCGTTGTCGATGAGTTGCAGCAGTGCCTGGGTGATCCGTTGCTCGTCCAGTTCGGCCCATAGCTCGGCCGTGGCATCGAGTTGCCAGTTCCGAGGAGCCATCCCCTGAGCCTTGGCCAGCACCGTGTGGGTGAGGTCTGCGACGTCGACCGACTCGCGACGGACGAAGTCGGGACGGCGGACCTTGGCCAGCAGAATCAGATCCTGCACCAGCCGGCCCATCCGGTCGACCTCGTCGAGCAGCAGCGCCCTCGTCTCGGCGACCTCGGCCGGATCGTCGGGATCGAGTAGCTCGAGGTGACCACGGAGCACCGTCAGCGGCGTCTTGAGCTCGTGTCCGGCGTCGTCGAGGAACTGGCGTTGGGTGGTGAACGAGGCCTCCAATCGATCCAGCATGCCGTTGAACGTTCGGGTCAGCCGGGTCAGATCGTCGTTGCCACGTTCGGGCAGCCGCTCGGACAGGTCCCGCGCGGTGACCCGCTCCGTGGCGCGGCGCAGGTCCCGCAACGGCGAGAGCAGGCGGCCGGACTGCCAGGTCGCGCCCACCGCGATCACCAGCAGCGCCCCGGCCGAGACCAGGACATAGGTCTGCATCGTGTCGCGCAGACCGGCTCGGGCCCGGTCCATGAAGGTCAGCACCACCAGGGAGGCTCGCTGACCGCCCCTCACCACGGGCTGCACGGTGACGGAGACCTCGCCGAGGCCGGGCAGCTCGATCCGGCTGCTGCGTCCCGACTCGACCAGAGGAGCCAGCGCCCGGTAGAGGTCGCCTTCGCGCAGGGACGTCTTCGGATCGAGGTCCAGTCCCTCCGGTGCGGGAGTGCTCTGCCGGGCCCGGTCGTCCCACCAGCCGACCAGTAGTTCGTTGGAGCCGGCGACGTTGCGGTCCAGGAAGGTGTCGATCACCTGGGCGGCGCTGGCGAACGGCTGCAGCGTGTCGGGGTCGACCCCGTTGCGTTGCAGCGCTTCCAACTCTGCCAGCTCTTGGTCGACGCTCGCGTTGACCTCGTTCTCCACCCGGTCACGTTCGATGACGTAGACGATCATCCCGGCGCCGGTGAGGGCGACGAAGACGACGCTCAGCAGCGTGGCCAGGATCCGGACGCGTACCGAGAGGCCCGGCCGTGGTGGCCGGGTCGGCTCAGTCGTCGTCCGCGTCATCGTGGTCGGTGTCGTCCTCGTCCCGGTCGTCGTCCTCGTCATCGTCGAGGTCATCATCGTCGAGGTCGTCATCGTCGAGGTCGTCGGTGTCGGGGTAGACCAAGCGGGGCTCATCGATCGTGGGGGATGGCGCAGGTCGCTTCGTGATGCGGGTCCCAGGGATCAGATCGGGCGTGGGGGAGGTGCTGGTCTGCACGCTCTCCAGGAGTAGCGGAGTACGTTGCTGGGGCTCGGGGGCGGGACGGGTCAGGACTCCCGCACCGTAGCCGGCGAGCGGGGCCAGCAGTGCCAGCGGCAGCAGCATCTTCCACCACGTCATGGGTCCTATCCTCTACCTCGTCGGTGGGGACTGGGTGAGTTGTGTATGAGAGAAGTCTTACCCTTCCACCGGCGGACGGGAGTTGCACCGGGGGATCACCATCGGGGTGCCTGTTTCCGGGTCGGGCGACACTCGGCATTTCAGTGCGAAGACCTCCTCGACCAGCTCCGCGGTCAGTACCCGCTCAGGTGGGCCCGATGCATGTACTCGGCCACGGTGCATCACCACCATGTGGCTGGCGTATCGGGCGGCCTGGTTCAGGTCGTGCAGCACCGCGACCACCGAGGTGCCGGCCGCGTTGAGCCTGGCGAACAGATCGAGCAGTTCGTACTGATGACCGATGTCGAGATAGGTGGTGGGCTCGTCCAGCAGTAGCCAGGGGGTCTGCTGGGCCAGGAGCATCGCAACCCACACCCGTTGCCGCTGTCCCCCGGAGAGCTCCTCGACCCGTCGCCCGGCCAGGTCCGCGGTATGGGTGGCCTCGAGTGCGCTGCGGACGGCCTCGTCATCGGATCGGCTCCATTGACGCAACGGGCTCAGATGCGGTTGTCGGCCCCGTGCGACCAGGTCGACCACCGTGATCCCGTCGGGTACCAGAGCGCCCTGAGGCAGCAGCCCGAGCCGGGCGGCCAGTTGTCGGGGCCGCAACCGGCTCAGGTCGTCCCCGTTCAGAAGCACCCGTCCGACTCGGGGACGCAGGATTCGGGCGATCGTGCGCAGCAGGGTCGACTTGCCGCAACCGTTCGGCCCGATGACGGCGGTGAAACCCCCGGCCGGAAAGGTCACCTCGAGGCCTTCGGCGACCGAGAGGCTGGGGTATCCCAGCCCCAGGTTCTCGGTGGAGATTCCGCGAACGGGGGATTCCCGCTCCTCCGAGACGGGCGACGGGGTGCTGGTCATGGTTCCTCCGGGGTCGATCGATGGTCGCGGGGTCCGGCGCCATCGGGCGGGAGATCCGGCTCGGGCAGGCACTCAGCCCAGGTGCTTGCTCAGGTCGTCCAGTATCTGGTTCGCTCCCACGACGCCGATGCCGACCATCCAGGTCTCGTCATCGAACTCGAGTGTCCTGCCGGCCTTGACGCCCGGCTGATCGCCCCACAGCTTGGTCACCGGAGCCATCGTGGTGGCGGTCGGGTCACCGCCGGGGTTGGTGTAGAAGACGATGTCCCCGTCGATCTGTTGGAAGTTCTCCGGGCTCAACTCGAGCATGGAGTACTCGTTCCAGTCACGCTCGCCCAGGTCGTACCCGAGCCCGCTCAGGATAGAACCGCTGAACGTGTCGGGGCCGTAGAGCCGGAAGTTATCCGGCCGGAAGCGCACCATGGAGGCCGACATGCCCTCGGCGCCGATCTCCTTCCCGACGCTCCGGATCCGCTCGTCGAGCCGGGTCAGTAGGCCCTCCATTTCGTCAGACCGGTTCACCGCCTCGGCCGTGATCTCGGCCTGCTCGCGCCAGTTCGTGCCCGAGTCGACGGAGAAGACCGTCGGCGCGATAGCGGACAATTCATCGTAGATCGCCTCGTGTCGGACCTTGGCGCCGATGATCAGGTCAGGATCGAGGGCGGCGATGTCATCGATGCCCGGCTCCACCGTGAGCCCGACGCTCGGCACCCCCTCGAGTTCATCGGCCAAGTACGGCGGAGCGCCCTCGCCGGCCGCGGATACGGTGATGCCGACCGGCTTCACATCGAGCGCCACGAGTGCGTCCAGGTGCGGGGAGTCGATCACCACGACCCGCTGCGGATCGTCCGGCACCTCGGTGGTGCCCATGGCATGGGTCACCGCATGGGTCATTCGCTGCGTGCCCGAGGGCTTCGCGTCCGGGCCCGAATTCTTGTCCGCATCCGAACCGCACCCGGTGAGGGCGAGCGCGAGGACCGCGACAGCGGCTCCCGCCCGGAATGCGTGTGGTCGAGAGATCAGGGTCTTCATGACCGCACACCCTAGACGTATTAGGTAATCCAAACCTAACTAAGGCTAGGCTGGGCTGTGATGAACGTGATCAAACCCGTGGCGCCCGTCACCCCCGTGCTCGAGACCCCGATACGGGACGTTCGCGGGGGCCGCGCCCGTGCCGGCTGGACAGCGCTGGCGCTGGTGGTCCTGCTGCTGCTCACCGTGGTGGCCAGTCTCGCGTGGGGTTCTCGGCACATCCCCTTCGCCGATGTCATCGAGGGACTGCTCGGCCGCGGAGACCGCGGAGTGATCGGGATCGTCGGTGAGCTGCGCGTCAATCGGACCGTGCTCGGTATCGTCTGCGGGGCCGCGCTGGGGATGTCCGGCGCCCTGATGCAGGGCTTGACCCGTAATCCCGTGGCCGATCCGGGAATACTCGGCATCAACGCCGGTGCCTCGTTCGGAGTGGTGGGACTGCTGACCCTCACCGGCACGATGTCGCTCGGGGCCAGCGTATGGAGTGCCGTGGTGGGAGCCGGGCTCGCCACGGCCGTGGTGCTGCTGCTGGCCAGTGGCCCCGATGTCGCCTCTGCCCGTCTGGTGCTGTGCGGGGTGGCCCTGGCCGCCGTCCTGACGGGGTTGACCCATGCTCTGGTGCTCCTGGACGAGCAGGTCGGCGAGTCGTACCGCGCCTGGCAGGTGGGTTCGCTGACCACCCGACCGGTGAACGAGGTGCTCACCGTTCTGCCGGTTCTTCTCTGCGGTGCTGTTCTCGCCCTTCTTCTGCCTCGTTCCCTCGATGCACTGGCGCTCGGCGACGACATGGCACACGGACTGGGCGTGCGGCCGGTCAGGACACGGGCACTCGGACTGGTTGCGGTGGCATTGTTGGCCGGGACCGCGACGGGTCTGGCCGGTCCGATCTCGTTCGTCGGCCTCGTCGTCCCGCATCTACTGCGCCCGATCGTCGGACACGAGTTCCGCAGGTTGTTGCCGTTGTCAGCGTTGGGGGGAGCGATCCTGTTGTTGTCCGCGGACGTGGCCGGGCGGCTGATGGGCGACGGCGCCGAGTTGCAGGTCGGCGTGGTGACGGCCCTGGTCGGTGCTCCGGTGCTGGCCCTGTTCGTGCTCGGAAGACGAGCGGGGGTGTCGCGGTGAGCCGTCCCGTCCTGGTCGAGGACCATGTCCTGAGCCGCGGCTCGACGGTAGTGCGGCGTCGTGACTGGAGTGTGCGGTGGCGGCGTCGACATCTTGTGGTCAACGCCTGTCTAGGGACGGGCCTGTTGCTGTTGCTGGGTGCCGCACTGGTGATCGGTGCCTATCGAGTGAGCGCGGCGGACGCGTTCTGGACCTTGCTCGGGGACCCGCCGGCACCCCGCACGGAATTCTTCGTCAATCAGCGACGCCTGCCTCGCGCCTTGGTCGCCGTGACGGTGGGCGCGTCGCTGGCCGTCTCGGGTGCACTCTTCCAGCGACTCACCCGTAATCCCCTCGCCAGCCCGGACATCATCGGCGTGAGCGGGGGAGCGGCGGTCGGTGCGGTGCTGGTGGTGATCCGGGGCGGGTCTCCGGCC
The DNA here is from genome assembly GCA_964396585.1 of uncultured Nocardioides sp. Lineage (GTDB taxonomy): Bacteria > Actinomycetota > Actinomycetes > Propionibacteriales > Nocardioidaceae > Nocardioides. Next base: position 20,894 of record CAYNFY010000067.1, read on the forward strand.
GCGGCCTCGCTGGGAGCCTTCGTCGGCGCGCTGCTCGCCGCCACGCTGCTGCTCGCGGCCGCTGCCCGGGGCGGACTGACCGGGTCCCGCCTGGTTCTGCTCGGGGTGGCCGTCGGCGCCTTCTGTGCCGGTCTGGTCGACCATCTGCTGAATCGCACCTTCGTGGCCTCCGCTGTCACCGCGCAGACCTGGGTGGTGGGCACCCTGCAGGGCCGGGGGTGGCCCGAACTGCGGCCGATGGTCCTGGGGCTGCTGGTGGTGGCTCCGGTGCTGGCCGCCGTCGCTCCACGCCTGCGTCTCCTGGGATTGGGGGACGAACTGGCGCAGGGACTGGGGGTCCGGGTCACTGGGCTGCGTTGGGTGGCGCTGCTGGCCGCCACCGCGTTGGTCGCGGTGGCGGTGTCTGTCTCGGGTCCGATCGCCTTCGTGGCCCTGGTGGCACCGCATGCGGCCGCCCGGCTGGTACCGGATCCGGGCCTGTTCACCACGGGTCTGCTGGGGGGCCTGTTGTTGCTCGGTGCGGACCTTCTGGCTCAGCATGCGTTCGGGGTCGCGGTCCCGGTCGGTGTGGTCACCGCGGTGTTGGGCGGGGTCTTCTTCCTGGTATTGCTCGTGCGACAGGGACTGATCTCACGTGGCTGACCAGAGACGCCCGCGGACCCGATTCCGCACCGAGATCTTGCGTCCCACCACCGTGCAGGTCGTCCAGGTCAGCGCGGTCGGTGAGCCGCGCCCCGGGGTGGTACGGGTCGAGCTCCCTGCCTCGGAACACTGGGTCAGCACCGGTTTCGACGACGTGGTCGTGCTCTGCCTGCCGGACCGCCATGACGGGCGGATCAGGCTGCCGATTCCTCTCGAAGGTGGGGGATTGGCCTCCCCGGGAGGTGACCTGCCGGTCCGTGAGTACACCGTGGTGGACCTCGGCGAGCGACTGGTGCTCGACCTGGTCCGGCACGACACCGGACCCGGAAGCGACTGGGCTGGGACCGTGGCGGTCGGCGACCGCGTGGGTGTGGTGGGCCCCAGACTGATCCGCGGCGTGCCGAGAGCCGAGTCGATCCTGGCGGTCGGCGATGTCACCGCCTGGCCGGCCCTGGCTCGGCTGCTGCGGGAGTGGCCCGAGGCGGTGCGGGGAACACTGGTGGGGATATTCGAGGAGGGATGGGGGGTCGATGACCTACCGGATCCCCCCGACGGGGTCGAGGTGCATGTGCTGACGAGTAGTGGCGACTCGGCCCAGGACGTGGCGCTGGTAGTGGAACGTCTCACTCGGTGCCGATGGGACCAGACGGGGTTCGCCTGGGTGGCGGGTGAGGCGGGACTCGCCACCGGCCTGCGCCGGTGGTTGGTCGGCGACGCGGGTCTGGCACGTGACCAGATCCAGTTCACCGGTTACTGGAGGCGTGAATGCAGCGCGGGCGGGCACTGACCGGGTTCGCCGCTCATGACCCGTGCTCGGGGACCGATAACCTGCACCCGTGAGCACCCCTGTCATGCCGACTCTCCGAGACGTCGTCCAGACCCTGCACTCCTGGTATCCACCCGGTACCGCCGACTCCTGGGACGCGGTGGGGCTGGTCGCCGGTGACCCGGACCAGCCGGTGCGCCGGATCCTGTTCGCGGTGGACCCGGTGCTCCCGGTGGCCGAGGAGGCCGCCGCCTGGGGCGCCGATCTGCTGGTCGTGCACCATCCGCTCTTCCTCAAGCCGGTGAGCTCGGTCGCCGCGACCACTCCCAAGGGGCGCACATTGACGACCCTGACCCGAGCCGACTGTGCCCTGCTGACCGCACACACCAACGCCGATCAGGCGCTCACCGGAGTGTCGGAGTCGCTGGCCCTGACGTTAGGGCTGGGCGACCTGTCCCCGATCCTGCCGGCGCCGGCGACCGCTTTGGATCAGCTGGTCGTCTTCGTGCCCAGGACCCATCTGGAACCACTGCGCGACGCGCTCACCGGCGCTGGAGCCGGAGCGATCGGGGACTACGACCGCTGTACCTTCGAGATACCCGGGGAGGGCAGGTTCCGGCCGTTGCCCGGTGCGGAGCCGTTCCTGGGCAGCCACGGTGCGACCGAGGTGGTCGACGAGGTGCGGCTGGAGGCCGTCGTGCCGCGCTCTCAGCGAGGTCGAGTGCTGGC
>CAYNFY010000068.1:0-13415 GCA_964396585.1 uncultured Nocardioides sp.
CCCCGGGATCTCTCGAAACGATGCGATCGAGGCGACCCAGTACGCGATCTGGCGCTATACAGATCTGGACTGGGACGCTCCCTGGGCATGGGAGACTCCGGACTCCGAGAAGGCCTACTGGTATCTCGTCAACGGGGCGAATGCCAACCCCGGTCTGACCCCGGCCGATCTCACGGTGACGGCCTCCATCACCGCGCCGACCGACGCCCAGACCGCCGACTCGCTCGTCGGACCCTTCGTGGTGAGCACCGACCGGACCACGGTCGAGGTCACCGCCAGCCCTGCCGTCTCACTCGTCGACGCCGCGGGGGACGCGATCGACCCGACGGTGGTGGTCGACGGACAGGAGATCTATCTCGACCTTCGGGGCACCACGGCCGCCGATTCGGCGACCGTGACCGTCACGGCGAAGGGCACCGGTGGGACCGGCAAGGTGATCTCGGTGCCGACCAGCGACGGGGGAACCCCCACGGCGGGTGATCATGCGCAGTCCATCATCCTGGTCGCTCCCAGCACCGCGCAGACGACCGCCGAGGCGACTGTGAGCTGGACGGGGTCCGCCGCAGTTCAGGTCCCGGTGATCGGGACCAGGCTGGTGGATGTGGCCGATGGGGATCACGTGCTGGCCTGGGACGGGGGGTCGGTGGTCGACACGATCGAGTACCGGAATCTGACGCCCGGTCGTGAGTACACGGTCTCGGGTGAGCTGATGCGGAAGTCGGATGGCTCGGGAACGGGTATCACCGCCTCGAAGACGTTCACGCCGACCGCTGCTGAGGGTTCGGTCGAGGTGACCTTCGTGGTGCCTGAAGGGTTCGCCGGTGAGAAGTTGGTCGCGTTCGAGGAGTTGTTCGAGGGGGATCGGGCGGCGGGTGATCCGGTGGCGGTGCATCAGGACATCAACGATGCCCGGCAGACGGTGACGATCGCCGAGGAGACCAAGACACCGGCCCCGGTGATCGGGACCAGGCTGGTGGATGTGGCCGATGGGGATCACGTGCTGGCCTGGGACGGGGGGTCGGTGGTCGACACGATCGAGTACCGGAATCTGACGCCCGGTCGTGAGTACACGGTCTCGGGTGAGCTGATGCGGAAGTCGGATGGCTCGGGAACGGGTATCACCGCCTCGAAGACGTTCACGCCGACCGCTGCTGAGGGTTCGGTCGAGGTGACCTTCGTGGTGCCTGAAGGGTTCGCCGGTGAGAAGTTGGTCGCGTTCGAGGAGTTGTTCGAGGGGGATCGGGCGGCGGGTGATCCGGTGGCGGTGCATCAGGACATCAACGATGCCCGGCAGACGGTGACGGTCGAAGGCGAGGCCGCGGCCGTGACGGATCCCTCCCCGCAGGCAGGCGAGAGCCTTCCTGAGACCGGGGCAGGGCCCCAGTTGAAGATGCTTGCTTTCTTGGGACTCCTCCTGGCAGCCGGAGGCATCGCGCTGGTGAGTGCCGGACGGCGGGCCAAGTCGTAGTCACACCGGAGACACACTGCCCCGATCGGTGGTCAGAAATGTCAGCCGCCCCCGGCCTGTTGTAAAGGTCGGGGGCGGCTTGTCTTGTGGAGCCGGTGACAGGAATCGAACCCGCGACCCTCTCATTACAAGTGAGATGCTCTACCAACTGAGCTACACCGGCATTGACTCGATCACGCGGGCGAGCCGCGATGAGACGTGAACTGACCCGGTGGAGTCAGTTTCGCGCCGGAGACCGAGCGCGATGATGTTACCCCGCGGCGCTACGGCCGGATCCGGTGCCCGCTGATATTGCGGATGAACCCGTCTCGGTGTGCCTCGCGGTGGAGATCCACCTTGGTCCGGACCTCGCGCCCGGATGCGGCGTACTTGGCCTTGACCCGGTCCAGGTACTTCTTGGCGGTGTCCGGGCGCACCCCGAGCGCCGCTGCCACGGCTGGGAGGGTGAGGCCGGAGGCGTACAGCACCAGGGTCCGTTCCTCCTGATCGCTGAGTTGTGGCCGAGCCGGATCACCCGCGATCACTCCGGCCAATTCGGGGGTGACCCAGGGCCGGTCATCCAGGATCGTCCAGACCGCTGCGGTGATGTCCTGCGGATCGTCGCGCTTGCCGACGAAGCCCTGCACTCCGGCTCGCAGCATGGCGCGGACCAGAGCGGGGGAGGCGAAGGCGGAGAGGACCAAGACACGCACGCCGAGGTTGATCAGGGTGGCCACCCGCGTCGGGTCGGCGGATGGGCCGCGGTCCACCATCAGGTCCAGGATCAGTAGGTTCGGCCGATCCAGTGGGTTGGCCTGGCCGTACCAGGCGAGGAACTCGGGGAACGAGTCACAGCTGTGTACCACCTTCAGCCCCGGCTCGGCAGCGAGCAGAGCCATCGTGTGCTGGCGTTGCAGCAGATGGTCCTCCACCACCGCGACTCGTCGTTGTCGTATCGCCCGTCCGGGGGACGCATCGCCGGCGACACCCTGGGGTGCTGCTGGTGGGGTATCGGGGGCGGTGAGGGTGTTCATGGCTGGTTCTCCCGAGAACTCGATGGCTGGATACGGCGGAGTCACACATGCTCATAACTGACGGCGGCACTGGGTCCCATGACCTCGATCAGGTCTTGATGATCCAGACTCTGGTACCGGGCATGCCATCCTTCGGTCAAAGTCGAGGGAACGACCGAGACCAGGTGTCCCAGACCTCCCACCAGGGTTAACCGTGGGGAGCGGTCCAAGGTCACGAATAAGGTGATGTGAAGTTTTCCGCGCTCGGGGGTGAGCGCGATCGCGGTCAGTGCCAGTTGTCCGATCACGTGAGCCCCGAAGGTGTCCGACACATCGGCGTCACCGGTCCGGATGGTCAGGTCGATCTCCTTCGCACGCGCCTCGGCGAGTGCCCGGGCCCACCAGACACCGGTATGAACACTGCCCGGGCTCAGCTGCACCAAGGTGCGCAGATACTGCTCCTCCTGGGCGCAGGCCTGCTGGACGCTGGGTGAGTCAGGATCCAACGTGTTGTCGGCCAACCCTCGAAGCAGTGGCAGGCAGTTGCGCAGTCCGGCCGCGCGCCAGCGCTCCCGGGTCTCGGCTTCGGCGGCAAGCCCCCAGGTCTCCAGTTGCGACTCGAACGCAGCGGTGCGATCGGCATGTGCCTGGAGCGCAATCTTGCCGATCAGGTTATGGAATCCCCACCAGGCGGCCGCCATCCCGAAGGCGGGGGCCGCGCCGACCACCACCACCGAGGCGGCTGCGTACGACTGCTGCCAGACGAGCATCGTGATGGCCAGCACACCGGCCGAGAGCATGACGAGACCGAGAATCATGGCTCTTCTGGACGAGGTCACCAGCAGGATCACCAGGAGCGGGGTCAAGCCGATGGCCTGGTAGTTGAAGACAGCGGTGCGGCCGAAGTCGGTCCCGGCCATGGAGAGAGCGAAGGCGGGCGCCACGGAGAGGATCACGGCCAGGGCCATCCAGTCGGGGAGCCGGCTGCCGGAGCGCGTGACGTATCCGCAACAGACCGACCAGAAGGCGACCAGAGCCAGCATGGCGTAGGTCCAGCTCAGCACACCCGGACGATTCGCGGCCTCGATCCCCACCCCGACCGCGATCACTCCGGCTGCCCACAACCAGCACGCCCGATGCCGGACCGAGATCACCCAGAGGTTCGGGTCGTCGCCTACCAGGCTCTCGGTCGGCGCCTCAGGCGCCTCCAGCGGGGCTCGGATCACGACCTGAGTCCCGCTTCCCGGGCGGCTGGTGAACGTGACGGTGCCACCTACCCGGGCGATCGGGTCGAGAACCGAGGAATCCAGTCCTCGCAGTTCCACCCGATCCGGATCGAACCCGGCTCCCTGGTCGGTCACCGTGATCATTAGGTCGCCGTCGGCGCGCTGGGCATGCAGGTCCACCACGCTCACATCGGCGTGCTTGGCTGCGTTGAGAACGAGCTCGCGGGTGGCTCCGGCCAGCGCTCGGACGATTTCGGGAGCCATCACGGTTTCCAGCACCATCAGCTGGTCGTCGGAGAGACCACGGCGCCGGATCTCGACCCCGGGGTACCAGTCGGTCCGGTCGACCAGGCTGCTGAAGGGCTCGACCACCACATCGTCGAGCAGGTCGGTGACCGTTCGGATGTCCCTGGCACACAGATCCGAGACGGCCTGTCGGTCATGAACCGCGGCACCGCCCTTGGCGATCGCACCGAGCGTGTTCACCACGGTGTCGTGCAGGACCCGGGCGTGTTCCGCTGCCTCGTGCGTGGCCCGCCGGGCGGCGACCGCTGCCTTGCGGTCCTGTTCGGCGAGTGCCGAGGCTCGGTCCGCGTCGGCGGCCAGGCGGAGCAGTCGCGGCACGGCGATCCGGCCGGCCAGCGCCATCATCGTGGCGGTCACGACCACCGCCACCGACTGGGCCACCGTCCATCCGGGGCGCAGCAGCAGCACCAGCACTCCATTGACCAGGGCACCGACTACGGGGACCGCCCATACCGTGGTGCCTCGCAGCACCAGGACGGAGATGAAGAAGGCGGTGTTCCCGGACCAGCAGGTGGCGAGTACCAAGGAATCGTCGGGCGAGCCGGTCACGATGAAGTTGAGCGGCATCAGGGCGAGGATCAGCACGATCGCCGGCCACGGTGCCCAACCGAGTCGAAGCAGTCCCAGCGCCAGCAGGGCGACGGCGACATGGGCCACCACCAGCACGGTCTGGGAGATGCGCGGTTCGGTGGTCAGGACCGCCCAGATGACCACCACCTGCCACACCGCGGCGGCGAGCAGTGCGGATCGACGCAGTGACGAGGTCAATGCCTGGGTCGCCCAGCCGGGCGGATCCCCGTCGGGCTGGGCAAGGGACTGCTCTGCCACTGTGGTGAGTGTCATATATTTCCGACGCTGATCCCCGCTCAGCGAACCTGTCGGACCTCGAACTGCATCCGGGGGTGCGCGAAGGTCTCCTGAGAAGCGATCAGACGCAGTTCCCGTTCGCCGGACTCCAGGGTATTCGCCAGCAGGTCGAAGACGCTGGAGGTCGTCCTGGCCAGGGCCTCGGCCGCCGAATCGGTCTCGTGCAGATGGGCGGTGAACAGGGCGGCTGTGACATCACCCGATCCGTTGGCCTTCAGTGGCAGCAGCGGGGTCTGCGCGATCCACGCGCCCTGCTGGGTGACCGCCAGCATCTCGATCGTGCCTGCGGGTCGGTCGGGGCGTTCGACGCTGGTCACCAGGACCACCCTCGGTCCCATCGCCATGGCGAGGTCGGCCGCGGCCAGGGTCGACTCCAGGCTGTCCGGCTCGGTCTGGGTCAGGAACCCCAACTCGAACTGGTTGGGGGTGATGATGTCGGCGGCCGGCACCACCTGCTCACGGATGATGGGCGGGATGCTCGGGTCCACGAAGCATCCGGACTTCGCATTGCCCATCACCGGGTCGCAGGTGTAGGTGGCGCTCGGATTGGCGGTCTTGACCCGGGCGACGGCGTCCAGGATCACCTGGGCGATCCCGGCGCCACCCTGGTAGCCGGACAGCACGGCGTCGACCTCGCCGAGTACGCCTCGCTCCTCGATGCCGGTGATCACCGCGCGCACGTCCTCGGGGTCGATCAGCGGTCCGCGCCAGGCTCCGTAGCCGGTGTGGTTGGAGAAATTGACCGTGTGTACCGGCCAGACCTCGTGCCCCAGTCGCTGGAGTGGGAAGACGGCGGCGGAGTTGCCGACGTGGCCGTAGGCGACTGCGGACTGCACGGACAGGATTTTCACGGACCCATCTTTGCACCGGTGTGACGGCGGATCCGGACGACCACCTCGTGTATGACCCGAGAAAGCGCTAACATACCGAGCGTATGTGATGCCTGACACGTCCGTAGTGGGCGTGCGGAGAGGTTGGTGAGCCGATGGCCAGGAGCAGGCCCCAGAATGTCGCCGACTTCGTCGTGATCGGTGCCGGGAGCGCGGGATCGGCGGTCGCGGGCCGGCTGGCCAAGTCCGGCGCCAGCGTGATCCTGCTCGAGGCGGGCAAGCGTGACGAGAAGAACTTCATGGTCACCAAGCCGGGAATGATCGGGCCGATGCACTCGGTCCCGCAGTTGCAGGCGACCGTCGACTGGGGGTACCGCACGGTGCCGCAGGCCGGTGCGCTGAATCGGCGGATCCCGCAGACCCGCGGCAAGGTGGTGGGCGGCTCCAGCTCGGTCAACGGCCTGCTCTGGGTGCGCGGTAACCGGCAGAACTACGACGACTGGGCGGCCGAGGGCAATGTCGGCTGGGACGCCGACACCGTCAATGCCGCCTACCAGCGGGTCGAGCGCTTCGAGGACGGTGAGAACGACTTCCGAGGTGGCTCGGGTCCGATCAAGGTGATGCGTCATCCGAAGCCGACCGAGGGCGCCTTGCAGTTCCAGCAGGCCGCGTCCGAGACCCTGGGGGTGAAGGTCCTCGACGACTACAACGGCGCCGAGCAGGAAGGCATCTCCACCTTCCAGATGAGCGCCGACACCGACAGCGGGCTGCGCTACTCCGCTTCGCGCGGATACCTGCACGAGGAGCACCTGCCGACTCTGCAGGTGCAGACCCGGGTGCACGTGACCAGGGTGGTGCTCGAAGGATCCCGCGCGGTCGGTGTCGAGTTGATCGACAAGGGTGGCGCCCGGCGTACCGTCCGGGCCGGCCGGGAGGTCATCGTGGCGGCCGGGGTCTTCGGATCACCGCAGCTGCTCCAGCTCTCGGGGATCGGCCCTGCCGAGCATCTGAGCGAGCACGGGATCAAGGTTGTGGCCGACCTCCCGGTCGGCGACAACGCTCACGACCACATGTTCGTGCCGATGACGTTCGAGATGGACAACACCGAGCACGTGGGCAGTCCGTTCTACTTCGCCAAGGGTGTGGTCAAGGAGCGGCTCCGGGCCGGGAGCACCTTCCTGCGGCACTCGGTGTTCGAGCAGACCGGCTTCGTCCGGACCTCCCTCGCCGGCACCGTGCCCGACCTGCAGCTGCACGTGCTGCCGTGGGCCTACCCCTCGCCCAACCAGGACGAGAAGAAGCTGCACCAGATCGAGAAGGTGCCGGCACTCACCATCATGTCGACCCTGATCTATCCGCACTCGCGCGGCACGGTGAGGTTGGCCTCGACCGACCCGACCGCGGCACCGCTGATCGACTTCGGGTACCTGACCGACCCCCGCGACGTGCAGGTACTGCACGAGGGGATGCTGATGATCCGTGAGGTGATGGGCTCGCAGGTCTTCGGCACCCACGCGAAGCGGGAGATCCACCCCGGTCCCGGCTACGACGACGAGAGTCTGCGTACCGAACTGCTCAACCGGGCCACCACGGTCTACCACGGGGTCGGCACCTGCCGGATGGGTGTCGATGAGCGAGCCGTGGTCGGCCCCGACCTCAAGGTCCGCGGCATCGAGAACCTCCGGGTCGCCGATGCCTCGATCATGCCGTCGATCATCGGCGGCAACACCAACGCACCGTCCATCATGATCGGCGACCAGTGCGCCGAACTGATCCTGAAGGGTTGATCCGAGATGTTGAAGCGCCCGGACACTTTGACCGACGAGTTCCTCCAGTCCCTGGTCTCCCGGGTGCCTTCCACCTCGGGTGGCACCTGGAAGCTGACCGAGGTCTACACCGGAGAGATGCTCGTAGAGCTACCGCAGTCGACTCCGGTCGACATCGAAGCGGCATTCGCCCGCGCCCGCGAGGCGCAACGAGAGTGGGCTGCCTGGCCGCTCAAGCAGCGACTCGCGGTGTTCCGGCGGGCCCACGCACTGCTGGTGGACAACATCCATACGATCGCCGACCTGATTCAGGCCGAGTCCGGCAAGAACCGGCGGATGGCGGTGGAGGAGTCGTGCGATCCGCCGATGGTGATGAGTCACTACCTCAAGCGGGCCGAGAAGCTGCTGGCGCCGACCAAGCGCGGCGGGCCGATCCCGGTGATCTCCAGCTCGACCGAGATCCGGCAGCCCAAGGGCGTGGTCGGGATCATCGCGCCCTGGAACTTCCCGTTCGCCACCGGTCTGTCCGACGCCATCCCGGCACTGATCGCCGGCAACGGCGTGGTGGTGAAGCCGGACAACAAGACGGCCCTCTCGCCGCTATACGGGATCTCGCTGCTGGAGCAGGCGGGACTGCCGAAGGGGCTCTTCCAGGTGGTCTGCGGCGAGGGCCCGGACGTGGGTCCCACCTTGATCGACAACTCCAACTACGTGATGTTCACCGGATCCACCGCGACCGGTCGGGTGATCGGCGAGCGGGCCGGGCGTAACCTGATCGCGGCCTGCCTGGAGCTCGGCGGCAAGAACCCGATGATCGTGCTCGAGGACGCGAACCTGGACGAGTGCGTCAACGGTGCCGTCTTCGGGGTATTCGGCAACACCGGGCAGATCTGCATGCACATCGAGCGGATCTACGTAGCGGACTCCGTCTATGAGGAGTTCAAGAAGAGGTTCGTCAAGCGCGCCCGGGAGTTGAGGATCGGCGCCAGCTACGACTTCGATCCTGAGATCGGCTCGCTCATCTCGGTCGACCACATGCGCCGGGTCGCCTCGCACGTCGAGGATGCCGTGGCCAAGGGGGCCACCGTGCTGTGTGGCGGCAAGCCGCGCCCCGACATCGGCCCCGCCTTCTTCGAGCCGACCGTGCTCGAGGGCGTCACCCAGCAGATGGACGCCGGCTGCCAGGAGACCTTCGGCCCGGTCGTCGCGCTGCATCGCTACTCCTCGGTCGAGGAGGCGATCACCCTGGCCAACGACACCGACTACGGGCTCAACGCCTCGGTCTGGGGAACCGACCTGGCCGCGGCCGAGGCGGTGGGACGGCGGATCGAGTCGGGCAATGTGAATATCAACGACTCCCTGGCCGCGGCCTATGCGGCCAAGGGGACCCCGTCGGGTGGGGTCAAGCAGTCCGGGGTGGGTGCCAGGCACGGTGATCAGGGCCTGCTCAAGTACACCGACGTGCAGAACCTGGCGGTGCTCAAGAAGCAGGTGCTCGGCGCCCAACCGGGTCAGGACTTCAACGCCTACGTCAAGCAGATGCAGAAGTCCCTGAAGCTGATGCGCAAGCTCGGTATCCGCTGAGGAGGCACCTTCCTGCCGCCTCGGTCCCCGCTGATGAGGCACATAGGTGCCTCATCAGCGGATCAGGCGACTTGGAGTGAGCGCTTGGAGAGGCCCATCCAGAAGCCGTCGATCACCTGGATGCCGGCCTTCTCCGGGTCGGTGGCCGCACCGAGGGTGACGAAGAGTGGGGTGTAGTGCTCCACGGTCGGGTGGGCATAGGGCATGCCAGGGGCCTCGGTCTTGTAGTCGGCCAGCGCGTTCACGTCGCCGCGGGCCATCGCCTCACCGGCCCAGATGTCGAACTCCTTCGACCAGGTCGGAGCGGCGGCACCGATCGACCAGTCCTTGAGGAAGGGCAGCCCGTGGGTCAGGAACCCTGAGCCGATGATCAGGATCCCCTCGTCGCGCAGCGGGCGCAGTCGTTCGCCCAACTGAAGTAGCCGGGTCGGGTCTTGGCTGGGTAGTGACATCTGCAGTACCGGGATGTCGGCTTCGGGATACATGATCTTCAGCGGCACCCAGGCGCCGTGGTCGAGGCCACGCGAGGTGTGCTGGTGCACGGGCTCGTCGGCGGGCATCATGGCGGCCACCCGCCGAGCCAGCGCGGTGGCGTCCGGGGTCTGGTAGGTCATCCGGTAGTACTTCGGGTCGAAGCCGCCGAAGTCGTAGACCAGCGGAGCGCTGCTGGCGCTCAGGCTGACCGGCGCGGACTCCCAGTGCGCCGAGACGATCAGGATCGCCCGGGGGCGCGGGAGGTCGGCGGCCCAGGCAGCCAACTGCCCGGACCACACCGGATCATCGAGCAGCGGCGGAGCGCCGTGGCCGATGTACAGGGCAGGCATGCGATCGGTGGTCATATCAACATAATAGTTGAAGAGACAACTTTATTCCGGGGCGCTTGCGTCATGCGACCCGCCAATCGATCGGATCGGCGCCCTGCTCGGTCAGCAGCCGGTTCACCCGACTGAACGGACGGGACCCGAAGAAGCCACGGCTGGCGGAGAGCGGAGAGGGGTGTGCCGACTCCACCCACGGGATGCCGGCCAGCAGCGGTTTGAGCGTTCCCGCGTCGCGACCCCACAGGATCGCGACCAGCGCGGTGCCTCGAGCCACCAGGGCCCGGATGGCCGCCTCGGTGACCGGCTCCCAGCCCCGACCCCGGTGCGAGGCCGGTTCGCCGGGACGAACCGTGAGTACCCGGTTCAGCAGCATCACCCCGGAGTCTGCCCACCCCGACAGATCTCCGTGCGTGGCCGGGGGAACCCCCAGATCGTCCTGCAGTTCGCGATAGATATTCGCCAGACTGCGCGGGATCGGTTGCACCTGCGGAGCGACGGCGAAGCTCAGGCCGATCGGATGGCCGGGAGTGGGATAGGGATCCTGGCCGACCACCAAGACCCGGACCTGAGACATCGGCCGTCGGAAGGCCGCGAAGATGTGGTCCCCGGCCGGGAGGTATCCGCGCCCGGCGGAGTTCTCCGCCCGGAGGAAGTGACCCATTCGGGCGATGGCCTCGTCGCTGTCGGCCAATGCCTGCGCCCAATCGGCGGCCATCAGCCCACGTTCGACCAGACCGCTCAAGGAGGACGTCATGGCCCCACCCTAGAATGATTCGGGACACGTGACCCGGACGGATCGTTGGCCGACACCGGCGTATCGATGTGATCACCGTCATCTGGATGGCCGTATGCTGAATGGGTGTCCACTTCTGTTGAGCGTGACAGCCAAGCCCCTCGGCGGCGGGTTCCCACCCAGGAACGAAGCCGCCGGCGGGTTGCCGACCTGCTCGAAGCAGCGGCCGATCTGGTGGTCGAGGGCGGCGTCGAATCGGTGACCACTCGGTCCATCGCGGACCGTGCCGGAGTCCCGGTCGCCTCGCTCTACCAGTACTTCGCGGATAAGGAGGATGTCCTCCTGGCGCTGGTCGAACGTGACATGGCCGAGATGGAGCAGCAGGTCGAGGAAGACCTGGCCCTCTTGACTGATTACTCGGTGTCCAAGGTGGTCGAGACCACTATGCGGGCCTACGTCAAGGTCTACCAACGTCGCCGCGCATTCGTTCAGATCTGGCTGCGGGGTCGCGCCAACCCGGTGATCAGTGCTTACGGCCGCGAGTATCACGAGCGGATCGCGGCCTCGGTACGCGACCAGGCCTCCTATACGCAAGGGTTCGTCGAGCACCGGCTCTCGCCCAAGATCCTGCTGTTGGCCGTCGACCTGGGGGACCGCGTGCTGCAGATCGCCTTCGCCGACGACGACCAGGGCGACGAGGAGTACATCAACGAGGGGATCACCCTGATCAGCGCCTACGTCCAGCGTCACGCCATCCGGATGGCGCGCAGGGCGCAGAGCGCAGAGCCGTCCTGACCGAGTCTCAACTGCCGCCTCGTACCGGCCGCGAGAGCCGATCCAGGAATGCCACCAGCAGTGTCTCGCGCAACTCGGGAGTCGCCAGATCCAGCATCGCGTTGATCTCAGCCATCCGATGGGGAACGGCGAGAGAACCGGCCTGATCGGCCGAGCCGACCAGGCCGGCCGCGACCAACAGCGCATCGAACTCCTCGGGTCCCAGCAACGTCGGGTCGAGCGAGCCGATGAACTCGGCCAACTCGGGCGCCACCCGAATCGGCCCCCGTCGTCGCGCCGTCGCGACGGCTTCCGTCAGGGCCGTCAGGAATTCTGAAACGTGGGCGTTCGTCGCGGCACTCACCGACAGGTGCACGGTGGCGGGCCGCCCGTGATGCCGCAGTTGCGGTTGCACGAACCAGTCACGATCGGCCATCTCGTCGACGATGGTGAACGGGTCGCAGGTCCCATCGGTCGTGAACGCCAGCAGTGTGGAGTCGGGTGTGGTCACCAGTGAGATCCCGTCGATCTCCTCGATGCCGGTCACCAGCCGGTCCACACACTCGAAGACCTCGCGGGCCAGGGCCAGATAGCCGTCGGTGCCGAGGGTCTCGACCACGGCCCAGGCACCGGCCACCGGTCCACCTGAGCGGGTGGACTGCATGGTGGAGTTGAGCATCGTGTAGCCGGGCCAGTCCGCCGCCGCGAAGAACTGGGGACGACGCAGCGCGGGACTGCGGTGCAACAGGACCGAGGTCCCCTTCGGTGTGTAGGCGTACTTATGGGTGTCCAACGAGATGGATGTGACGCCGGGGACCCGGAAGTCCCAGGCGGGCACCGAGCGCCCGAGGCGTTCGGCGAAGGGCAGCACGAACCCACCGATACAGGCATCCACATGACAGCGGACCCCGGCTTCCGCGGCAGCCGCAGCGACCTCGGTTACCGGGTCGATCACCCCGTGGGCATAGGAGGGCGCCGAGACCACCACCAGCACCGTGGTGTCGTCGATGGCCGCCGCCATGGCAACCGGATCGGCCCGCAGGTCGTCTCGGACCGGCACACTCACCAGGCGGACCCCGAAGTAGTGCGCTGCCTTGATGAAGGCGGCGTGCGCGGTCTCAGGCACCACGATCGATCCCCGATCGATGTCGGGACGAGAGTCCCGGGCTCCCTGAACCGCGAGCAGCACCGACTCGGTGCCGCCGGAGGTCACCGTCCCGACCGCGTCCTGCGGAGCGGTGACCAGGTCCAAGGCGAACCCGACCAGGTCGTTCTCCATGGCGAGCACGCTGGGGAATGCGGTCGGGTCGAGCCCGTTGGAACCGGCGTAGGCGGCCACCGCCTCACGGCCGATCCGGTCGACCTCGGCCAATCCGGCGTCGTAGACATAGGCAAGGGTCCGGCCGCCCAGCACGGGCAGGTCGGCGGCCTGGCGTTGCCGCAGCCGGGTCAGGGCGGCGGAGGAGTCGAGGTGAAGATCGGGTCCGAGGCTCACGCGCTGGTTCCTCCGGTCGGGGCAGATGGTGGGGCGGCTGGGGGATCGGCGTCCAGGGCCGCACGTGCGGTGTCGACCTCACCCGCGTCGAGACGATAGCGCGAGAGAACGAACAGACTCAGCACCACCAGAACAGCCGGGAGCACGGAGAATCCGAGCGTGATCGCGGTCAGCGCCGCTTCACTCTGGGCGACCCCGCCTCCGGTCGAGGAGCGGTACCCGCCCAGTTGTAGAACGATGGCGAAGGCGGCCGGCCCCAGGGCCATGCCGAAGGTCTCACCGGCGGTCCAGACCCCGGTATAGACCCCGACCCGGTTCTCCCCGGTGCGATGGCTGTCGACGGCGGCCGTGTCCGGCATCATGGCCAGCGGAAAGACCTGGCAACCCGCGTAACCCACGCCGACCAGGGCGACGGCCGCGAAGACGGCCGCTCGCGGCGCGAACTGGGCGCTACCGGCCAGCAGCGCGCCGGCCGTCAGCACCACCGAAGAGATCAGGTAGCCGCGCTTCTTGCCGATCCGTTGCCCCACCCTGGCCCACGCCGGGGTGAGGA
>CAYNFY010000068.1:13425-22939 GCA_964396585.1 uncultured Nocardioides sp.
GACCTACGAAGCAGACGAACAGGATGGTGGCCGCCCCCTGGGAGTCCAGGACGTCCGAGGCCAGATAGTCGACTCCGGCCAGCATCGCGGCCGTGGCCAGTGCTTGGAGCAGATAGCAGCCCAGCAGGGTTCGGAAATCACGGGCGCGGGAGACCACACGCAACTGGTCACGCAGCGTCCCGGACGTCTGTTGCACCCGCCCGATCGGGGCCCGCGCGGTGCCGAAGTAGGCGGCCAGCGCGCCGACGAGCAGCAGCGCGGCCATCACCAGGCCCATCACCCGATAGCCGTCGCGACCGCCGACCGCGTCACGGATCACCGGTGCGGTGGCACCGGCCAGCATGATCGTGAACGCCAAGATGGCCACCCGCCAGGTCATCAGCCGGGTACGTTCGTCGTAATCGTCGGTGATCTCGGCCGGCATCGAGACGTACGGCACCTGGAAGAACGCGTAGGCGGTGGCGGCGGCCACGAAGCAGACCAGCACCCACAGGGCGTCGCCGACCTTCGAACCGAGGTCGGGCCCGGCGAAGATGAGCGCGAAGCAGATCGACAGGACCACGCCGGCCCGGATCAGGAACGGGCGTCGTGGGCCTTGGGCCGAGACGTGCCGGTCGCTGATCCGACCGACGATCGGGTTCAGCACCACGTCCCAGAACTTGGGGGCGAAGACGATCACCCCGGCCCACAGCGCCGCGATACCCAGGCTATCGGTCAGGAACGGCAGCAGCATCAATCCCGGTACGGTGCCGAAGGCGCCGGTGGCGACCGATCCGGACCCATAGCCGAAGCGGACCGACCCGGGCAGCGTCGTTCCTTGAGACATGCGCTCGAGGGTAGCGGTGACCCCGGTCACAGACCGGCTGGGACTCGACCCGATGGCCGTCAGGGGGTAGACAGGCCTCATGATCTGGAAACTGGCCGCCACCGCGGCGGGAGCACTCGGCGCAGTGGCGACCTACGACCTGCTGCAGCGCAAGCACGCCATCCTGCGCAACTTCCCGGTGATCGGGCATGCCCGCTTCGCACTGGAGAAGCTCGGCCCCGAGCTCCGCCAGTACATCGTGGCCAGCAACGACGAGGAGCGCCCCTTCACCCGAGATCAGCGGACCTGGGTGTACGCCTCGGCGAAGCTGGCCGACAACCACTCGGCATTCGGTACCGACAACGACATCGAAGAGGCCATCGACTATCCGATCATCAAGCACCGCACCTTCGTCAACGCCCATGAGCCGGTCAGGATCGAGGCGGGTCTGGTCGACCTGCCATCGGCGAAGATCCTCGGCGCCGCCCGGAACCGCCCGAAGGCCTTCCGGCCGCACTCGGTGGTCAATGTCTCCGGGATGAGTTTCGGTGCCCTCTCGGGGGCCGCGGTACGCGCACTGAACAAGGGCGCGGCCGGGGCCGACGCGCTGCAGAACACCGGTGAGGGCGGGTTGTCCCCGCACCACCGCCAGGGTGGCGATCTGATCTTCCAGATCGGGACGGCCTACTTCGGGGTACGCGACGCCGACGGGGAGTTCGACCTGTCGAGACTGGTGGACCTGGTCGCCTCGGCGCCGGTCAAGGCGATCGAGATCAAACTGTCCCAGGGAGCCAAGCCCGGCCTCGGTGGCATGCTGCCCGGCGCCAAGGTGACCCCTGAGATCGCCGAGATCCGGGGTATCCCCGAAGGCAAGGACTGTTCGTCCCCGGGACGGCACACCGCCTTCTCCGACGTGGACTCGATGCTCGACTTCGTGGAGCGCGTCGCCCAGGCCACCGGACTGCCGGTCGGCATCAAGAGTGCGGTGGGGCACCTGGAGTTCTGGGACGAGTTGGTCGAGGAGATGGCCACCGACAGTGGTCGAGGAGTCGACTTCGTGACCATCGACGGTGGCGAGGGAGGCACCGGTGCGGCCCCCCTGGTCTTCGCCGATGCGGTGGCCTACCCGTTCCGAATCGGCTTCTCCGAGGTCTACAAGCGGTTCGCGGCCGCCGGACTGAGCGATGACGTCACCTTCATCGGATCCGCCAAGCTCGGTATCCCGGAGAACTCGCTGGTCGCCTTCGGGCTGGGTGTCGACATGCTCAACGTGGGGCGAGAGGCGCTCTTCGCGGTCGGCTGCATTCAGTCCCAGCGCTGCCACACCGACCGCTGCCCGACCGGTGTGGCCACGCAGAACCCGCGCTTCACCCGCGGTCTCGACGTGGGCACCAAGTCGGTTCGGGTCACCAACTACCTCAACTCACTGCGTCGCGACCTGCTCAGCCTCAGCGAGGCGGTGGGAGTACCACACCCCGGCCTGGTCACGGTCGACGACATCGACCTGGTCTCGGCGGCCCGCACCCACGAGTCCCTGCGGGAGGTCTTCGGCTATCCGGTTGGGATTGGGGCACTGGGTGAGGGGTTGGCGCGTGAGGCGCTGCAGCTCTCCCGGGTGGCAGGTCACCGGGTCGAGCAGTAACCGGGCATCAGAGGGCGCATCGGCTAACGCTCCAGCAGGTCGTCCAGGAAGGTGCGGGCCCACAGTGCCACGTCATGACTCATGACGTGCTGGCGCAGGGCCCGCATCCGTCGGCCGGTCTCCTCAGGGTCGGCGGCGCCGGCTTCCAGCAGAGCGGCCTTCATGCCGTTGATGTCATAGGGGTTGACCAGCCAGGCCTGGCGCAGTTCGTGAGCCGCGCCCGCGAACTCACTGAGCACCAGGGCGCCGTCCTCGCGCCAACGGCAGGCGACGTACTCCTTGGCGACCAGGTTCATCCCGTCCCGGAAGGGCGTCACCACCATCACGTCGGCCGCGGTGTACAGCGCTGCGATCTCTTCGCGAGACACGGTCGCGTGCACATAGGAGATGAGCGGGCGGCCGATCCGACCCAGATCGCCGTTGAGTCGGCCCACCAGCCGGTCGGTCTCGTCGCGCAGTTCCCGGTACTGATCCACGCGCTCCCGCGATGGGGTGGCCACCTGGATGAAGGCGGCGTCATCGATCGTCAACCGCCCGGCGACGAGTAGTTCCCCGAAGGCGCGCAGCCGCGGCAGGATTCCCTTGGTGTAGTCGAGCCGGTCGATGCCCAGATAGATCCGCCGTTGGTTGCCCAGGGCGGCCCGGATCTCGGTGGCTCGTTGCTGGACGGAAGCGGATCGGGCGAGTTGTTCGAAGTCGCGGGCATCGATCGAGATCGGGTAGGCGGCCGCCCGGACGACTCGACCGTCGGGCAGTCGCACCTGTTGCTCGGTGGTCGGGTGGCCGACGCGCTCACTCACCAGTCCGACGAAGTTCGCGGCGCCGCCGGGTAGTTGGAAGCCGACCAGGTCGGCGCCTAACAGGCCTTCGAGCAGTTCACGGCGCCAAGGAAGCTGAGCGAACAGCTCCGGTGGCGGGAACGGGATGTGCAGGAAGAAGCCGATCCGCAGGTCCGGGCGCAATTCGCGGAGCATCTGTGGCACCAGTTGCAGCTGGTAGTCCTGAACCCAGACGCAGCCGCCGGGTGCAGCGGCGGCCGCCGCGGCCTCGGCGAAGCGACGGTTCACCTCGCGGTAGGAGTCCCACCATTCCCGGTGAAAGGCCGGCTTGGCTACCAGGTCGTGGTAGAGCGGCCACAGGGTGGCGTTGCTGAATCCTTCGTAGAACTCCTTGACCTCGCTGGCGTCCAGTCGGACCGGCACCAGAGACAGTCCGTCTTCGACGAAGGGTTCGAGATCGAGGTCGGCCGCACCGCCCCACCCGATCCAGGCGCCATGATGAGTTCTCAGTACCGGATCCAGCGCCGTCACCAGGCCACCCGGCGAACGGCGCCACACGGGGGAGCCATCCGGGCCGGTGACGCGGTCCACCGGCAGGCGGTTGGCGACAACGACGAGGTCAGCGTTCACAAGTCCACCCTAGCCAAGTCGGGCAGATCGGAATTCGGTCGCAACATTCGGATAGGGGGGCCACCCCGACAGGGACCTGTCCGGGTGGCCGGGTCGCGTCAGTGGGCCCGGTCGAGAAGGATGGTCGGTATGAACGCGCCTGCGCCATCTTCCGATGAGACCCGGACCCGTCGATTCTGGCGGGACACCGGATACGCGCTGACCGCGTTCCCGCTCTCGCTGGGGGCCTTCGTGGTGGGCGTGGTGGGCTTCTGCCTCGGGGTGGCCACCTTGGTGATCTGGATCGGGGTCCCGATTCTGGTGGGCACCGTGATCATGTGTCGTGGTCTGGCCCAGTTCGAGCGGCTGCAGTTGAAACGCGTGCAGTTCCGGGGGCCGGGGCCCATCGCGTACCAGTCGGCGCCGCCCGGAGCCTCGCGACTGAAGCGGATACTGGCTCCGTTGCGAGATCCCCAGTCCTGGCTGGATCTGGTCTGGAGCGTGACCGGTCTGGTGACCGGTCTGCTGGCCTTCTGCGTGCTGGTGGTCTGGTGGGCGGTGGTCGGAGCGGGACTGAGCTATTGGTTCTGGCAGCAGTGGCTCCCGGCGCCGGACGAGTCGCTGGCCTCGCTCATCGGATGGGGCTCGGGACGCGGTCCCGACATCGCGTTGAACACGATCTTCGGGCTCGTCGCCCTGCTGACCCTGCCGGTGGCCACCCGGACCGTAGCGTGGTTGCACGGGTCGTTCTCCTCGGCCTTGCTCAACTCCCGGAGCGATCTGGCCGAAGAGCTGCGCCGGGCCGTCGGCGCCCGGACCGCGGCCCAAGACGCCGAGGTGACGGCGCTGCGCCGGCTCGAACGCGACATTCACGACGGGCCGCAACAGCGGCTGGTCCGGCTCTCCATGGACCTGGGGCGGGCCCGTCGGCAGCTCACCCAGGATCCCGCCCTGGCCGAGCAGATCCTCGACGAGTCGCTCGACCAGGCGCGAGAGACGGTTGCGGAGTTGCGCGCGCTCTCCCGCGGGATAGCGCCGCCGCTGCTGGTGGATCGTGGCCTACCGGCGGCGTTGGCTGAGTTGGCGGCCCGGCACACCGGCGTAGTGGAGTTGGAGGTGAGCCTGACCCAGGCGCTGAGCCCGGCGATCGAGACGGCCGTCTACTTCACCGTTTCAGAGGCGCTCACCAATGTCGCCAAGCACAGCGGCGCGGCAAGGGTCACGGTTCGAGTGGTGCGGACCGGCGAGCAGGTCGCGGTCAGTGTCATCGATGACGGGGTGGGCGGCGCGCATCTGGCCAAGGGGCAGGGGCTGGCCGGACTGCAGCAGCGACTCGCCGGGGTCGCCGGTGACCTCGACGTGCTGTCCCCGCCCGGTGGACCTACCGAGATCCAGGCCCGGATTCCGTTGCCTACTGTCGATAGGTGAGGGTGGCACCATGACGTCGCTCAGGCTGGTGGTCGCGGACGATTCGGTGCTACTGCGCGAGGGGCTGGGACTTCTCCTCGCCGAGGCGGGACACCAGGTCGTGGCGGCGGTGGGTGACGGCCCGTCCTTCGAGGCGGCGATGGCCGAGCACCGACCGGATCTGGGCATCGTCGATGTGCGGATGCCGCCCAGTCACACCGACGAGGGGCTGCGTGCCGCGGTAGCCGTTCGAGCCCGAGATCCTCGATCCCGGATCCTGGTACTGAGCCAGTACGTGGAGGTCTCCTATGCCGACGAACTGATCGGTGGCGGCTCCGGGGACGGTATCGGCTATCTGCTCAAAGACCGGGTCAGTGACCTGGATGCCTTTCTGGCCCAGGTGGGCAGTGTGGCCGCCGGAGGCACCGTGCTCGATCCCCAGGTGGTCAAACAGTTGATGGGACGGCGCCGGGATCCGATCGCGTTACTCACGCCGCGGGAGGGCGAAGTCCTCGACCTGATGGCCCAGGGCCGGTCCAACGGCTCGATCGCCGCTGCGATGTCGGTGACCGACGGGGCCGTCGAGAAGCACATCCAGCGCATCTTCACCAAGCTCGACCTGCATGCCGATGCCGATGCCCACCGTCGTGTCCAGGCGGTGGTCCGGTATCTGCGTAGCGGCCGTTCCTGACCCGCTACGCTCACTGAAATGTTCGGTGCGGAGTGTCGCGTACGACACCGCCGAGCCTGAATGACATGGTTGTGGTTCCTCCCCTAGAGTGAGGTTGAACCACTACCACCATGCCAGGAGTTGAGTGTCGATGGACGCCGCCGAAGTCGCCGAACAGCAACCTGACGAGGGGCTGTCGGAGCGCGACCGGCAGATCCTCGCGTTCGAGCAGCAGTGGTGGAAGTTCGCCGGAGCCAAGGAACAAGCGGTACGTGAGCGGTTCCAGATGTCCTCGACGCGTTACTACCAGGTGCTCAACGCCCTGATCGATCGACCTGAGGCGCTCGCGGCCGACCCGCTGCTGGTGCGCCGATTGCGTCGGCTGCGTGCCGCACGTCAACGTCAGCGTTCCGCCCGACGACTCGGATTCGAGGTCTGAGATGAAGCGTGACCAGCGCGGCGTCGCCGCACCTTCCCCGCTGGTGATGTTGAGCATCATCGCCGTGGCCATGGCCGGTATCGCGTTCGTGGTGACCAAGGATCAACCGGCCGGTGAGCGCAAGATCGAGAATGTGCGCTCGAGCCAGGTCGCTCCCTCGGCCTCGCCGAGCGCTCCGGTGACCCCCACCGCGAAGAAGAAGGCGAAGAAGCCGAAGTTCAAGCGCGGACAGGTGTATGTCGAGGTCTACAACAATTCGGGGGTCAAGGGCCTTGCGGCGGGGATCGCGACCAAGGCCGGCGATGTCGGCTGGAACGTGGTGGGTGCCGACAACTGGTACGGCACCATTCCGGCCACCACCGTGTACTACCCGGAGCGGCTCTCGGCTGCGGCCAAGCAACTGGCCCTCGACCTGGGGATCGATCGGGTCCAGCTGGCGTCCGGTGCGATGAAGCGTGACCGACTCACCGTGATCCTCACCGGCTGAGCCGGCGGGCGTGGTCGTCGCTCGACCCGTCGTGGTGGGATGGACCGATGGAGTTCACCTCAGCGGCGGGTCGGCGGCATTTCGATGGCTATCGCAGGGCACTGTCCACCGGAGTGCTCGCCCTCGACTTCGACGGCACCCTGGCCCCGGTGGTCGAGGACCCGGACCTGGCTCGGATCCTGCCGGGCGCGGTGGAGGCACTGGCCGCATTGGGGGAGCGGATCCGCACCCTGGCCGTGGTGACCGGCCGTCCCGTGGCACAGGTGCTGGAACTGGGTGAGTTGCACAGGCTTGCCGATCAGCCCGGTGGGCGCGGCCTCGAGGTCTACGGTCATTACGGCAACGAGTCCTGGACCGCCGCGGACCGGGTTCGACACAGCCCCGCACCTCCGCCGGGACTGACCGCCCTGGAGCAAGCTCTGCCGGAGCTGTTGGAGCAATCGGGAGTACGCGGGGTGCACGTGGAGTCCAAGGGGCTCTCGGTCGCGGTGCATACCCGGCGCTGCCCGGATCCGGCGGCGGCCGAGCGACGTCTGACCGCCCCTTTGGCCGAGTTGGCCGCACGTCATGGGCTGGTCGTGGAGCCGGGCCGGCACGTGCTCGAGATCAGAGGACCGGGACGCACCAAAGGCGATGTGGTCCGGGCGTTGGCCGAGCGTGACGGGGTCACCGCTCTCGGCTTCGTGGGCGACGATCTGGGTGATCTCGCGGCGTTCGAGGCGGTTCAGGAGTCGCGTGCCGAAGGGCGGCTGGCCACCCTGTTGGTGGCCTCTGCCTCCACCGAACAGTCCGCGCTGGTGGCCCTGGCCGATGTCGTGGTGGACGGCCCACCGGGGGTCCTGGCCCTGTTGCGGCAGCTGGGTGAGGCTCAGACGAGCGAGCTCCAGTAGTCCCAGAACCGGATCAGGATGAGCACCGCGACCGCCAGGTACCACAACACGATGATCGTGAACCGCCAGGTCCACAGTGCTCGGGCCGCACGTGGCAGCCCGCACTCGTCCAGTGCCTTGGCGGTGAACCAGACGAATATCGCGGCGGTGACCGCCCAGACCACCATGCACCAGGGACACAGGGCGCCGATCCGGTACAGCGACTGGAAGATCAGCCAGTGCACGAAGACGAGGCCGAGGAGGGAGCCCAGAGCCGCCCCGGCCCAGATCAACCGAGGCAACCGGACCTGGGCGATGAGGAGAACGGCGAGGGTGAGCATCACCGAGAAGCCGATCAGACCCAGGAAGGGGTTCGGGAACCCGAAGGCGCTCGCCTGCTCGGTCACCATCACCGAGCCGCAGGAGAGCACCGGGTTGAAGTTGCAACTGGGTGAGAAGGTCGGATCGATCAGGATCTTGACTTTGTCCACCGAGAGAGTGAAGGCGGCCGCCAGCCCCAGGGCGGTCCAGACCAGCGTGGCGATCCGGGTACCCATGCCCCAGTCGACACGTCGTTCCGCAACGTCCTCGGGGATCTCGCTTCCTAGCTCGTCCTCGAAGCCGTCCGCGGGGTCCGCTCCGGGGGCTGCGGCGATGCTCATTTCGCCTTCACCGCATCCTCGACGGCCTGCACGAAGTTGCCGTTGTCCGTCAACTTCTTGCCGTCGATCAGCACCGTCGGAGTTCCGGTCCACCAATCGTTCTGCTTCATCCGGTCGGTGGCCGCCGTGACCCACTTCTTGTTGGTCTGGTCATCGATACAGGTCGTGGCCTCTGCCTTCGGCATCCCGGCCTGGGTGGCGAGCTCGACCAGCTTCGCGTCGGTCAGCCCGGGCCCGTTCTCTGCGGGCTGCTCGGCGTAGAGCGCGGCGTGGATGGCACCCCAGTTCTTCGGGTCCTCGTCGACCACACAGGCGGCCGCGTTCAGGGCCCGGCTGGAGTACATGTCGGTGCCCTTCCCGGTGCTCATCGAGTCGAGGAAGGCGATCGGGCGATACTCGATCTGGACGTCGGTCCCTGAGGCCCAGGTGGTGATCTGCTCGGCGTGCAGGTTCTCGAATGCCTGGCAGACCGGGCACGCGAAGTCCTCGACCAGGGTCACCTTGACGGGTGCCTTGGTGTCGCCGATGGAGATCCCGGCCTCGGCGTTGAACCCGGCCTGGGGAGGCACGGTGACCGGCGCCTCGTTCTTCTTGTTGAGCACCGCGAAGACGGCCCCTCCGATGATCACCACCGCAACCACCGCCACGATCCCGACCTGGATCAGCATCGAGCGACGTTGTTCCTTGCGCTTCTGCGCCGCGATCGTCTTGGCGGCCTGGGCGCGTGCAGCAGAACGGCCGGTGCCCTGGGGGTTCTTGTCAGTGCTCATCGCTCTTCCGGGTTCGGTCGGGGATCCGAACGAGGGGGCCTCGTTCGGAGGCGAATCTATCGGGCCGAGTGAAACCTGGGGCACGAACCGCGGCGTCCTGGCCTAAAGATGTGCTGAAGAGGCGCTGAGGGTGTCCTGGGGACGTCGCCCGACGGGTGATGTAGGACTCGGCATCCGGCGGATCGCGAGCGTTGAGAGAGCCAGAAATCTCACAATCTGGATGATCGTATCAAAGTATGAGATTTTGATTTCTGCCTGACGTGTCCCGATCCGTACAGTGGCGAGTGCTCATCGAGAGGGACTGAGGGAACGGCCCTGAGACGTCCCGGCAACCGCCGCGAACCTCCCGGTCAAGCAGTGCCAGCACTGGTTGAC
>CAYNFY010000069.1:0-21939 GCA_964396585.1 uncultured Nocardioides sp.
GCCATCGGCGTCGCCCCCTCCTGCTCCATCGTAAGCATCGCCCGGTAGTGGAGCTCGATCCCCATCGATCGTCTGGCGCTGGCCTGCACGCTCCAAGCCAGGACGCGATTCACGACAGACGCTGCGTCGTTCAAGCGTCCGGCGAAGCGAAGTGTCTTCGCATACGAAATCAACAAGGTGTGGGTCGCTACCCGCGGATCACCCAAACGCAGGCCCGCCTCGTACTGCTGCAGCGACCCATCGATGTCCCCCCGCCGACGCAAGCGTTTCGCCTCATTGCGAAGCGCTCGTGCTTTCGCTTCCTTGTCGCCCGTCACCTTGGCCGGCTTGATTTGGCGATCGAGGTAGCCGTCAGACAGGAAGCGCAACCGTTGCTCCTCCGCATCGTCGATGCCGGCAATCTGCTCGGCACCTCGCTCATAAAGTTCCGCCAGGTCTGCGCATACCTCCAGTTCCAGTTCGTCCGCACCTTCCGCAACTGCGATAGTCTCGGCAGTGCGGTAGGCAATAAGCGCCTCATCACGCCTACCGTTAGCACGGTGGATGTCGCCAACGACATCGGTGAACCAGCCCTGGGTGGCGCGATCGACAGAGACGTCGATTGATGCTTCGGACGCCAACTGCAAGGCTTTCGGGTATTCATTCGCGGCGACCAGCGCTGATACTTGCAATAACCTGACCCCGGCTACCTCGCGCGGGTCGCCGCCATTTTCTTGATGAGCCGTAAGCGCCTGGGCCAGCAGCCGACTCGCTTCACGAGAAGCGCTCAACCCCATGAGTTTTGAGGCCGCCTCGATCAGGTAGGGCACAGCTTCTCCGAATCGGGCACTGAGGAAGAGGTGCTCTCCGATCAGCGCTTCCCATTCGCCATCGATCATGTTCTTCATGCCGACCAGTGCGTCGGCTACAACGGAATGGAGGCGACGCCTACGAATGCGTGACATGGAATCGTAGAGAACGTCGCGGATCTTGCCATGGGTGAACTCGAACGCATCGTCATGGCCACTCGCTTCCTGGATCAACGCCAGGTTCACACACTCCTCAAGAAGGTCAAGGAGTTCGGACTCGTCGGCGTCCGCGATCCGCATCATGAGATCGAATGCGAAGCGCTTGCCGATGACCGCAGCTCGTTCCAGTTCGGCTCGTGGATTGTTGTCGATGAGTTCCAGGCGAGAGCAGATCGCGTCCTCAACCGATGGTGGGGTCTGCCACCCGACCAGGTCGCCGGTGAGATGCCATGTTCCCTGGTTTTGTTTGAGGCACACGCCGCCATCGGAGCGCCCATCCTGAAGCACCCGGAGAATCTCGCGGCAGAAGAGTGGATTGCCTTCGGTTTCTTGCCACAAGTGCTCGATGAACTGACTAGGGAGTTCTAGCGGACCACCGAGAATCGCCGATGTCAGGCCGCGCATGTGCCTCTTCTCGACGGGGGCGACTGTCATCAACGTGGCCTGATCGTTCGCGCGACCAGCGGCCCTCATCAGAGGTGCCAGGTTATGACCCAGTGTGCGGATGGCTGGGTCGTCGCTTCGGATCATGCCGATCACGATGACTGGCGCTTCCGTCACTCGTGCGAGCAGGCACAACATGCTATCGATCGTCCCGGGGTCCGCGCGTTCCAAATCGTCGATGACGACCATCAACCCTGACCGATCATCGCCCTGAGCAATCCCGAGCACGAGGTTGGTGAAAGTGGCCAGGAGTGCGTCCCGGCGGGCGGTTGCATCGATGCCTCCCGCATAGAAGGGATTCGCCATCGACGCCTCGACGCTGCTGGACCCGTACAGCAGGGTGATGTCTTGCTCGGGAGATCCGGTCTCTGTCACCTGCCGGATGACCTCACGCACGGGGAAGAACGACATGCCCTCGTGGAAGGGCTCGCAGATCGTCGCCGCGATCCGAAACCCGAGGGCCGCTGCTTGGGAGGCCGCGTATCGAGATAGCACGCTCTTCCCCACCCCGCTGGCACCCTCTACGAGTACGAGTTGCCCGCGCCGGGTCTCCCTGACGCGCGCAATGACGGCATCGATGACCGCACATTCCGTGTCCCGGCCAGCGAGTCGAACCGCTGGTAGAACCGGCGTCGGCATCCTGCGACTGCGCTGAGAAGGCCCCGGCATCGGGTGCTGACCGGGCTCCGGCAGGCCCGCCAACAACTTCTCCGAGGCACCGGGTTCATTCCAATCAACACGCTGAATGTTTTGGAGCCGGACTGCGACACTCTCCGAGAACGTCGTCTCATCCAGACAGACCGGTACGACCGGAATGTCGATCTCGTCGGCGAGTGCCACCTCTCGAGAACAGAATTTCGACCCCAGGGTGTTCGATGAGTGGACCAAGATCAGCGCGCCCGCCCCACGATCGCTGTGTCGATCTCCGCGATGTAATCGCTGCCTGCTGGAACATCGCGGTACATGAACCAAGCCGGCCATCCTCGGCTCTCCAGCAGGTCGACGATCGCCCGCGCAACAGCCTCATCGGCCGCGGCGTAGGAGACAAACACCCGGACTGAGGCGACCCCAACGTCGGTATCGCGTTCCACGCTTGCATAGTTCCACAGAGGTCAGCCACGGGAGGCCGATTGCGCATACTCGGCCCATGCCCCTGGATAAGCCTGCGCGCTGAGGTCCGACCGCCCGAGATCGGTCTCCCCCGCGAGGCGTGTGGTCACCCCCACTTGATGCCGCACACAGGGCACTTGCGGTACTTCTCGGGGTACATCACCTCGGTCCCGCAGGCGCGGCAGATGTAGCCCCGAACAGCAGTCATGACTCGGATCATCGTGTTCTCCTCTGGTTCGTCCTCGTATGTCACCTTCTCAACCGATCCCGCCCCCGGGCAGCGAATATCTGGGACCGTGACGTCATGGATGTCTCACCGTCCTTCCCTCTTCCCGTGCCATCCGGGTACCTGGAATGCCCCTGGCGACGGGTGACAGCCACGACGTAAAGATCACCATCGCGGAACGAGGTCATCGAACGCTTGAAGCAGATGCAACGATCAGGTGTGGACACGTGGTCAGGATGGTTGCGCACTCAGCCCGGATCCGCGCTCAGCACCCTCGACGCGGACAACGTGCACCGACTGAAGCCTGCCCATGATCCGCTCGTCAGCGATCGGTTCTACTGCGCGGTGAGCGGGTAGTCGGGGTCGAATTCCCGTTGGATCTCACCGTGCAGCGGCGGATCAGCGAGCCGCCCACGGATGGAGAGCTGTCCGTACTTCACAGCCGCTTCCAGGTCCGAGGTACCACGACCACGCCCCACGTAATAGACGGGGCGACCGGTCTCTGAAAATCCGATCGCAATGACGCGCAATGAGAACTGCACGCTCGCGCCAGATTGTTCGAGGTCCAGTTGTTCGAGATCGGTGAGTCCCAACTGTTCGCGCAGGCGGTCGAACCGGGCCAGGCTCTGACCGAACCCCAAGGGCGGCAGAAGTAGTAGTGTCCGGCGTCGGGGGCTGCCGGTCACATGATCGACCTCCCATTGAAGACCGGCACCCGACCCGGCGATCAGCAATACCACGCCAGCCTTGTCGACGAAGCGTTCCACCTCGGCCTCCCACCCCTGGATCGGGATGTAGGTCCGGGTGGCACCCAACAACGGGTAGGGCTCACCAGGGCGTCCCACCGTGACGAGATCTCCGTCGAGGGTCGACCACCAGGCCACTAACTCTTCGAACCGCACCTTGAAGGCGCCGAATACAGCCAATAGCCCGAGCGGCCCGAATGCCCTCGCCTGAACTCCATCATCGGTGAACGAACGTAACCAGAGTGTGCGGCCAGGTTCCCGGATCATGGCAGCCCCATCGACGGATGGTGCCACCCGAGCCAGCATCCGGGGAAAGCGCCGCGTGAAACACCAAAGACACAGCAGGCCGCCAGCCGCTTGGACAGTCCCGTCTATCGGCAAGTCAGCAGGCCATCCCCACGATCGAGCTCCGAGCATCGTCCAGAGACAGCCGAGGTAAAGCAGCGCCAGGAGAAGTAGGCCCGTGGCCAGTACCTTCAATTGCTGGCCGCCTCGCTGGGTCGCAATCCTGTACAGCCAGTGGGCCAGCGCCGTCCGACTACTCCAAGCCAGCACTGCCCACATCAGCATGGCGGCCACCTCCAGGTTCAAGTCCCAAAACACGACCGCCCCAATGACCATAACGATCAGGACTAGTTGTTTACGCGACCGCTTCGCTCGAGACTTGTTCATGGAAATCGACATGGTGGTGACGTCGATAACCCTGATCCCCAGGGTCTCGGCATGTCCCAACCGTTTCCTCAACTCGGTCGGGGTCACGGTAGCAGCGAGTGCCGCTTCCAGTTCATGCTCGGAGCGGAAGAAGGTAATGGCTCGAACCGCCACGTACCCAAGGACCAGTATCAAGGCGACCATCATGATTCGGCGTTCCTGACCCGCTCTCTCGAACGGGCGACGAGGCGGTCTGCGACGTCCAACCAGTTCTGACGGACCTTCTCGTAGGGGATCAGCCAGTCATAGTTCGGCCCAGGGAACTCGATTCCCAGCGCTTCAAGCCAGATCTTGGGGGCAATGGAATGGCCGACCATTGACCCAATGTCCTGAGCAGCCACCTCGGCGTCACGGATGTCTGCCGTGTCTCCGGTGTGGAGTGCCCGGATCGACAACACACGCACGCGTTGCATCGAAGACTTGGTGTACGTAGATTCGTGATCCTTCAGCCGCTGCAGGTAATGGTGGTACCACTGATCGTGGGCGACCCACTCACAGGCCAACAGTTTCAAGAGGGCGGCCGTCTGGATCCGATCCTGGAGATCGACCGCTTGCTGCAGAAGGCGATTGACCTCAACCTCACGAAAGCCCGTCCCGTAACTGCGTTCTATCTCCCCCCTCACCGCGCGTTCCAGAGCGAACCGACGCGACGGGGAGATCGGCAACTCATCGAAGGCAGACTCGCTCTCAACCGTGTAGATCCCGTGATCTCCGTCGATCCGAATTCTCATCTCTTCAACGCGCTCAGGAAGATCCTCCAGAGCAGCCAGAGCTTCACGGAACCGACCGGCAATACGCAGTCCAGTCGCGAGTTGCCAGGTGTGGTATTCCTCCATGTGCCCACCCACAGCGACGAGCTCCCGAAAGAGTTCAAGTGACTCTTCGTGTTGACGGGTGGACCGGAGACGGATCGCCAACCAACTTGTGATCAGGTCCCTGACCTCTGGCTCCGAAGAGGTGTGCGCTTGCAACAGTGGGAGCGACTCTCTGACTGGGAGATCGAACAGCTCGAGGAAGCACACCAAGTCCCCCGTCCCCGATCCCCCGGGCTCTTCGGACGCCGGCGGAAGATGGCTGGAGAGCGCATACATGGACGGTGCACGCGCTACTGCGGCGGCCAAGCCCTCACAGTAGATGTCCCACTCATACCCGATCCGCAGGGCCAGCACGACCGCGTCCAACGCCTCCTGGTCGGTTCCGCTCTCATGCGCCACAGCCACCCGGCGCATCGCCTCGTCCAGGGATCGCCGCGCCGCGTTCTTCCACTCCGCGGATGACCAGTACCCCCGGGTCGCGTCATCGAGGCGTACCAACCGACGGATCTCGTCATGCACCCGGAACGGGTACTGCAACTCCGTCTGTGTCTCCACCAACGACCACCGGATCATCTGATCGATGACGTGGTCCGAGACGTTCACCACTGCCTTGACCATCCCGCGGTCGAACACTGGTGCCAGGCAGGCCGCCCGAAAGGCATTGCGCTCGTCATCGGTGAGGTCGTCCATCAGTTGCTTGACGACGTTCGGCAACGGCTGCGCGAGCGCCGCCGCGTCCAGGGGTGTTCCTTCGTCGTGAAGTCGCGCGGCCAAGGTGAGCACTGCGGTGACGTGCAGCGGGAGCCCTTCTGACACCTCGGCCAGTGCGTCGATCAACTCGTCGCTGAGTTCCCAGCCGAATCGTCCCCGGTTGAGTTGGAAGAGACTGCGGGTGTCCTCGGTGCTCAGGTTTCCCACCAGGTGCTGACGCGGATCACTGCTGGCTCCGTCCGCGAGGCCCGGCCAGGCCCGCTGTCCGGGTGCCGGGGCCAGGTCGCTCCGGGTGGGGTCGGCCCACGCGAGTTTGTCGCGACCGGTGATGACGAACAGTGCGGCCGGGCACTGGGTGATCAGCTCCGCGATGAGGTGTTCGGCACGTGACCCGGGGCGCTGCACCTTCTCGAAGGCGTCCACGAAGACCACCAGGAGTGGCCGCTCCTCGGGTTCGAGCAGGTAGCTACCACCTCGGGCAGAGCAGCCGCATCGCTCAGTTGCGACGCGACCGCTCGGATCGCCCGCGGGGTGAATCCTTCTGGTCTGGACCACCCCGCCTGACTCGCCAGGTACTTCAGCGACGTGAACAGCGCATCGCTCAGTTCACCGGCAGCCCATTGCTCGGCTGTCTCCAGCTCCGATGAAGGCGCCGGTGTGACCTGCTGCAACCAGAAGCTGAACGCCAGGTCGAAGGCGTAGAAGTGCCGCCCGGTGTCGAGCAGCGCTCGGCGCAGGTTGAGCAGATGCGGTACGGCGTTGAAGGTGCCGTCTGCACTGTGCAGGTCCCATCGGGCAGCAGAAACCGCCGGGTGCGGCCACTCTCCCCACTCCGCATCCGCGGTCAACCGGCCACTGGCCCAAGCCTCCAATCGGAGGGACAACCCGGTCTTCCCCACACCCCCACCACCGTGGAAGACCAGGACGTTCTCAAAGACGCCCGGATCGAACGCAGGATCCTCCGCCTGCACCCGCCCCCGTTGGTGAGCTACCGAGGCGACGAGCGCCACGCTCTGGTCGATACGGTCAGCGAACGCTTCCTCGACGGCGACCATCGTGGGGATTCTCGCCCGGTCGGGGCGCTTTCGAGGTCTACGGGGTCGCGCCTGCACGTCCGGTCGAGCAAGCACTTGGCCACTGACGGGATACCGCTGGAATTCTTCGTCAAGCTTGCCCTCCCCCGTGTCCGGGTTGGCTGACACCGACACGCGGTTGAACTCACCGAACTGGTGCAACACTCCCCCCGGGTAGTCGGTCGCGGTGAGTTCGATGCCCAACAGATCGCGCCCGTGCCGATGCGTCGTGGCCAACTCGTTCTGCACGCCGCCGCCAGGTCGGAACGAATCGGGCGAGAAGAAGGCCAGCACCACCGCGGAATCACGGATCTTGGCGTCCAGAACATCTGGATAGGCCTCGAACCCAAGCCCCTCGTCGTACCAGATCCGCACGCCTTGTTGATGTAAGCGATGGATCACCGGATATACGAAATCGGCGTCACCGCGACCGTACGAGACGAACACGTACGGCTCCGAGCCTTCGTAGGAGCGGAAGGGGCGGGGCAACTCAGGCATGGCCGTAGTCTGATGTTCCCCCACCCAGCAGACAACCCCTTGCCAGCCGTCGAGCAGACAAGGGGTTGTCGCAGCGATGGGTCGGAGCGCGCGTCAGGCGACCCGCAGGCGACTGCGACGCGCCTCCGCGACCGTGTGCGGGAGGTGGAGTCGGGCGTGAACACTGGTGGCCGCGCGCAAGCTGCGGGCGCCGGGCGCAGCACCGAGTACCTGCCAGGCCCGCATGCCGTGCGCCGTGGCTCGGCGGGCCATCGGGGTGAAGGCGTGGTCGCCGCTGCCGATCACCAGGGTGCCGAACCGGCCCGAGGCGTGGGCCTCGTCGACCGCGTCGGTCAGGGCGTCGTCAGCGCCGTCGATGCCGGGGCGGATGTGGTAGCTCAGCTGGCTCATCGGCAGCTCGAATATGGCCACCTGGGCCATCGGCTTGCCGGACGCCACGACGACCTGGTCGAACGGGGTGATGAACGGCTGGATCGCCCGCCACCACTCCCTGACCGTCGCGCGGGTGTAGCGGCCGGCGAGCTGGTTCTCGATGTCGAACACGAAGAACTTGCGGGCTGCGGGAACGCTGCTGATGGTGCGCATCTGATGCTCCTGGATGTCGAGGGATCGTGCTTTCCCTACCGATCCCGGTCCCCGTTCCTGACGTCACCCTTCAGCTGTCGGCGCGGCCCTCATCCGCGCCGTCCCCAGCATCTCCGTCAAGGACCAGCTGAGACTGGGCGTCTTGCCCGCCAGCACCACCAGGCCGTCAGTACGTGACGCCGTGGACTTAATGGCATCTTTCCAGTTGTCGTGGTCCCAGTAGGTCCGCGAGGCTCCCAGCATGGCGAGTACAACCGCAGGTCGTCATCCTGGAAGGAGCGCAGGTAGAGCACTGCGTCGGTCTGGGTGATTCTGGCGAACTCCACCTCCTTACGATGCTGGAGGCGACGGTCGATGAGTCCGACCGGGACATGACAGTAGGCGATGGGGCTGCGCGCCAACACCAACACGGCGAGGCCGAACAGCCAGCCGCCGTCGTTCACGCGTGCAACGCCGTCACTAGCCTGGGCTAGCCCCGATCGCGAACGGGTACACGACGGAACTTGATACTGTTTCCAATCCACTGCGCGGCTCGCAGGGTCCGTAGATGGGCACCCAGTTCCGCTGACTTCACACGACGAAGTTGACCAGTTTCGGCATCCGCACGACCGTCGTGTGGATCTCGCGACCGTCGATGGCTCTCTGAACGTTCACTTCCGTCAAGGCCAGCGCTACCAGCGCCGTTTCCGTGATCGGGACTGGCACTTGAATCACCTCACGTACCTTGCCCTGCACCTGGACAACGCACGACGCAGTCTTCGCGATGAACGCCTTCGATTCGGCCACCGGGAACGGCTCGCGCACCAGGGATCCAGGGTGTCCGAGCCGGGCCCAGAGTTCCTCCGCGATGTGAGGGGCAAACGGAGCCAGCATCAGCACCAACGGCTCCAAGGCAGACCTCGAGGTCACCATCTGCTTGGTCAGGTGGTTCGTGAGCCCGATCAACTTTGCGATCGCTGTGTTGAAGCGCATCGCCTCCATATCCGCGGCGACCGCATCAATCGTGACATTCAGCAACTTCTGCGTCTCGGCGCTCAACTCGCTCTCATCGGCTTGGCTCAGCCCCGAGTCCTCACTCACCACCAGACGCCAAACTCGCTGCAGAAAGCGGTGTGATCCGGCGACGGCTCGAGTTTCCCAAGGCCGGGACGCCTCCAGCGGTCCCATGCTCATCTCATAGACCCGGAACGTGTCGGCACCGTACCCCGAGCACATCTCGTCGGGAGTGACTACGTTCTTCAGGCTCTTACCCATCTTGCCGGCCTGTCGCGTGACGGGCTCACCGGCGAACGTGAGACTCCCGTCCTCGTGCTCAACCACCTCGTCCGCGGGGACGTAGGAACCCCTGGCATCGATATAGGCGAAGGCCTGGATGTACCCCTGGTTGAAGAGCTTCTTGAACGGCTCTGAACTGGAGACGTGGCCCAAGTCAAAGAGCACCTTGTGCCAGAACCTGGCGTAAAGCAGGTGAAGGACTGTGTGTTCGACCCCACCTACGTAGAGATCGACACCACCGACGTCACCATCGAATCGCGGACCAAGCCAGTAGGCCTCGTTCACCGGATCAGTGGCCCGTTCGCTGTTGTGCGGGTCGGTGTAGCGCAGCCCATACCAACTCGAACCCGCCCAGTTGGGCATGGTGTTGGTTTCGCGGCGGTATGTCTTCAGACCGTTGCCGAGGTCGAGCGTCACCTCGACCCAGTCCCGCGCCCGGCCGAGCGGAGGCTCGGGCTCACTATCGACCTCGTCAGGCTCGAAGGTGCGTGGTGAGTAGTCCGGAACCTCCGGCAGGGTGACCGGCAGCATCGATTCGGGCAGTGCGATCGGGTTGTCGTGCTCGTCGTACACAATCGGGAACGGCTCACCCCAGTAGCGCTGCCGGCTGAACAGCCAGTCGCGCAGTCGGTACGTCGTTGTACGCTCCCCTGCCCCGTGTGCCTCTAGCCAGGCGATGATCGCATCCTTGGCCTCGCCGACGGCGAGCCCGTCCAGGCAGACCTCTGCATTCGACGATCCGGTAAGGCGTCCGTCGCCGACGAAGGGCAGTACGCCATTCTCCGGGTCGTCCACCACTCGCCGACAGGGCAGGCCAAACATCTCAGCAAAATCGAAGTCGCGCTTGTCATGTGCCGGGACAGCCATGACAGCACCTGTGCCGTAGTCCATCAGCACGTAGTCGGCCACGTAGACCGGCAGCAATTCACCGTTGACGGGATTCGTCGCCAGCGCGCCGGTAAAGACCCCTGACTTGTCCTTGTTGGCCTGCCGTTCGATTTTGGTCTTCGCAACGGCCGCCGCGCAGTAGGCGACCACCTCGGCTGATTGCGTGGGCAGGGTCAGCGCGGGAACCAGGGGGTGTTCAGGCGACAGCACGACGTACGTCGCACCAAACAATGTGTCCGGCCTCGTCGTAAACACCTCGATGTCGCCAGCCTCAGATGAGAAACGCACCTGAGCTCCGACCGAGCGGCCGATCCAGTGGCGTTGCATCCGTTTGACGGGCTCGGGCCAGTCGACCTGGTCGAGATCGTCGATCAGGCGGTCCGCGTACGAAGTGATCCGCATCTGCCACTGCCGCATTGTGCGGGTGTAGACAGGAAAGTTCCCACGCTCGCTTCGCCCCTCATCGGTGATCTCCTCGTTGGACAGCACCGTTCCCAGGCCCGGGCACCAGTTGACCGGGGCCATGCTGATGTAAGCCAAGCGGTGGTTGTCGATAACCTCCGGATCATCAGTTCCCAGAAGAGTGATCAGTTCGCTGATGGGCCGTGCTCGTCCAGCTTCTGCATCGAACCACGACGAGAAGAGTTGCAGGAAGACCCACTGGGTCCATCGGACATAGTCGTCGTCGATCGTTGCGAACGTACGACGTTCATCGTGTCCTAGACCCAGGCGGCGAAGTTGGCGCTTCATGATCGATATGTTCGCCAAGGTGTTGACGCGGGGGTGCTCACCCGTCTGGATTGCGTGGAGTTCTGACGGCAGCCCGAAGGCGTCGTATCCCAGTGCGTGCAGGACATTGCGACCCCGCATGCGCTGGTATCGGGCCACGACATCGGTGGCGATATAACCCAGGGGATGTCCAACATGGAGGCCGGCACCCGAGGGATACGGGAACATGTCCATGATGAACATGCGGTCGGCGGACGCGTCGCCGGCGAGGTCGCCTTGCGGGTTATGGGCGTGGAAGGCGCCTTCGGCTGCCCAACGATCCTGCCAACGTGCCTCGATCTCTTGCGCCGCCTGTGCGTCGTATTTCATTGGTCTGCGTCCTGTCTACTGGTACGGGTGACTGATCGATGTGAACGTGCGGGGACCTGAATCAAACGTTGATGCTGACCCTCATCGAATGCTGTATGTGCGATGGCCATCAGCTAGCTGACCGATCCCACGGAGCCGATCCCGCCTAACAGACGAAGGCCATGGCAGCGTCGTGCGCGAACGTGTGGAGGCGAGGAAGAGCTGAGTCCATGACGCCCTCGGGGTCTCCTGCACGCAGGGATGCGCGCATGGCATGTTCACAGCTCCCTGCCGCTGGAGAGATAAGCGACGCGATCTTGGGAATACCGAATGCGTTGCCCACCACGAGCCGAGCGAAATATTGACCGTCCTCGACCAGCCGTCCGTCGGCAAAGTTGCCGTGAATGACGAGTGCGATAGCTTCCTCGCCCAGTTGCAGGCTGTTGCGGGTCGCTGAGTCAGCGCGTTCTTCGGCGAACTCCGTCGGCGGCCGCACCAGTACGTCGACGCCGAACACGGGGGCATGACTGAAACTATGACGCCCGACGTGCTGGCTCTTGTTGCCCGCTGGAGCCAGAGAAGGGAAGGGGGTGCGCAGGCTCAGCCTCCGCGAGTGGGCCCACAATGTCGTCAGGCGGTCCATGTCGATCGCAGCGCTGCCGCCGACCTTTTGGGCAAGGAGCGCCTCGCTGACGATCTCGGGCTTCCATTCCATCTTCCCGTCGACGTGCACCTTGAACAACCGCAGACGCAGCTGCCCGGCTTTGGAAGCGCAGCCCGGCTGGACGCACTCCATAAACTGATCGATGCTCACGTACCCATTGGTACGACGAAGTCGGCTGCGCAGTGCTTGACGAAGCGAGTGCTGCAATTCGTTGTACGGATTGGTCCATGCAGTAGTGCACGTCGATACGGACATGAGAGGCCCCTACGAGTTTGAACGGATCGTTGGTATACCTACCGATCCCGGGCCGCCCCAGGCCCTGGAGCGCTCGCCGACCTGAACAACTGATCGGCACTCCCCGGTTCGCCCGGGGCAGGGCCCTGCCGGTTCACAATGCGATACATCCGGGTTGAGCAGATCGACCCACCGAGGCACAGTTCGCAGACCCCGCGCCATGAGCGTCCCCTCGGCCTACGGCACAAGCAGCTCCAGCTAGTCGACGCGGACCTCATCCTCGTCCTCACCGGCTGCCTCAACCGGGACTGCGCACCTGGCTCACTCGTTCCATCTGGCGCGGACCTCGTGCTCCCCATCGACATGGCCCGACGGGGCACGCCGGGCTACTCATCGGTCACGCTGAGCGCGGTCTCGGTACTCGACTACATCGCGCAACCTCACGCGTCGACGACGACCGGCCATCTCGAGCGGGGATGCCCCTCACCCCGCTACGACTGGCCGCATGCGCGATAAGGGCGACTGCCACGCAGGGCAGTCACTCTCTGCGGACGGAACCTTCGCGCACCGCCTCGACGTACTGCTCGATGACCTCGAGGTGGGGCGCCGGGGTGGCCGGCCTCCGGTCGAGGGTGGGCAACTTGCCCAGCCCGAGATCGGCGAAGAGATCGGTCACCCGGAACAGTACGTCCACTCCCTCGTCGCCCTCCTCAACTCCGAGAGCACACCGCAGTGCCTCGTGCGCGTGCTCAGCAGCCCCTGCGGCGTCTGCCAGCAGGTGAAAGGTCCGCGCGACGTGCTGGTACGGGCGCTCGTAAGGATGGAGCCGCGCCAACACCGGCAGCACGTGCTCATCGAGCAACGACCGAGCCCCGTCCAAGTCACCCGCCCAGGCGAGGGCTCGGGCCTCCTGCGCACGTGAGGACTCCTGGCCACCGACCTGTCGCAGCGTGTCGATCTCGCGTGCCGCTTCCAAGGCGAGGGCCGGATCTTCGGTCGCGACGGCGTAGGTCCAGGCATACGTCGCCCACTGCAGGCTTCCCGTCCAGTTGGTGTCGCACGGCGGGTTCAGCGGGTCGGGCCGCTCCACCTCGGAGAACCTCAGCAGGCCCAATAGAGCGCGACGGCGCAAGGTCTCCAGCGAGATCTTCCAGGTGCCGCTGTGGGGATTGGTAGGTCCGGCTGCCACGACGGCCGTGGCGTCCAGCGCCTCGTCGTACCGACGTTCGTCGTTCGCCTTGACCGCTCGACGGAGGGCCTGGCGCGCGCGCGAACTGTCGAGCCCCACCATAGCGTCGAGCATGCCGTCGAGACGCTGGTATTCGGAGGTCCAGCGACGCCGTCCGCAACGCTCCGCCGAGATGGCCACGTTGTGCAAGGCGACCTGCACCACGCTCACGGACGCGCGCATGCGGCACCCTTCCTCCATCAGCACCAGTTCATCCGCGAGAGCCTCGTCGAGACGACCCACTTGTCCGCGGGCAAAGGCGAGGTCGGCGAGCAAGGACGTGTTCGTTTCCTCACTCCTGACGGCTTCGACGGCCGGCTCAAGGAGCGCGATGGCAAGAGCATGCTCGCCCCGCGTCCACAGCAACTCCCGGCCGCGGGAGCGATCGTCCCACTGATCTGCGACCGCCCGCCAACGGCCAGCGGCCACCAGAGCCTCGTGATAGCGGACCCAGGTCTCAAGATGCCGACCGCCCGCGCCTTCCCCCTCACCCCGAGGACGATGACCGAAGTGGTCGATCACCAGCTCATGGGTGGTCCGCCGCACGTCCTCGTCGAGCGTCGAACGCACATGGCCGCGCACGACGGGGTGCATGTCGTAGAGGTTCAGCTCCCGGTCCCACCAGAGGAGACCGAGGTCTTCCAACCGTTGGAGGGACACGACCAGGGCTTCCTCGGCAGCTAGATCCTCGGGCCGGAGGACTTCGCCGCGCCGTTGCTCATCACGACGGGCGCTGACGTGCTTCGCCAGCCACGGCGCCATCGTCTCCCACGCGATCTCACCGAGAGCGCCCTCGACGAAGGGGTTGATGTGTCGGACGAAGTCCCACTCCGAGGCGCCATAGGGCACCGAGAGTCGCTGCAGCAGCAACAGATCGAGGTCGCCGATGCCAGCCAGGGCCAGGGCCAGGATGTGGCGGCCTCGTTCCGCGAGATCGAGGGTCGCGAAGTTGAAGGAGCCACCGGCTCGAGGATCAGCCAACCATGCCTCGAAATTACCCGGAGCGGCCCTGCGGTCGCGGACCATGCCGACCACCACCTTCACCAGGAGCGGATGGTTGTCGAGCTGGGCGAAGAAGTCGAGGGCTCGCTCGGAGCGAGTGATCCCCAGGGCGGTCAAGAGGCGGGCCAGGTCCTCGGAGGCGAGCCCACGCAGTTCAAAGAGCCGGGCGCCAGGCCGCAACCGAGTCCCGGCCGTGAGAAAGGCGTCCGGGACGAGCCTGGTACTCATCAGGAGCTTGGACCCCCGCACCCCCAGCAGCTGGCTGAAGAAGCGGTGGGCCCGCGGGTCGGAGTACCGACGGGCGCTCTCCACCGCAGACGCCTCCGGGTCGTCCGAGCGGGCCGAACCACCCAGGTCGGCGTAGTAGTCAAGTAGACGCTCCACGCCGTCGAGCACGACGAGGTAGGGACGGGCGCTGAGCTCGAGCAACACTGCTTGGGCTGGGTCCCGGTCGCCCTGGATCGACAGACCTGCGTACTCGGCGAACGTCTTGAGGAAGGCGTGGACGGTCTGGTCACGCTCGTAGAAACTCCACCAGAAGCGGCCCGCCTGATCAGGGAGTGGCGCGGCCTCCTGCGTCCACCAGTGCCAGGTCAGAGCACTCTTGCCGGATCCGCCGATCGCGTCGATCACGGCCACCGGGTCGTCGGAGTCGGCCCAGGCAGCCAGCCAGGCCAACTCCTTCGCGCGGCCGGTGAACTCCATCGACCCGATGTAGTCGGGGTAGGCCACAGGCGCCGGTGCCATCGGGGCCAGGTTTGACCCGTGGGACCCGCGATCTGCCCGTCCGGTACGGGTTCCGGTGACAGCCTTGAGGGCGGCACCGACCTGCCTGCGCAGGTGATCAGGTGTGGTGAAGAAGCCCGTCGTGTGCCCCGACAGGCGGTGTCGGAACTTCTCCAGACGCTCCTGGGAGGCTCCGGTGTCGACCCGGTTGGGCGGCCAGGGGTGGTCTGGATCCATCAGCCACGCCTGGATCTCGACGTGGGGCAGCCCGAGGGCGGTCTCGTACTCCAGTTCGGTGTAGGAGATCTCGCGACCCGGCACGGGCGAGCCGTAGCGGTGAGCCACCAGCACGATGACGAGGTCACACGGCTCGACCTTGGCGCGGCAGACCTCCTCGGGGTTGCGCCGGGTGGGCGGGAACTGCCCCGGATCCTCCATGTGGACCACCTCGTGCCCCAGCAGGTCGCAGAGTTCGACGACCGCCGCGCGATGCTTGGCCAGATCCTCCTGGGTGCTGCTGACGAAGACCCTCACGAGGCATCCCCGGTGGCGACCCGCCGCCCGAGCACCTTCAGCAGAACCTCGGCGGAGGCAGCCATGTCACTGGTCACTTCGTTCCGGCACTGGGCCACGACGTCGCGGAAGTCGGGCCGGTTGGCCTGCAGCCAAAGATTGGAGGCCTCGTTGTCCGAGGCATCGAAGAGGTGCGACAACTCCGCCAGGGTGTCGTCGTCCATCCCCTCGCTGAGTCGGCTTCCCAGCCGCAACTCCAACTCCTCGTACATGGCCCGGAGCAGCGGCTCGCCCTCCTCCTCGGCGATGTCGCCCAGTCCCACCTTGCCCAGTGTTTTCTCGTCGATCATCTGCTTCCTCGACTCCGGTGTCCGGGAGGGACGCCGGGTCCAGGGACGGGCTCGCTCCAGCGACGCCTGGACCACGAGTCCGGGATTCACCGCGCTCATGTGCCGCCCCCAGGAGACCAGGGAGGCCTGGCCACCTGCATCGGCAACGACGCAGTCACGGACCGCTTCCACCGCCTCTGGGGGTGGGTCGTCGACCCCCAGCCGCTGCGCCAGGTACGTCAGCCGTGCACCTCCCTCGATGCGAAGCCGTTCGGCGACGACCCCGACGGAGTCGGTCTCGACGCCCAGCGCGGCCACCCAGCTTGTGGCGTCAGGCAGCCCGTGCACGCAAACACACCGATCGAAGAACACGACCAGGTCGTCGACCGCCCTGTCGGTCACCGGGAGCCGTCGCTCGGCGTCGGAGCGACCGAGCTGTAGGTCCAACTCGACGAGTCCACCCGTGACGC
Source organism: uncultured Nocardioides sp. (assembly GCA_964396585.1). GTDB lineage: Bacteria > Actinomycetota > Actinomycetes > Propionibacteriales > Nocardioidaceae > Nocardioides. Next base: position 16,333 of record CAYNFY010000069.1, read on the forward strand.
TCTCGACCAGAGTCGGGAACCAGGAGATCTCGCCCAGCGCCGTCGCGACCTCGTCCCACAACCGCGAGCGGAAGGCCGACCTCACGCGGCCAATCTCGTCGGCAGGCAGAACGGCCGCCAGGCACACGTCGAGTTCACCCAGCACCGGCTCCATGAGGCGGCCTGCCCCCTCGTTCGACCCGGTCCGCTCCGCCCACTGCCGGGCCACGACTGCGCCGACGTCCATCGCTTCCCCCTTCGTTGGGAGGAAGCGTAAGGGCCGCGCAGCGATCGCGGAAGCGTTTCCGTCCGCCTGGTCTCAGGTCATGGTCGTCACCGTGGTGCGCCCGAACGCATGCCATACACCTTGCGCCCTGTCGACACCGATGACGAAGCACCGGCCGACCTGGAGGTCATCGTCGGGTTCGACGACGACCTGGCTAGCGAGGTCACCCCGATCACCAACCGCATCCGCGGTCTATTCACCCAGATCCATCCCACGCTGGAACGCGTTCTCGGGCCCAAGGTCCAGCCCCCGGCAGTAATCGAACTGCTGACTCGGTTCGGCGGCCCGCAAGGCCTGGCCAAAGCCTCCCGGCGTCAGCTGGTGACAGCCACAAAGATCCGCGCACCACGGTCATGGGAGAAACTCGTTGACGCTGTCATCAAGGCGTTAACAGAGCACACGGTGAGCGTGCCCGGCACTCGGGCCGCCGAGCTCGTGCTGCCACAGCTCGCCACAACCGTGGCAGGGCTAGTGGCCCAGCGGGCCGAGGCCGCGTCGCAGATCGAGGAGATGCTCGATGCTCACCCTCTTTCCAAAGTTCTGACATCAATGGCAGGGATCGGCCTCAGGACTGGCACGCGGATCCTCATCGAGGTCAGTGACGGTTCCTCGTTCCCGGCCAACAGCCACGTCAGACTGGCTCCCGTGCCCCGCAGGTCCGGGTCGAGCATCCGGTAGCAGACGTGGTTGGCGCTTGCGGTATCCATTCAGCAACCTCGCGAAGCTGTCGTGCGTTGCCGGGACGTGAACAAGGATCGCGAGAGAAGACCCGTCGGTCCGGCAACCTCAATCAGTCACTCCTCGCGGATCCGGGTAGGTCCAACACATCGGCGGTGGCGTTGATGATCGACATGACCCCCACACCACGGACCATCGCTGGTTCCCCCAGACAGTGATCCATCACCAGCGGGGTACCTTCACCACCCAATTGAGACATCAGACCGTGGCGGATGTACACGTCGTCGGTCTCACCGTCGCCGGAGTGGATGTCTGCCCATCCAGCCAGCAGTTCGAGTTCGGAGACCTCGTCCAGACGACGTCGACGGGTGGCCTCGTCCATCGCGTCCAGCCAGGCCGCAGGACTGCGGTCAACCAGCCGATCCACCAACGTCGTCTCCATGAAATCACGCTATACGTGACGTCCGACACGACTTGGTCCGTCGGCGGACCGGATAGCGGCCCAACAGCTCAGCCCGCGACATAACGCCGGCCCCGGTGCACACCTACAGATGGCCACGATGTTCGAGGATCCGGTTCACAGCCTCTTGTGCTTCCTCCCGGCAGGGAGTCGGAGGGCCGAGCACACGCAGCCTCCGACCATGGTCATCGACCTCGAACCGCTGGGCCAGGAAGGAGACGAGGTCGAACGCGACAACACGGACTTCGACACCCTCGTAGTCCTCATCGTCTGTATCGATGTGGTCAGCGAGTCGTTCGGCCACGTAGGGCTGACTACCTTGGCGATGCCCCTCAGCACGGCCGGCCCGTCGCAGCCGCGGCCGATACAGATTTCCGGTGCGGGTGAGTCGGCCCGCGCGTCGCGAGTGGAACCGAGTCTTCACCTCGAACGCGACCAGAACGTTATCGACGATCGCAAGGACATCGAGGTCCTGCCTGCCCAGATCGCGTGGCATCCCTGCATCCCCGAGAGCAACGACCGTCCCACCGAGGGCGGACTCGATCCAGACAGCTGCGGTCTCTTCACCGAGCCCTCCGAGCTGAGCATTGGTGGCGCCTTCGAGTTGAACGTCCAAGGCCTCCTCCCCCGCATCGATAGGAAGGTCGTAGCGGTTCCGGAACCGCTCGGCCTCGACACCGCCGACATCGAGCACCACCACGTCAAGGAAGGCTGGGAGGTCGGACTCGTCCACGTATTGCGGAAGGACCACCAGCACCGCGCCGGGTGTACCGAGTGCCTTGTTCTCGAGAGCGCGATAGCGCTTGCCCGCGCGCGACCATCCCCGGTTCAGTGCGCGGTCCTGGTCGAACATGTTCGGGCCGAAGAGCCCTCCGCCGCTGAACGCCACGAAGTGACCGCGGTCCAACGCACGGCCATGCCATTCGGTACGTGTTGGAAACCCTCGCTGATAGGTAGCATCACGCAGCCCGACCGGAGCTGTCGGTCGCGCCACTGCCGCCACCGTCCGCGCTGCGTGCGTCTCGGAGCCGACATCGAATAAATACGTCGCCGGCCCGTGGTCGAACTCGAGCAACGAGGCCGCTGGGTGCTCAGCGAGGTGGTGCTGGCCGATGCTCTCAACGTGCATCCGAGCCAACTGTTCTGACACCGCATTGAAGCGCGAGAGTGTCCCGTAGGATTATCTAAAGTTGGAGCACGTAGAAGGGTTGCCATCCGTTGGACTCGTGGAGCAAGAGATCTGTACGATCTCGCTGGGGCGTCGCCCTCGTGGTCCTTGGCGCAGGTCTGACAGTTCTCTTGGCACTTCTCGGGAATGCGAAGGAGCCTCCTCCTGCCAGCACCCAAGGGCTCATTGCGGTCGGCGCCATTGCGGTTCAGTTCGGTGGCGCGTGGCTTTTCAGCGGGGAGGGGCGCGCTGACCCAACTTTGGCGACGAGGTCAGTGGGACATCTCCTGCGCCTTGCTGCACGTGCCTCTCTAGCGAGAAACCTCGCCGAGCAATTGAACACGACCAGCGCGACTGTTCCTGACGTCCGCAAGGGGATCGGTGAACTCTCAGTTCACCTCTCTTACCTCGAAGAAGGTTTCATCGAGTCGGTTGAGGATTGGAAGATGTTTCACGCCAACGCCGTCGAGCAAGCAGAAGGGAGTCTGAACGGTGGCAACTGACAGCGTTCGCATCCAAGGGAAGGTGGCGGCCGTCTTGAGTCGCCGCGAGTTAGTGCTCAACGTCGGCTCGGACGACGGCGTTACCACTGGCATGAGGTTTGTCATCCTGAACCGCAACGGGATCGACGTGAAGGACCCCGACTCCGGAGCAGTTCTGGGCACGGTCGAGATTCCGAAGACAGTGGTGAAGATCGTCAGAGTCGACTCGGGAAACATGTCAGTAGGACGAACGTTTCGAACCGTCGGCGGGACTCCGGGGGTCATGTCCGCGATGTCATCCCTCACCGGCACCCCTGCCCGGGTGGAGACTCTCGACATTCAGTCGGGCTCGACTCTCAAGCATGAACTCTCACTTGACGACTCGTACATCAAGATCGGGGACATCGCAATGCAAACCGAGGGTGACGAATACGACGATCTCTGATGTGTCAGCCTCACTTCATGACAACGGTCTGCACAACGACTTCCTTGGTGCCCGGCTTCCACTTGGCGTCGTGTGCGCCGGACTCGACTGCTAGCGACAGGGCGAGGTTGGTCAGAAAGCGGCGAGTCGTCGCAGGCGAGACCGACAGGGCTTCCGCGATCGAGTCCACGGACTGACCTGCCTCGCGCATCTTGGCGACGGCTTCGGCCTACTTCCTCCCCTCGCTCCCCACGGGCAGGTACGGAAGCGAACGCTTCGTGCCGTTGCCACGAACTTTGATCAACGTGACCTTGCCAGCGGCCAGCGCCCCGACCAACGTCTTCGGCTCAGCGGGCTCGACGGGCTCGGACTTGGGAGCCGCCTTCGGTGTGGCCTTCGCCGGAGTCGCGGGCTTCGGCGCGGCCTTGATCGGGGCAGCCTTCGCGGGAGCCTTCTTCGCGGTGGGCTTGGCGGGCTTCGTTGCCGTGCTGGTCATGATGGCCTCCTGGCCATCTGGGAGAGCCACTGTCGGGCTCCGATGTGACCACCGTGCAGAAGATCGCCAGAGAAGTTCAGAGGCGATCCAGCACCCAACCGACGCATCTCGGGGACTACCTGCGGAGACGCCAATTCAGAAAGTTCCCAACTCTTTCCTGCTCGGTGGGCTGTCCCCTTCCGCGCCCTTGGCTCAGGGCCTATGCTCCCGAATACGGACGCGACACCACCCCTAGGGTCCACGGACCCGACCGAACTGTCTCGCTGCAAGGCACGCCGCTACCGCGTGAGGTAACCCGTTCCTTCTGCTGAGGCTGAAAGGGGTGAGTGCCATGGAAATGCTCGCAATGCTTGCAGTTCTGTTCCTACTCATCGCGGTCGTTCTGCGATCGTAAGCGGTGTGGCGTCCGAGAGGTCCCCTAGAGCAGTCTAGGGGACCTCGACCTGTGCAGTCACCAACTCACCTGTTGGCGTACGCGCAGCCAGAATCGGCAACCCGCCCGCGTGCTGGGCAACCACGCAACCGCGTTCTGTGCCGCTCACGCGCCGCGCGGCTGGCCAGCTTCGGCGTGGGCGGAAGGAGTGGGAGACGGGGCACGCCACGCGAGCGCTAGGAGACTGGCTCGTAGCCGTACCCAGCACGCTTCACGTGGTACTCTAGGAATTTTCCATGACTCGACGCAGCCCTCAGCTCCCGATGAACATTCTCCGGAACCCCAAAGTATCTGTAGACACGTCTCTTTGGGACTGCTGCACGGATAGGTGACAACCGAGCGGCCTAACCAGATGGTTGGGCTGGAATTATGTCCCCGTGACCAAGCCGTACCCCAAGGAGTTCCGCGACGATGTGGTCCGAGTCGCCAGGAACCGTGAGCCCGGTGTGGAGCTCTCCCAGATCGCGAAGGACTTCGGGATCCATTTCACGACGCTGTATTCGTGGTTGAAGAAGGCCGACATCGAGGACGGTGAACGTCCTGGCGCCACCGCCACCCAGTCCGCAGAACTGCGTGAAGCCAGGACACGGATCCGTCTGCTGGAGCAGGAGAACGAGGTCCTGCGCCGCGCCGCCGCCTACCTGTCCCAGGCCAACCTGCCGGGAAAATGATGTACCCGCTCGTCCGTGAGCTGGCCGTCGACGGGATCCCCGTCACGGTGACGTGCCGGGTCCTCAAGATCGCCCGCCAGCCCTACTACCGCTGGCTCGCCGAGCCGGTCACCGAACGCGAGCTCGATCGGGCGCACCTGGCGAACGCGATCTTCGACGCCCACCGCGACGATCCCGAGTTCGGCTACCGGTTCCTCGCCGATGAGATCCGTGACGGCGGGCATCGAGCGTGTGATCGCACGGTGTGGCGGCACTGCCAGGCGAACGGCTGGTGGTCGAGGTTCGGCTAGAAGCGGACGGGCAAGGGCTCCAAGCCCGGCGCCCCCGCACACGACGACCTGGTGCGGCGGGTCTTCACCGCCAGCGAACCGAACCGGCTGTGGCTGACCGACATCACCGAGCACTGGACCGACGAGGGCAAGCTCTACCTCTGCGCCATCAAGGACCTGCACTCGAACCGGATCGTCGGCTACTCGATCGCCGCACGGATGCAGGCCCGACTCGCCGTGAACGCCCTCGACAACGCCGTT
>CAYNFY010000070.1:0-21580 GCA_964396585.1 uncultured Nocardioides sp.
GGCATTGCGCGGTACTTCTGCGTATCACTCAGGAGTAGCGGTGACTCTTGGCTGAGTGCCCCTTCTCACGGGTACAACTCCGGCCGCTCATGTTCCGGTGCCCGCACAATCCGTCCGGGGCTACGTCGGGGACGTCGGCTATGGCCTCGGTCGTCTTGGTCTGGCGAGTCGCTGGCTGCTTCGCCTTCGGGGCGGTGGCGGTCTTCGCGGCACTGGCCTTGGCCGCCTCGTAGCGGGCTTCGCGCATGGCGCGGAGATTGTCCATCTTGCTCATCGTCGACTCACCCGCCCGATTCTAGTCGTCCCAGGTCGGTGCCCGGACCGCAGGTGGAGTCTCGATCAGTCCTCGGGTCGCCCGCGGAGCCGCTTGGTCTCGCTGCGTCGCTTCTTCTGGTTGATACGTCGCTGTTGAGCGCCCTTCGACGGTTTGGTCCGGACCCGCCGTCGAGGCGGTGGTTTCATCGCCTCCTCGAGCATCGCCGCCAAGCGCTCTTGCGCCGCCTGACGGTTCCGGAACTGGGAACGATGCTCGGAGGCGACGACCACGACCCGATCTCCGAGCCGGGCAAGCAATCGCTGCTTGAGGTCATCAGGGAAGGCATCCGACCCGGCCAGGTCGAAGGTCAGCTGTACCCGGGTATCGGTGGTGTTGACGTGCTGCCCACCGGGCCCCGAGGAGCGGGAGAAGCGCCAGGTCAGGTCGGCGTCGGAGATGACGTAGTCACGAACCGTGATCACTGCGTCTCGCTGTCCGTCGCGCTAACTGATTCGTTGGTGATAGGTGCCGTGTTGGGGATAGAAACAGCGACACTTCAGTTCCCCCCGATCGGTGGATGTGTGTCGGATCCAACCAGGACACCTCACTGCGCGGATCCACCAGAAGGTGGTGCCCCGGGTGAGATTCGAACTCACACTGGATGGTGTTTGAGACCATTGCCTCTGCCGTTGGGCTACCGGGGCGCAGAGCACAGAGTACAGAACGGGTCGCCGAAGATCGGATTCGGGGGCCGGGGTGTCTCAGGAGTTAATCTGTGCCGGTGAGCATTCTGGGTCCCGACGTTGCTGGTTCCGTCCGCCGCGTGCTGATCGCCGAGGACGAGGCGCTGATCAGGATGGACCTGGCGGAGATGCTCGCCGAAGAGGGCTACGAGGTGGTCGGTCAGGCCGCCAACGGTCAGGTGGCCATCGAACTGGCCGAGCAATTGCTGCCCGACCTGGTCATCCTCGACGTCAAGATGCCGGTCCTGGACGGAATCGCCGCCGCGGAACGAATCGCCGGAGCCCGACTGGCCCCGGTCGTCATGCTGACCGCGTTCAGCCAGCGCGAACTGGTGGAGCGGGCCCGGGACGCCGGCGCGATGGCCTATCTGGTCAAGCCCTTCAACCGCTCCGACCTGGTGCCGGCCATCGAGATGGCGGTCAGCCGGTTCGCCGAGGTGCGCGCCCTGGAGGGGGAGGTCGCCGATCTTTCCGAGCGACTGGAGACGCGCAAGGCGTTGGAGCGGGCCAAGGGGATCCTGCAGCGGGATCTGGGTCTCAGCGAACCCGATGCGTTCCGGTGGATCCAGAAGACCGCCATGGATCTGCGCCTGTCGATGAAACAGGTCGCCGACGGCGTGATCGAGCACGGTCCGGGAGTGTCCGGATCCTGATGTGATTCGGTGACACTGATCGCGACGCCCGGTAGATGCCCCTCACCGGGCCAGGCACCACGGTCCCCACACCTATGAACAATCTTTGCTCCTCTTCCCAATGACGGGGTGTGGCAGCGTAGTCTCCTCCTTGCCGCGGCTGGGGGAAATGGACCGCAGCAGGCGCATTCGTGGAGTAAGGAAGGCAATCGGTGACCCCGATGTCAAGGTCAGCAATCACGCTGAGAGCCGCAGAGCCCGGTGATGCCCCCGTGTTGGCGGCGTTGTGGGGCGAGATGCTCCGCAAGGGTGATGACGGTCAACGCATCGTTGACTGCCTCGCCGCCGTGGATCGGGCCATTGCGTCCGATGACGAGTGGCTACTGGTCGCCGTGCAGGACGGCGAGCTCGCCGGTGCGGTGTACCTGGTGGCCACCATGCTGTCTCCGCTGAATCCTGAACCCGTCCTGCAGTGCGTCGCGCCCACGGTCTTCCCACGGTTCAGTCGCCGCGGCGTCGGCGCGGTACTGATGGAGGCCGCTGCCACCCTGGCCGAGGAGCGGGGCATCGGCACGATGACCGCAGCCGCGAGTGCGACATCTCGGGACGGCAACCGCTTCCTGGCTCGACTGACCCTGACCTCGGTTGCCACCTTGCGGCTGAGTTCCACCGCTTCGGTCCGGTCCCGACTGATGGCGATGCGTCCGGCCACCCAGCGCAGCACCTCCCAGTCCCGCCAGCGGGATCGGGTGCTGGCCGCCCGACGGATGTTGCGCCGCGACCGCGTCTCCGGCTGACCACCCCCGCTGAGGAGGCACTGCAAGTTACCTGGAGGTCAGCACAACTGCCCTCTCAGCGGTGAGCGGGGATCAGGGCGCAGGTGATCCGGGAGGTACAGACCCGCTTGCCTCGTTCGTCGGTGATCACGATCTCGAAGACCGTCGAGGTACGACCCAGATGGATCGGGGTGGCGACTCCGGTGACCACGCTGCCGGGCTTCGCCGCACGGTGGTGGGTGGCGTTGATGTCCACCCCGAGGGCGATTCGGTCCGGGTAGGCGTGGATCGCGGAACCGACCGAGCCGAGAGTCTCGGCCAGCACCACCGACGCGCCGCCGTGCAGCAGCCCGTAGGGCTGGGTGTTGCCCGACACCGGCATGGTCGCCACCAGCCGTTCGTGGGAGAACTCGACGAGTTCGATCCCCATCTTCTCGTTGAGTCGGCCCATGCCCTCGGGCATCAGAGCCAGGAATTCCTCGAGGCTCAGGGCCGCCAGATCGGGTACCTGCTGGTGCTGATCGCTCATATGACCCATTGTGCGCATCCGGCCCAGGCTGCTGTCGGGGGGTGCTTCTCGATAGGCTCGCCCCGTGCCCGAGAAGACTGCTGCCACCGCCGCCGGAACCCGCCCCCGTCTGCTGCTGTTGGACGGCCACTCCCTGGCCTACCGGGCCTTCTTCGCCTTGCCGGTGGACAACTTCTCCACCACCGAGGGACAGCACACCAATGCGGTCTACGGGTTCACCTCGATGCTGATCAATGTGTTGCGCGACGAGCAGCCCAGCCATGTCGCGGTCGCCTTCGACCGGTCCCGGCAGACGTTCCGGCTCGAGGAGTATCCCGAGTACAAGGCCGGGCGCAACAAGACCCCCGATGAGTTCCGCAGTCAGTTCCCGCTGATCCGGCGGATGCTCGACACCTGGCAGGTCCGACACCTGGACCTGGAGGGATACGAGGCCGACGACATCATCGCCACCCTGGCCCGGCAGGGCGGAGAGGCCGGGATGGACGTGCTGATCCTGACCGGCGACCGGGACTCGCTGCAGCTGGTCACCGACACCACCACGGTGCTGTACCCGATGCGCGGCGTCTCCGATCTGGCCCGGATGACCCCGGCCGCGGTCGAGGAGAAGTACAAGGTGCCCCCGGCCCGCTACCCCGAGCTCGCCGCCCTGGTCGGCGAGGTCTCCGACAACCTGCCCGGCGTACCCGGAGTGGGTCAGGGGTTCGCGGCCAAGTGGCTCAACCAGTTCGATGGACTCGACAATCTGATCGCCCGCGCCGACGAGGTGACCGGCAAGAAGGGTGAGTCGCTCCGCGAGAACCTGGGCGATGTGATCCGCAATCGGCACCTGAACCGGTTGATCGACGATCTGCCGTTGCCCCTGGCCCCCGCCGACCTGGCCCGTATCGAATGGGACCGGGCCGCCGCGCTCGAACTGCTCGACGAACTGGAGTTCCGAGGCGAGCTACGGACCCGGATCCTGAACACCCTCGCCCCCGACGCCGAGCCGGAGCCCGAGTCGGGCTTCGAGCTGGCCGGCGAACGGCTCGCCCAGGGGGCGGTGGCGGCCTGGCTGGCCGAACGGACCGGGCCGGTCGGCCTCAGCGTGCAGGGCACCTGGCGGGCCGGTACCGGGGAGGTACACACGATCGCCTTCGCGACGGCCGATGACGCGGCCTGGCTGGACCCGGCCGACCTGACGGCCGAGGACGACGCAGTCCTGGCGGCCTGGCTGGCCGATCCAGCCGCGGCGAAGGTGATGCACGACGCCAAGGGGCCGATCCTGGCCCTGGCCGCCCGTGGGTGGGAGCTGTCCGGGCTGGTCACCGATACCGCGCTCTCGGCCTACCTGGTCGCTCCCGATCAGCGGTCCTATGAACTGGCCGACCTGACCCTGCGGTACCTGCGCCGGGAGCTCAAGCAGGACGACGGTGAGCCGGAACAGTTGAGCCTGGACGGACTGGACGACTCCGCCGGTGACACCGCGATGTTGCAGGCCCGGGCCGTACTGGACCTGGCCGACGTGCTGGGCACCGACGTCGCCGAGCACGGTGGCGCCGAGTTGCTCCGTGATGTGGAGCTGCCGCTGGTGCACACTCTGGCCAGGATGGAGCAACGGGGCATCGCGGTGGACCTCGATCACCTCGACACCTTGGAGTCCGAGTTCGCCGACCAGGTCCGCCAGGCCGCGCAGGACGCCTATGCCGCGATCGGTGGCCAGGAGATCAACCTCGGCTCGCCCAAGCAGTTGCAGGTCGTCTTGTTCGACGAGCTGGACATGCCCAAGACCAAGCGCACCAAGACGGGTTGGACCACCGACGCGGAGGCGCTGCAGCTGCTCTACGCGAAGACCGAGCACCCGTTCTTGGAGGCGCTGTTGCGCCACCGCGACGTCACCAAGCTGCGCCAGACCGTCGAGGGGTTGCGCAAGACGGTCGCCCCGGACGGCCGGATCCACACCACGTTCAACCAGATCATCGCGGCCACCGGGCGGCTCTCCAGTACCGATCCGAACCTGCAGAACATCCCGGTCCGGACCGAGGCGGGTCGCCGGATCCGGGAGGCGTTCGTGGTGGGGGCGGGCAACGATTACCTGATGACCGCCGACTACAGCCAGGTCGAGATGCGGATCATGGCGCATCTGTCCGGTGACGAGCACCTGCAGGAGGCGTTCCGCTCGGGTCGCGACTTCCACTCGATCACGGCCGCCAAGGTCTTCGGTGTGCCGGCCGACGAAGTCACCTCCGAGCAGCGAGCCAAGATCAAGGCGATGAACTACGGGCTCGCCTACGGGCTGAGCGCCTATGGGCTGAGCCAGCAGCTGCGGATCGAACCGGCCGAGGCGCGGGGGCTGATGGAGGAGTACTTCGAGACCTTCGGCGGGGTGCGCGACTACCTGGCCGGGGTGGTCGAGGAGGCCCGCCGGAGCGGGTTCACCGAGACCATCATGGGCCGGCGCCGTTACCTCCCCGATCTGACCAGCGACAACCGTCAGCGGCGCGAGATGGCCGAGCGGATGGCACTCAACGCACCCATTCAAGGATCCGCGGCGGACCTGGTGAAGGTCGCGATGCTCGGCGTCGAGAAGGCCATCGGCGAGGCCGGCCTCGGCTCCCGGATGCTGCTCCAGGTGCACGACGAATTGGTCTTCGACGTGGCACCCGGTGAGCGGGCGGCCCTGGAGACCCTGGTGCGCGAGCAGATGGGTGCCGCCGCCCGGCTGACGGTTCCGCTGGATGTCTCGGTCGGGGTCGGGCGGACGTGGCACGAAGCCGCTCACTGAGTCGGCACCGGAATGACGCCCAAGCATCGCCCGACGCCCGTGATGGCATCGGCTCACGAGGTGGTGGGGCTCTACGGTGACCCCGACTCGACCTGGGGGATCGGTCTGGTGGCCGAGCTCGCCGTGCCCCAGGAGGCTGCGGTCCTGGAGCCTCGACTACGCCGGTTGGTCGAGCAGCACCCACACTTCGGGGCCGAGCCCGAACTGGTCGTGGCGGATCTGGATCTGGCGCTGGCCACGCTGCTGGTTCCGACCTACGGTGCCGGGGCTCCCTTGCTGCGGGCCGCCCTGAGCCCCGAGGGCACCCGATTACTGCTCGCGGCGCACCACGGTGCCACGGACGGCTTGGGTCTCATCGCGGTACTCGGCACCCTGCTGGCGAGCGAGCCGCAGACCTCGGCCACGGGGGTGAGCGGTCGCCGCCCCCGGCACTCGTTCCTGGTATCCAGCGGCCTGCGGGTGATCGAGGCGGTCGTCTCGCCGCCCCCCAGGTTCACCGGTACCGGTACCTCGGGAGCGGTGGGTGAGAACATCACGGTCCTGGTGGGGGACCAGGTGCGGCTCGGCACCGCCAGGCTCGCCGCCGAGGTGCTGGGGACCCATCGGGAACTGCATGGCCCGACCCGACGACCCGCGGTCCTGGCCATCGGAGCGTCCACGAGAGCCACCACTCGACTCGTCCCGGACCGGCAGACCGCCTTCCTGCGGCTGCGCGCCGGTACCGGTACCGGGATCGAGGCGATCCGGTCGCTGATGACTCGGGCCGATCCGGAACCGGCGTTCCCAGAGACCAGTGCCGCAGGCATCGGCCCACGCGTGGTCGGGCTGCTCAAGTCCCGACTGGGCGCCACCGCCACGGTCAGCAATATCGGGGTGATCGAGGTTCCCGGCGTGATCGCGCTCACCCTCTATCCGGCGTTGAGTGGTCCGCGGGCGGTAGCGGTGGGTGCTGCGAGCACCGCCGAACGCACCTCGATCAGTGTCCGCACCCGGGCTCGTGACTTCACCCCGGCCGAACATCAACGAATCGCCGAGGCTCTGGCGAGTGCGGTGTTCGGTGCTACCGGCTACCGAAGGACCACCGGGTGAGCCCTCACCAGGGCTTCAACGGGACCCTCAGCGCCTCGGCGATCGTCTCGGTTGTGCTCTGCCAGTTGAAGTCGGCGGCCCGGATCCGGGCCTTGTCACCCAGTTCTCGGCGCCAGGCCGGCTCGGCCAGTAGTCGTCGGGTGTCTTCGATGAAGTCGCGGTGGCCGGCGGCCAGCAGGCCGGTCACCCCGTCCATGATCGAGTCACGAACCCCGCCCGAGGCCCAGTAGGCGACCGAGGGAACTCCGACCAGGGCCGCCTCGATGATCGCCAGTCCCCAGCCTTCCTTCACCGAGGGCAGCAGGTGCACCCAGGCCGATGAGAGGATCTCGAACTTGCGCTCGTTGCTGACATAGCCGGCGAAGGTGACGCAGTCGCCCAGCCCGCGGGCGGCCGCGTACTCGGTGAGCCGGTCGCGCCACCAGCCATCGCCTACCACCGTCAGATGCAGTCCCGGGAAGTCGGATCGCAGCTCGGCCACCGTGTCCAAGGCGTGCTCGACCTGTTTGTGGGGGACCAGCCGGGACAGCACCACCAGATGCGGATCCGGGTCCGCTCCCATCGGGGTGAAGTCGGGCACCGGCGGCGGACCGTTCCAGGCGATCGCGATATCGGGGCCGCGTACACCTAACTCGATCAACTCCTCGCGGGTCACCTCGCTGACCGCCACATAGCGGGTGCCCCGGTTGACCACGACGGCGGCCTTCGACTCCAAGAACCAGCCCAGCCGGGCGAGTATCGGACCGATGATCTTCCACTGCTCTCGGTGAACGTGATGCACGAGCACCACCACCGGCAGCCGGGTGAACAACCGGGCGAAGAAGGGCATCCCGTTCTGCACCTCCAAGACCGCGGTGATGCGACCGAATCGACGCAGTACCAGCATCAGGGCGGCCCAGAGATAGACCGTCAGATGGCCCCCGCGCCGCAGGTAGCGCACCCCGTCCCGGATCTCCGATCGGGGCAGGTCGGCCGAAGCCGCACTGAAGTGGGTCACCCGGACGCCGCCGGCCACCAGCCGATCGGCCACTTCGGCCAGATACAACTCGGAGCCGCCGGCCTCGACGTGTTTCGGATCGCGCCAAGCCAGCACCAGAACATGCGCCTGATCGCCTACCCGAGGGTCGGTTCTGTTCGCTCGCACCAGCGTGTCCCTCCCAGAATCGCTGTGATGTCGAGCACATTAACAGCATGTTCAGGGTCGTCGACGACTCACGATCCACCTACCGGTACCAATGAGTAACAATCCGGTGAAGCCGGACCACGCCACGAGGGCCAGCAGGATCCGTCCCACCGAACGGGGCCGGGGGGACACGTCCTGGATCCCGAGGACCGTCAGGTCCCCGGACCGGTACAGCACCTGCCCGGTGAGCTCCGGCACCGCCCCGGGTGTCCGGTGGTCTAGTACCACCACCCCGATCCCCATCCGGGCGAGCGCCGCAGAGCGCTCGGGCGCGGTACTTAGGTCCAGCGCAGCGGCCGCCTCGATGACCCGAGGGGCCTCGCCACCGAGTAGCTGACCGGCCACGGCCAGGTCGTCACTGGCCACCGGGTCCCTGGCCTGAAGACGCCACAGCGGATCCAGCACCTTGCGGCCCCGATTCCAAGCGGGCTGGCGATAGCTGCTCAGCGGTAGGAACAGGGCGTCGCCGGGTGGTGCCTGTTCGACGATGCCATGCAGGGCCCGGTGGGACGCGGGGTACTGGACCGCCGTGAGCGCTCCGCGGACCCCCCAGAACGCGTCGGGCAGCAGGAAGAGCGGGATCAGGACCGCCGAGACGACGACCCATCGGTCCTCGGTACGAGAGCCCATCCACTGCCAGGCCGCAGCCACCGCGGAGCCCGCGACGAGTGCGATCAGGGGCGCGCCGAGGTAGAGCAGCCGGGCTCCGTCGCGGACCACCCCGGCTCCTGGGAGATGGCCGCTCGACCAGGTCACCACCGCGGGCGCCGCCCAGGTCAGCAGGGCCAACCCCAGGCCCAGCACCCACAGCACCGACCACTGCAGCACCTCGCTCCGCTCGAAGCGGCGTCGCAGCGCCCGCCACCCGAACGGCGCCACCGCGAGGACCAGCAGAACGGTCAGCCAGCCCAGGATCCCCTCGCGTGAGGCGGGCACCACCTCGCCGTTCCAGACCCCACCCAGGGAGATGGCGGCCAGGGGAGCGGGCACCGACCCCTCGCCGGCCAGCGCGAATACCGACGCACCCGACGCGGTCACCGAGCTGGCCGTGGCGTTGAGCAGGCCCATCAGGGCCCAGGGTGCATTCGCCGCGATCGCCAGAGCCGCCATCAGCAGGGTCCGACGGCGCGAGGACCGGGTCACCGCGGCATGGGTCACCAAGACCGCGGTGGTGGCGATGCCGGCGCTCGCGCTGAGTGCTCCCAGAGCCACGACCGGTAGCAGTCCGGGCGGGAGGCGTCCCGTCTCACGCCAACGACCGAGCAGCACCAGGAGCCAGGGCAGGGTTCCGTAGGCGATGAGCATCGGCCAGTGCCCCAGCACCAGACGCTCGACGAGGTAGACATTCCACTGGTAGCAGGAGATGGCGGTCAGCACGCCCACCAAGGGCAGCCGTCGGGCCAGCCGGGCGATGCCGAGCCCCCCGGCCACGAGCGGCAGCACCAGCACCAGCTTCTGCAGCAGCATGCCGGGCACGATCTCGTCCAGTACCGCGATCACCGCGTCGGAGGGGACCGCCCGGGGCACTCCCGAGGCGATCCCGAAGGAACTGCCCCGGACCGGTAGGTCGGGCACCCAGACCATGTCGTAGGTCAGCACGAATCCCGGCGCCAGGGCCGGGCCGAGCAGCGCCACCGCGAGCAGGATCGACCACCCGGCCGGCAGCGCGCTCTGCCATCTGGGCCGGGACTCTCGGGCTGAAGGGGTCATCATGAGGAGGTTGCTCTGCAGTGGGTGGACTCGTACAGTGCGCTGGTGTTCAGCGCTCTGTGGTCTCGCGTCTTCGGGCAGGGTGTCACACGGGCGAGTCTGATCGCTCCGGCGATGATCGTGATGAACATAGCCGCCTACGGTTTCCAGATCGCCGCGAGCCGCCTGCTCGGACCCGTCTCCTACGGCGAGTTCGCGGCCCTGATGAACCTGCTCCTGGTGCTCACCGTCGCCCAGTTGGCGCTGCAGGCCACCACCGCCCGGATGATCAGCGCCGACCCGGGACAGACCGCCGGAGTGCTCCGCGGCGTCTTCCGGCTGGCCTGCCTGAGCGCGCTGGCACTGGGACTGGTGCTGCTCGCGCTCAGTCCACTGCTGGCCGACTTTCTGCAACTGCGCCACGTCTTCTCGGCGGTCCTGGTCGCGGTGATCGCCGTTCCGTTGACGCTGGTCGGGGCCCAGGCCGGGGTGCTGCAGGGACGCCGCGACTGGTTGCCCCTGGCGCTGGTCTACCTGAGCAGCGGGTCGTCGCGGCTGATCTTCGGGGTGGGGTTCCTGTTCTGGCGACCCGAGACCTGGAGCGCCATGGCGGCCGCCGCGGTGAGCGCCTGGGTCCCGGTCCTGGTGGCCGGCTGGGCCACCCGCGAGCAGGTCCGGGCCAGCCGAAGGGCCCCGTCGGTCCCGGTGGCTCTGGTGCGACCTGTCCTGGCGGCGGCCACCGGGCTGCTGGCCTACTACGCGTTGTCCAATGTCGACGTGATCATCGCCCGCCGGGTGCTCGATGAGCACACCGCCGGCCAGTACGCGGCCGGGTTGATCCTGGTGAAGGCCGTGGTGTTCCTGCCCCAGTTCGTCTCCGTGGTCGCGTTCCCCTCGCTGGTCGTGGCCCACGAGCGCCGCCGGGCGCTGATCCTGGGCCTGTCCGGGGTGGCGGTGATGGGGGCGCTGGCCGTGCTGGCCGCGTGGTTGCTCAGCCCGTTGGTCCTGGTCTTCGTCGGCGGTTCGGCCTACTCCGGGGTGCAGAGCACGCTGTGGCTCTTCGCGGTTCTGGGCACGATCCTGGCGATGTTGCAGTTGCTGATGTACGCGGGTCTCGCGGCCGATGGTCGGGGAGTCAACGTGCTGCTCTGGGTCGGCTTCTTCGCCCTGGTCGCGGTGGGCACTCAGGCCGACGGGCTGCGTCCGCTACTGGTGAGCGTCGTGCTGCTGGATGCGGTGCTGCTGGTCGTGTTGATCGTGGTGGCTCTGCGGGGTTCGGCAGCGACGGCGCCGACGACACCGACACAGGTTGACGGCGTGACGCACGCCACATGATTCACTGGCTGTCCGGACGTTCGCTGCTATTCTGTCGCTGAACAGGGAGGATCACACCGTGAGCATTTCTTCAATCGTGGCCGGTATCGCGGTCACGGCCGTCGGGGCGGTCGCCGGAGTCGGCACCATGGTGGGCGTGGTCAACTCACAGACGGGTGCCCCCGAGCATTCGCCGACGAGTGTTGAGCAGCCGGTCATCAACTACGGCAGTTAGTCCACGTGTCGTGGCGCGCCGCCCGGCGACGGTCTGACCGTCGCCGGGCGACTTTTACGCGTGCGGCGAGAATGTTGCGCGAGTTCCGCTACGAACAGCCCGATCCGGCACGCTTCTATACCGCGCTGGCCGCTGACTCCGTGGCGCAGTTGTCCGACTACACGGCCCTCGACGGCCGTCGGGTGCTGGATGTGGGCGGTGGGCCCGGCTATTTTCGAGACGCCTTCAGCGAGGCCGGTGCGACCTATCTGGCGCTCGAGGCCGATGTCGGAGAACTCAGTGGGCTGGTGGACCAGTCCGGTGGGCTGACCGTCCTGGGGAGTGGTCTGGACCTGCCGTTCCGCGATGAGACGGTCGACGTGTGCTACTCGTCCAATGTCCTCGAACACGTCTCGGATCCGTGGCGGATGGTCGAGGAGATGGTCCGGGTCACCCGGCCGGGCGGCACCATCTACGTGAGTTGGACGCTCTGGTTCGGTCCGTGGGGCGGTCACGAGACCGCCCCCTGGCACTACCTGGGTGGCGGCTACGCCCGGCGTCGGTATCGCCGCAAGAACGGGCGCGAGCCCAAGAACAGGTTCGGGGAGTCCCTCTTCGCGCTGACCGTGGCCGACGCGAACGCCTGGTTGACTCGTCAGGATGTCGCCGAGGTGGTGGCCGTGCGACCCCGATACAACCCGTGGTGGTCGTGGTGGCTGCTCCGGGTCCCGCTGCTGCGCGAGGTGGTCACCTGGAATCTGGTGCTGGTGTTGCGCAAGCAGGGGGCGGATATCCGGTGAGACGTGGAGTCTGAGCGCCTAGCCTCCTGTCTAGGCAGGAGGCTCTTCATGTCCAAGACAATCAGTGTCGGTGAGTTACGGCAGAACCCCACACGTATGCTTCGCGAGGTCAGGGCGGGTGCCACGTATACGGTCACTGATCATGGCGAGCCGATTGCCGAGGTAGCGCCTAGGCGGCAGACGCGCTGGGTCTCTGGCGATGAGTTCGACTCCCTGCTGCGTGAACTCGGTGCGGACGAGGCGTGGGCTCGGGAGATCGATGCTGAACGCACAACGGTCGATGTGGTCGACCCGTGGGAGTCTGTCGAGTGAGGGCGATCCTCGACACCAACCTGCTTGTCGCCGAAGCACTCTCTCACCGCGACTATGAGGTTGCTGTCTCTTCATTGTCGTGGGCTGAACTCGGCTACGGTGTGCGTAAGGCCGCGGATCCAATCGAACGGCCCGCCGTGAGTCCCGTATAGCTCGCCTGCGGACGGTTCTCGGCTCCGGGATCCCGTTTGATGATCGCGGCGACCGCTGCCGCCTATGGAGCGGTTGTGATCACCCGCAACCCCGATGACTTCATCGGATTGGAAGGTCTTGTCACCGTTATCGATGCTTGACATGTTGACGAGCGTACGCGCGGCCATCCGGCGCTTGCTGATAGCCGGTGCGGAATCGGTAGGGGGCGTGAATCAGTAGGGGTCGTAGGGGGAGTCGTGCCCGAAGAGCCGTGCCACCGGTCGCAGCCGTAAGCGGAGCAGCACCTTGATGAAGACGTTGCGGATCCACCAGGGCAGTTCGCCCAGCATGCGCAGCCGATCGACGGGGCGGGGAGGTCGCACCCGGAACAGCGCCATCGAACCGGCTCGGGACTCATAGGCCAGCTCTTGAGAGAAGAGCACATGCCGGAGCAGGCCCAGAGTCACCCCGATCGAGGAGAACGAGTCGTGCACCAGGACCGGTGCCCACGGTGTCAGCTGCTCGCTCCACCGCAGGTCGTCGGAGAGTGTCCAGTAGTCGTGCTTGCCGTCGATGTACAAGAAGTCCAGCGGCCGCTCCCATCCCGGGCGAAGCTTGGTCGAGTACTCGGTGATCAGCTCGACGTGCTCGCGGACACCGGCGTCGGTGAGATGACGTTCGAACTTGTCCCGGGTGGTCGCACCGCCGAACAGCCGACCCTCCACGAACGGATCGACGGCGATCACCGTCACCTCGCGTGGCCCCAGGGTGGCGGCCAGGATCACGGTCGAACGTCCCTGGTGGCTCCCGATCTCCAGGGCGGTACCGCCGTCGGGTACGTCCTGGGCAGCGTGGTGCAAAAGGGCCGCCTGGGCCTCGGTGAGCCAGCCGGGAATCGGCTCGGCCGCACGCCAGGCGGCTAGGAACTCTGCGGACTCTTCGAACACGTGTCACCTTCATCACGAAGCGGACCATAAACTGCGGCCAAAGATAGCCGGAGAGGGTGTGAGCATCGCGTGAGAACACCGGCCGAGCACGATGGGCGCCGACTGCGGGACAGAATCTCCGGGCCTGCGGCACGGCTCTGGCCCGGGATGCTGGTCCCGGTCAGCTGGCTGGCCATCTTCTGCTTCTCGCTCTTCTCGGGCCCGCGCGGCACCACCTTCGACACGAAACTGGACCTGACCACCGATCCGGGCGGATTCCTCGCCCGCAGTCTGCACCTGTGGAACCCCGAGGCGTCGATGGGGGAGTTGCAGAATCAGGCCTACGGCTATCTGTTCCCCCAGGGCACCTTCTTCTGGCTCGGTGATCTGCTGAACCTGGACCCGGCGGTGACCCAACGGGTCTGGTCGGCCCTGCTGCTGGTGGTGGCCGCCGAAGGCACCCGTCGCCTGGCGCTGGCACTCGGGCTGCGCGCCGCTCCTGCCCTGCTCGGGGGGCTGGCCTACGCCTTCGCGCCGCGGTTGCTCGGTTCGGTCGCCGTGATCTCCGGAGAGGTACTGCCACCGGCCCTCCTGGCCTGGGCGGTCCTTCCCATCGTGCTGGCCGCCCGCGGTCGGATGAGCCCGCGACAGGGTGCGCTGTGGTCCGGGGTCGCGGTGCTCTGCATGGGCGGGGTCAACGCCGTCGGGACGCTGGCCATGATCGCGATGCCGGGCATCTTCGTGCTCGCCGGACTCCGGACGGCACCGGGGCGTCGGCTGGCGGCCTGGTGGGTCGGTGCCGTGACCCTGGCCTGCCTGTGGTGGATCACCCCGCTGCTGCTGCTCGGCCGGTACAGTCCACCCTTCCTCGACTTCATCGAGACCTCGAGTGCGACCACCTCACCTACCGGGTGGACCAATGTGCTGCGCGGTGCCGACCATTGGCTCGCCTATTACCGGATCGGCGACCAGGCCTGGATGCCGGGCGCCCATGAACTGATCACCCAGCCGTTCTCGGTGGCGGTGGGTCTGGCCGTCGCGGTGTTGGGCCTGGTCGGACTCTGCTGGTCCCGAATGCCGGCGCGCGGTCCATTGCTGGCGACGGCATTGGTCGCGATGCTGTGCCTGGTGGCCGGCAACCCCCAGGTGCTCGGCTCGTTCGTGGACGGCGGGGTACGCGAACTCCTGGACGGGCCGTTGGCGCCGTTCCGCAACATCCACAAGGTCGACCCGTTGATCAGGCTGGCGCTTGCGCTCGGTCTGGCGCATCTGGTCGACGAGTGCGTCAGGGCTTCCCGTTCGGCCTCGCTGGAGGGCGCCCGGTGGCTGCGCGCCGGGGTCGGCTCGGTCGCCGCACTGGTGCTCCTGAGCGGTCTGCCGCTGGCCACCGGGAACCTCCGGATGCCCGGCTACGACCGGCTGCCGGATGCCTGGCAGCAGACCGCCGACTATCTCGGCGCCCGACCAGACTCCCGGGCTCTCGTGCTGCCCGGGACCAGCTTCGGACTGCAGACGTGGGGCTGGACCATCGACGAGCCGCTGCAACCGGAGGCCCGATCAGCCTGGGTGACCAGGAGTCAGGTGCCGCTGGTTCCGGGGCCGAGCGCACGCTTTCTGGACAGCATCGAGCGCCGGATCGCGACCGGGGAGGGCAGCCCGAAGCTGGCCACCCTGCTGGCCAGGTCCGGGATCACTCATGTGGTGGTGCGCAAGGACCTCGACCCCTATGTCGCCGAGACGGTCCAGGTGGACCTGGTGGAGCACGCGGTAGCGGCCAGCCCGGGGCTGGACCGGGTGGCCAGCTTCGGCAGGACCGGCGTCGGCGAGCAGCGGATGATCGATGTCTATCGGGTGGCCGACCCGCACCCGATCGTGGAACTGCTCGACGAGTCCCGGGTGCGCACGTTGGACGGTGCCCCCGACGATCTGCTCCCGGCGCTGGAGACCGGGGCCCTGGCAGACTCGGAATACGTCAGGATCACTCCGCAGGCGGATCCCGATCGGCGGCGACTGGTCGGCGACCAGTATCACCGGGTGGAACGCCAGTTCGGGCGCGTGCACGAGGCCCTCAGCCAGGTCATGTCCAGGCTCGAGCCGTGGCGCAGTACTCGCAGATCGCGGGATTTCCCCAATGTCACCGGCGAAGAGTTCCGGACCCGGGACCTGCTCTCGGGCTCGGTGGTCACCGCCTCCACCTCGATGGGCTACGCCGAGGAACTCGGCGCGGTCCTGCCGCAATACGCGCCCCGCTCTGCCTTCGACGGAGACCCTGGCACCCAGTGGCGCACCGGTGCGCTGCGCCGAGCGCTGGGGCAGTGGTGGCAGGTGAAGCTGGCCACCCCGGTCACCGGCGGCGTGGTCCGGGCCCAGTTCGAGCGTGACATCGGCACCACCACCGTGACCCGGGTGCGGATGACCTATGACACCGCGACCGGTACCCGGTCTGGGGTCTACGGGATCGGTCGCGACGGACTCTTCCTGGCGTCCCTGCCCGATGTCGCGGTGAGCCGTGTCCGGCTGACGGTGGCCGGAGTCGAGGGTGACCCAGAGGCCGCCCGGCAGGTGGCCATCTCCGAGGTGGAGATCCCCGGTCAGTCGACCGCGTCGACCACCGATCTGGACACCACGCTCGGAGTGGACGATTCCCTGTCCATGCGGCTGGATCCTCCGGTACGGACCTGTCTGGACCTGAGCTTCGGACCCATCTGCCAGCCCTTCAACGCCCGCCCTGGAGAGAACCGAGGAGTGCTCTCGGAGACCGTGCGGGTCACCGGTGCCGGTGACTGGCGGGCCCGTGGCACCGTGGTCGCGCTGCCGAGCCGGTCGACCGACGACCTGTTACAGCCGCTGGGAGGCACCGTCGCCTCGGCCAGCGCAGACTCGGTACTGGGAGGCGATCCGCTGGTCTCGGGACGCAACGCATTCGACGGGGATCCGGATACGGCCTGGCTCACCGACTCCGACGAACGCGCGACGCTTACCCTGACCTGGTCGGGGACCCGCAAGCTCAGCGGGATCCAGCTGGTCGCGGCCGGCCAGGGGGTCCGGCCCCGGGCGGTGGAGGTTCGCACGACGCACGGCACCCGAGTGGTGGACTTCGGGTGGCGCACCACGTTCGCCCCGCTGCGCGCCGACGGCGAGGTGCAACTGACCTTCCTACGACCCAAGGGGCCCGGTACCGCGCGGTTGCCGATGGGAGTCGGCGACCTGCGGATCGATGGGCTGGAGTCGATGACCTGGTCCGCCGAGGACTCCCAACCCACCGGCGCCAGCTGCGGGCTCGGGCCCACCATTAGGGTCGGCTCCACCAGCTATCGCACCAAGGTCACCGGAACCATCGCCGACGTGCGGCTGGGTCGCCCGATGGCCTGGAGGACGTGTGGCCGGGACGGACCGGTGAGGTTGCCGGCCGGGGAGCAGACCATCGTGGTGCAGCCCACCGGTCAGTTCCAGCCGACGGGGCTGGCGCTCACTCCGAGGACCCCCAGAGGAGCCGTTCCCGGGCCGAGTGAGTCCACGCCGCGTTCGATGACGGTACGACAGTGGGGCCGTGTCGAGCGCTCGGTCCAGGTCGGACCTGGCGATGCCGCGGTGCTCCGGGTCGCCGAGAACCAGAACGCCGGCTGGGTCGCCACCCTGGACGGCAAGACCCTGCCGCGCACCGATATCGACGGCTGGCAACAGGGCTATCTGATCCCGGCCGGCGCGGGCGGCACCGTCGAGCTGGTCTTCGAGCCCGATCGGACCTTCCGGGTGGGATTGTTGGTCGGTGCGCTGCTGGCCGGCCTGCTCCTGGTGGGTGCGGTGCTCGGGTCGATACGGGACCGCCGCCGGCTGCCGGTCCAGCCCACCCAGTCCCCGCGCGAGGAAGCGGTGCCGGGCCGCCGCCGGCGGGTCCTGATCGGCGGTCTGGTGCTGGTCCTCGGTGGTCCGGTGGCCGGGCTGGGCCTGCTGGTGGGGACGCTGACCAGACGCCGGTTGACCGCTTGGGTGGTGGCCGTCGCGGCACTGCTGGTGGGCGCCACCTCGGCGGTGCTCTCGTCGGGGATCTCCTCCGGCCGTCCGGGTGCGGCGGCCGATCTGGCGCTGGCCCTGGGGGTCGGACTGATGCTCGGGCTGGGACTGGCCGGAGGGGTGACCGTCCGGGTAGCCGCCCTGAGGGGTGGGCTGAGCCGCAGGCTCCGATCGGTACGCAGGCTGGTTCGCGGGGAGTCCATGGTGCTGGCCGGTCTGGCCCTGGTCGCGGTTCAGGCGGTGGTGCGCTGGATCGTCGCCGCCGGGTCCTACTGGTGGCAGGACGACTACCTGCATCTGGCCATGGCCCATCAGCTGGGCTTCTCCCGAGACTTCCTGATCCGTGACTACTCCGGTCACCTCGAGATCGGCCAGTACGTCGTCTACTGGCTGGTGAGCCTGGTCAACGGCACCTCCTTCGTGCCGGCAGCGGTCCTGCTGGTCGTCATGCAGGTGCTGGCGGCGGGGTTGCTGCTGAGCGTGCTGCGGGTCCTGTTCGGTCGCTCACCGTGGTTGTTGGTGCCCTTCGCGCTCTATCTCTTCACGCCGCTGAGCCTGGTCACCGGCACCTGGTTCGCCGCCGGGATGCAGGCCTTTCCGTTGCAGATCTGGATGCTCGCCTCGGTGCTGGGCATGGTCCTCTACGTCCGACGGGGAGGCTGGCGGTGGGCCGCGCTCAGCATCGGCGCGCACGCTCTGGGGCTCATCTTCTGGGAGAAGTCCCTGGTCGTATTGCCTACCCTGCTGGGCATCCAACTGCTGGTCATGTCGGCGGGTACCCCCTGGCGCGCGCGACTGCACCGATTGCGGGTGCGCCCGTGGTTCTGGGGCAGCCAGGTTCTGCTGCTGCTCGGCTATCTGGGTCTCTACCTGTCCCTGACCTCGATGGGCGGCGAGGACGGACAGTTCGATCAGAGCCTCACCAAGACCCTGAGTGAGGCCTGGTTCCAGGGGGTCATCCCGGGTTGGTTCGGCGGCCCGTGGACCAGTAGCGGAGCGCTCAACACCTGGTTCCCCCAGACCCCGGTGGTGACTCAGGTACTGCTCGGACTGCTGGTCGTGGCGGTGATCGTCTGGACGGTCCGGGCCAATGGTCGCCGCGCGCTGGGGGGTTGGCTGTTCATCGGCTGCTATCTGGTGATGGCGACGGCCATCTTGTTCCTGGGGCGCTCGACGTATCTGGCGTTGGTCGCGCGCGATCCGCGCTATTTCACCGATCTGCTGCCCATCATCGCCATCGGCGCGGCCGCGGCCTTCCAACCCGGCCCGGCCCGCGAGTCCGGGGCGGCGGTCAGCCGGATGCCGATGCGTGTGGCGCCCTGGGTCGCGGTGGCGGTGGTCATCGTCTCGGGGCTCAGTACCACCCGGATGCTGGCTCCGGTGGTGCAGCCGGAGCATGCCCGACGGTACGTGGCGAACCTGACCGGCGACCTGGCCCGGCAGCCGGCCCGGACACCGATGACCCTGGCGGTGCCCAGCGACGTCAGCGCCGCGGTCGACACCCGTTCGCTGCTGCAGGCGATGAACCGACCGCAGGAGCTGATGCAGCCCAGTACCGAGTTGGCTGCCCTCGACGGGCGGGGAAGGGTCGTGCCGGGCAGATTGGACGCGGTCGGAGCCCGCGCCGACTATCCGGGGTGCGGCTACTCACTCGGGCGGCGTTCCGGAGTCGTCCTTGAAATTCCCGAGGTGGCCCGGGAGAACGGTGTCGTGCGGGTGGTGGCGGTGCGGTTGCAGAGCCTGAGCGAGACGCTGGTGTACCTGTCGGTAGACGACCTTGAACAGGCGGTCATGGTCGAGCCGGGCGAACAGACGGCCTATTTCAACGTCACCGGACGGGCCGGGGCCGTTGCGGTGCGGGTCGGCGATCCCGGTGGCGCCGTGTGCGTGGACGGGGCGGAGTGGGGGTGGTCGGTTCCGGTGCGGTACTGAGCCCTGTCTGGAGCGTCGTCATCACAAGAGCATAAACACGAACAATGTTTTGTTTTCTTCGAGTGTGATCTGCGTTACTCTGCACCGACCGATGGATGGGGAGGAAAATCGTGCGAAGAATTGTTGGGCTCGTGCTGATGGGTCTGGGGGCATTCTTGGTGGCTGTGGGGCTGATCGCTCAGTTCTGGGCTCCCGGTGTCGTGCTGAAGACGCCCCTGGACATCGACCAGACCACACACCTCTCGGGCACCGCGAATAAGCTGAACGTCGCTACCGGTGAATTGGAGCTGAACCCGATCCTGACGACGAACTACACCAGGACCGACTCCAACGCCAGCGACAGCAAGGTCGCGGTATGGACGAGTGTGGTGTGCGTCGTGATCGATCGCGACGACCCGCCGCCGTGCGTACCCGAGTCGGATGACCGACTGGTCCAGGTGGAGACCGATGCCTTCGCGACTGACCGGGTCACGGCGCTGGCCGTGCCCGGCCTCAAGTACCTGCCGCCGGGTTCGGTGGAGCACGAGGGCCTGATCAACAAGTTCCCCTTCGACACGGAGAAGAAGGACTACCCGTACTGGGACTCGGCGGTGAATGCGGCCGTCACGGCGAAGTTCCTGGGTACCGAGCGGATCTTCGGAGTGGAGACCTATCACTTCCGGACCGAGATCGAGAAGGCCGCGGTGGATATCGCCGAAGGCACCCCGGGCACGTACTCCGGTACGCGCGACATCTTCGTGGAGCCGCGCACCGGTGCCATCCAGGATCAGCGCGAGAAGCAGACTCGCTGGCTTGAGAACGGGGACCTGGCGGCCGACGTGTCGATGGCCTTCACCGATGCCCAGAAGAAGACCAGTGCGGATGAGGCGGACAAGAACATCGGACAACTCGATCTGCTGCTCAAGACCGTTCCGCTGGTCGGCATGATCGTGGGCGTGCTGCTGTTCGCCGGAGGTCTGTTCCTGGTGCTGGGCACCCGGCGTAGTGCCGGGAGCCGGGCGGCGCAGTAGCCGACGCCCCAGTCGTTCAGTCGGTCGGCCGGTCAGTCGGACAGGGTGCTGACGAAGAGGGCGGTACCCGGGGTCAGCAGGCCCCGGGTACGTGACCACCCTCCCCAGACCCGGTCCAGATCGGCGGGCCACTCGGGCTCCAGCAGTTCGAGCAGCCTGAAGCCATGACTCGAGAGCAGATGCACCCAGTCGCCCAGGGTGCGGTGGTGCTCCACATAGGCGACCCGTCCGGACTCGTCGTCGATCTCGACGTACGGCGTGCGGTCCCAGTAGGGCTGGCTGGCGGTGAGTCCCGGCTCGCCTGGATCGTCGGGGAACGACCACCGGGTCGGGTGGGTGATCGAGAAGGCGTATCGCCCGCCGGGGCGCAGGACGCGGGCGGTCTCGGTGACGGCGACGTCGATCTCGCTGATGAACTGCAATGCTCCGAAGGAGGAGAACACGACGTCGAAGGAGTCGTCGGCGAAGGGGAGTGCGGTGGCGGTCCCCTGGACCGAGGGGGCGGCCAGGCCGGTGTTCTCGTCGATTCGGCGCGAATGCTGCAACTGGCGGAACGAGAGGTCCAGGCCGATCGCGGTTCCGCCCTGGCCGGCCACCCAGCGCGAGCACTGCCCGGCACCGGATCCCACCTCGAGTACCCGCCGTCCGCTCAGCGGTCCGAGGGCTTGGGCCTCGGCCTCACTGAGCCCTTCGGGTCCCCACACGAATCCGGCGTCGCCGAGGAACTCTCCATGGGTAGCCTGATACTCGTCGGCGTAGCGGTCCCAGTCGGCGCCGTTGGCCGCTCGGGACTCCCGTTCGCTGACTGATCGGCGCTCGACACGGACGGTTTGGGGGAGGTGATCGACCACGTGACGAGATTATCCCCCTTGATGCTCGCCCCGGTTGGACCCCGGCCTACCGGGCCCGGTAGTCTTGCACACTGCACCAGAGGTCTGTCCTGCTCCCATACCGAGCGGACTGGGGCGCGCCGGACGAGTCACGTCGGACGGCACTGATCCTCCGGCGTATACGTTCGACTCCATCCATCCAAGGATCCAATCCACTTATGACGACCACCCCTTCCCTCTCCGGATACGACGCGCCTCAGGTCGCGATCAACGACATCGGCACCGAAGAGGAGTTCCTGGCCGCGATCGACGCGACCATCAAGTACTTCAACGACGGCGACATCGTCGACGGCACCATCGTCAAGGTCGACCGTGACGAGGTCCTCCTCGACATCGGTTACAAGACCGAGGGCGTCATTCCTGCCCGCGAGCTTTCCA
>CAYNFY010000071.1:0-21493 GCA_964396585.1 uncultured Nocardioides sp.
TGTCGAAGACCACGTCGGCCACCAGCCAGATCGCCCCGGTGTTGGCGGCGGCCAAGAGGATGAGCCCGGCCCGGGCCAGGTGGTCGGCACTGGACACGAGCCAGACGCGTTCGCCCCGGCGGAAGACCTCGCGGTGCAGGGCCACCGGGGTGAGCAGCAGGATGGTGGACGACATCGCGCACAGCAGGACGATCAGGAAGATCACCCGTTGATCGGTGGTCAGCACACCGAACCTGTTCGAGAACGGCACGGTCAACAGGAATGCGGTGAGGATCTGGACCCCGGTCTGGGCGACCCGGAGCTCTTGGAGCAGTTCGTTCCAGTTGCGATCGATGCGGGTCGGGCTGGGGCGGGACCCTGCCATCCGTCTCACCATCGGGTCTCACCGTCCGTCGCCGGGGGCAGCGAGCGGGCGCGGCTGGGTGGGGTACCTGACACCGCGGGATCCGGTGCTGATGACGGGGGCGAACATGACCCTCGGTTCCCCAACCGCGACGGCTCATTCCTCGTCGGCGCCGAGCAGTGGGTCGGGTCTCGCCGAGTGGGTACCGGAGATCGAGAAGGTCGACCGAAACCGATGATCAGGAGACCCTATGTCTGTGTGCACTGTCTGTGGAAACGACTACGACCGGTCGTTCACCGTGACGACCTCCTCCGGTGAGCACCTGGTGCTCGACTCCCTGGAGTGTGCCGCCAGCGTGCTGGCGCCCGAGTGTGTCAACTGCGGCACCCGGATCCTGGGCCACGGGATCCAGGACGAGTCGCACATTTTCTGCTGCGCCCACTGCGCCCGGATGGCGGGAGCATCGGACGCCGTGGACCGGGTCTCGAGCGGGTCGTGACCCGCCCGACGCATGACCGCCCGCCGGATGGGTACCAGCGGGATGTTGTTTCGCCTACCAGCGATGGAGGATGACCACGATGCCCAAGCGACAGGACCCGGGTCCCAGCGTCAAGGATCCCGAGCTGTACGAAGACCTGCGCGACGACGGAGCCAGCAAGGAGAAGGCGGCCCGGATCGCGAACGCGGCCGCCAAGACCTCCCGCTCCGCAGTCGGCCGCAAGGGTGGCGAGGCCGGATCGTACGACGACTGGACCGTCGAGCACCTGCGGAAGCGGGCGCGTGAGCTCGGGGTGGAGGGACGCTCGAAGATGAACAAGAACGAGTTGATCGACGCGCTCCGCAACCACTGATAACGCACCGGTCAAGCGCTGGGCACCGCCGCACAGGAGGCGTAGTTGCTGCGACATGTCTCCCCGGAAGGTCCCGGTTGGCTGCGGCGTCGCCGGGGGCGCGGATTCCAGTACCTGGACGAGCGCGGCGAGCCCTTGCCGGACGTCGAGCGGGATCGGATCCGCGCCCTCGCCATCCCCCCGGCCTGGCAGGACGTGTGGATCTGTCCCGATCCTCGCGGCCACCTCCAGGTCACCGGTACCGACGAGGCCGGTCGTCGTCAGTACCTCTACCACCCGTCGTGGCGGCTCTCGCGGGACGCTGAGAAGTTCGCCCGGACCGAAGGATTCGGCCGAGCCTTGGGCCGGGCCCGGACCCTGGTGAGTCGGCACCTGGCTGAGGAGTCTCCCAGTGTGGAGCGGGCCTGTGCCACCGCGTTCCGACTGCTCGACCTGGGGTGCTTCCGGGTCGGCAACGACGTGTACGCCGATCGGTACGGGAGCTTCGGGGTGACCACCCTGGAGAAGCAGCACGTGCACCGGTGCGGCACGATCCTGCGCTTCGACTTCACCGGCAAGTCGGGAATCGAGCACCATGTCGAGGTGGAGGACCGGGCCGTCGTCCAGGCCCTCGACCCGATGCGTCGCCGACGTAGCGGTGGATCGGTACTGCTTGCGTTCCGCGACGCCGGAGGATGGCAGCCGCTCGGGTCGGAGCGGGTCAACGACTACCTGGCCAGGGTCACCGGGTTGCCCATCACCGCCAAGGACTTCCGAACCTGGCATGCCACCGTCCTGGCGGCCGCCGTCCTCGCCGTCGCCCGCGAGGAGGACGAGTTGACCCCCCGGCAGCAGGTCCGCGACGCGATGATCGAGGCAGCCGCACTACTGGGCAACAATGCCGCCCAGGCGCGCAAGTCCTACGTCGACCCGCGGGTGGTGGAACTACACGGCCGGGGCATCACCGTAGCCAGCGCTACCGCACGGCGGGCGCTGGAGGATGTCTCCCGGCGTCGTCCCCTCGAACGGCAGGTCCTGGCGCTGCTGCGCGAGCACGGATGATCCGTCGGCCCGGAGGACTCACCTGCCGCTCAACTCGGGTTCGGTGCCGAGCCTGGCCCGGTCCCCGGCGCGGGTACCCTCGTCGGCGGCGGAGGGAGCCCGGTCCGAGGCGAGGTCTCGCTCGCCTCGCCACGAGCGGGTGACGTTGTTCTTGCGCCGTGCTTCGACGAAGTAGTCGTGCAGGTCGAGTTCCTTCTGGCGCAGGGCCAGTGCGGTGGATCCCGCCGCCGTGCCATGACTCACCGCCTCCGCCTCGGCCCGCTCGACGCCGGCCTTGTGTGCCTCGCCTAGCCGGATCCTGATCCGAGCGGCATAGGCCTCGTAGAACGCCAACCGACGGGTCAGGGTGGCCGGGACCTTCCACTCGTAGCCCTGGGTCCGCGGGTTCCACACCTCTTCCGGCATCGGGACGTGACTGCTGTGCCATCGCTCGAACTCATCGACCATCTGCACCAGCAGTGACCGGTACAGCGCCTTGACCGCAGCGATGTCTCCGGGGAACCCATGCAGCGTCACCGCCACCGAGTTGCGCCAGATCAGGCAGTGCACGTCGTTGGCCTGGGCGATGTTCAGCAGCAGCCTCAGGTAGCGGGTCAGCCCGCGTTGCCCCTCCCGGCCGATCACCAGTCGTTCGGTGGTCGGCTCCTGCCGCCCCTCGGCCCGCTCGCCGTGTGCGCGGGCTACGGCCAGAGCCACCGAGTTGCTGGCCGCTAGCTGCTGGGCACGCTCGATGAAGGCCTCCCGCTCGTGCGGATTGGCGGTGCGCTCACCCTGGCGCAGTAGCTTGGCGATCTTCGAGACGATGCCGTCATCGTCGGGTGGCCCGGCGGCCCGGGTCGTCTCAAGTCCCTCGGTGACGAAGGCCAGCTCCAAGAGCTCGGCGGTCACCGGGTGACCCACATCGTTCAGCAGGCGCAGCAGCGTGGCCCGCCATCCGGGCCCATGCCCAGGCTCTCCGTGCAGGTGGTGAGCGAACTCGTGCAGCGCCACCAGGCCACGTAGCGCCCAGCCACCACCGACCTCGAACGGTGGCACCGCGATGGTGTGGGTCGCCGACTCGTAGGTGACCTTGGTGGCCCCTCGACGGGGACGGACGTGGACCGGGGTCTGTTCCCGCCCGTCGTAGTCCCGCTCGAGTCGGATCAGGTGGCTACGCACCTCGTCGAGATAGAGCGCGAAGAACGACGGGTCGGTGAACCTGGGGTCCGGTTCGGGCCGGTAGGAACGGCCGTCCAGCCTCAGGGTGCCCGAGGCGGGCGTCCGATCCAGCCAGCCGTAGAGCTGGTTCTCTGCGCTGTACACGGCGCCACGGTCCGGATCGTCCATGCGGGCCACCATCTCACCGGCGCCCGACACACTCGGAATCTCCTCGTCGACCCATGGAACCTGCGGTTCCGCCACCTCGTCCTAGCAGATGGAGGGACGATTCCACCGGAACTGCGAAAGAGGCCAGCATGCACCACGACCTGGGCGATGCCCCGGGCCCCGAACCCGACCGGGACTCCCTCCACGACTCCCTCCACGACTCACTGCACCGCTCTCTGCACGATGGTGCCGCGGAGGCGGCCTATGCCGACTGGGCCCGGTCCTGCTGGGGGTCCCTGGTACGGGCTGCGGTCTTCCTGGGCGCCTCCTTGCACGAGGGGGAGGACCTGGCCCAGACGACCCTGGTGAAGTGCTACCGGGCCTGGCCCCGGGTGACGGCATCGGAGTCGCCGAACGCGTATGCCCACCAGGTCCTGGTCAATGCGTTCCGGGACAGTCGGCGACGGCGCTGGTGGGGTGAACAGCCGACCGAGCGCCTCCCCGAGAGAGCGGGCCCGGACGAGGCCGAGCGCACGGTTCTGGTCGATGCGGTGCATCGGGCACTGGCCGGTCTCAGCCGGGTGAATCGCGAGGTGGTGGTGCTGCGCTACTTCGTCCAGCTTTCCGAACGACAGACCGCACAGGCACTGGGGGTCGCCCCCGGCACGGTGAAGAGCCGGCTCTCCAGAGCCCTGGCCCACCTGGCCGCCGACGACCACCTGGCCGAACTCAGGACGGAGATGGGTTGAGATGACCGACGAACTGCGCAAGTTATGGGACGAGCTGCCGATCGGGCCGGTGCCGCTCGACGAGGTCAGGGCCGAGGGCCGGACCGGCCGCCCGACTCGGGTCCGACGGCTGCCGGTCGTGGTGCGTCGGGGACTGGTCACCGCGACCGCGCTGGGCACCGTGGCGGCGGCCTTCCTGATCGGTGTCCAGGTCGGGCCGGATACCGGGGCGCCGCGACCCGGCGTCGCCGGGCCCGGAGCGAGCGACGCGACGCCGGTCGCCTTCCACGGCGAGCTGCGGGCCGCGGACAGCTGCTCCGCGCTGGGCGAGTACTACGTGCGGCAGGCGCTGGACCGGGTCGGCCCCTACGGCTGGGAGCACAACTGGGTGGAGGCCATGGGATACAGGGGCGACCTGGCACTGGGTCAGACCGCGGCGTGGAGTGCCTTCGCTCCGATGCCGATGCGCAATCCCTCGGGCACGGCGCAACGCCTCGGCAAGGTATCGGGGCCGAGCACGTCCCGGGCCGAGTCCAGCGACACCGGGACCAACACCCAGGAACGGGGTGTGGACGAGCCTGACGTGGCCAAGACCGACGGCAGCCTGCTGGTCACCATCGCCGACGACGTGCTGATCACCCACGACGTCACCGACGCGAAGCCGCGTGAGCTGGCGCGTCTGCCCCTGTATGGGATCAAGGGGGCGGAGCTGCTGCTCTCGGGGAGTACCGCGGTGGTCATCGGGCAGGGGGCCAAGTCTTTCCGGACATCGGTGAGCGAGTCCTGGACCGGCCGCCGCACCGCGGTGGTCAGCATCGATCTCAGTGACCCGTCCGCGCCTGAGATCATCCACCGCAGCAGCTACGACGCAGCCCTGCTCTCGGTCCGTCAGCACGGCACCGCGGTCCGGCTGGTACTCAGTGCCGGGCTGCCCGAGCTGAACTTCCGGGAGCCGCGCGGCAAGACCGGTCGGCGCACGGCACGCAAGCACAATCAGCGGCTGGTGCGTACCCGCGAGGCCACCGCCTGGTTGCCCCAGGTCAGCGATGACGGTGGCCCCGATCGGGCGGCGGTCGCCTGTACCGACGTGGCGATCCCGCGGGACCAGCTGGGGCTGGACACGGTGGCGGTGGTCGGCTTCGAGGCTCAGACGCCGCAACTGCGCGACAGTATCGGGGTGGCCACGGAAGCCCGTTCGGTCTACGAGGCCGAGGATCGGCTCTTCCTGGCCGCCGACAGCGGCTGGGCCGGCTGTTGCTGGGGCGGATCGCTGCGGACTCCGGAGAACGAGTCCGAGGGGATGACCCACCTGTTCGACTTCTCCCTGGACGGCACCGAGGCGCGCTATCTGGGATCGGGCACCGTGGCCGGTCAGGTGCGCGACCGCTGGTCGATGGACTGGGCGGCGGGGACTCTGCGGGTCGCCGTCGGGCCCTCGAGGGCCACCCGCAACCACAACGCGGTGGTGACCCTGGCTGAGCGAGACGATGCACTGGTCCAGGTCGGACGGCTCGGACGGCTGGGGGTCAACGAGAGCATCAAGGCGGTGCGCTGGTTCGACGACCTGGCCCTGGTGGTCACCTTCCGCGAGCGGGATCCGCTGTATGCCATCGACCTCTCGGACCCCGAAGAACCGCGGCTGCTCGGCTCGCTCAAGATCCCCGGATATTCGGAGTACCTGCATCCGCTGGGCCCACATCGCTTGATCGGGATCGGCCAAGGGCGTGGGGACAAGGGCCGGTGGGGCGCTCAGGCCGCGCTGTTCAATGTCACCGACCTGACTCGTCCGCGTCAGCTGGACGTGGTGCACTACCCCGCCAACTCACAGGCGCTGGCCGGGCTGGACCCGCGCCAGTTCACCTGGCTGCCCGGGGCCCGGACGGCGGTGACGGTGGTTCAGCGCAACTGGAACCCGACCCGAGGATTCGTGACGGTGCTCCAGCCACGAGAGGGCAGGATCCAGCGTCATGATATCGCGCTTCCGATGGGGGTGCCGGTCTCGAAGGCGCGCACGGTGCCCCTACCGGACGGACGTGCACTGCTGGTGGCCGGTGACCAGGTCTCCCTACTCGATCTGGGGGAGACCGTGTCGCGGGACTGAACCGGCGCGGCTCTGACATCATGAGCCCGCGGGGGCAACCCCTGAGGCGATCCCGGAGACCGATGGCAACCCCAGCAGCACTCGACCGACCACCAACGTGGCAGCGTGTCCTGGAACGACCCGGACCGCTCGCCACGGTGCTCGCCCTGTGGTTCTTCGGGCAGTCGCTGGGTCCCTCGCTCCTCTTGCGCTCCTGGCTCTTCCAAGGGCTGCTGGCCGGGGTCGCCCTGGCACTGGGCTACGGGATCGGCGCGATCATCGCAGCGAGTGCGAGGGTGTGCTGGTCCTGGCTGTCGGATCGGGTCAGACCGGCCTGGCGCCTCAGCGCGACCGCGGCGCTCCGGGTGCGGGTCGGCGTCCTGGCTCTGGCGATCGGCTACGCCCTGTATGCGGTGGTGCAGGCGGTGCCGCAGCACGAGTGGACCTTCGCCCGGCTGGGCCAGCCGCACAGCTCCTTCTGGACCCGGTACGGGCTGTCCCTGGTGGTCGCCGTCCTGGTGGCGGCGGTGCTGTTGGTGCTCGGCTGGCTGATGCTGCGGACCTGGCACCGGCTGACCGGCTTCGGGGCGCGCCGGCTCCCACGGTGGCTGGCGGGTGGGCTGGCCTTCGTGCTGCTGGCCTGGATCGGTGTCACCACGCTCAACCACGCCGTGTTGCAGCGCACCCTGGACGGGCTCAACAGCACCTTCGCGGCGGGCGACCGGGATCTCACCGATGCCCCCGAGCGACCTACCTCCCCGTTGCGTTCGGGAGGTCCGGCCTCCCAGGTGGACTGGGCCGATACCGGAACCCAGGGACGTCGGTTCCTCACCGAGGGACCGACCGTTGCCGAGCTAGGTGACTTCGCGGTGGGCAGGGTGCGAGAGCCGATCCGGGTATTCGTGGGACGGGCCGAGTTCGACACGGTGTCCGAGCGGGTGGAGCTCGCCCTGGACGAGCTCGAACGATTCGGCGCGTTCCGGCGTGACGCGCTGTTGCTGGCGATCCCGACCGGTACCGGGTGGGTGAACGAACAACTGGTGCAACCGCTGGAGTACTTCTACGACGGTGACATCGCCACCGTCGGCATCCAGTACTCGCACCTGCCTAGTCCGATCGCGTTCCTGGCCGAGGCCGATGCGGCGGGAGAGACCGCCACCGCGCTGGTGCGAGCGGTCGAGGCCAGACTGCGAGGGATGACGGATCCACCGAGGCTCTACGTGGCCGGCGAGAGCCTGGGCTCCTTCGGTGGTGCCCGGGCCTTCGCCTCGTTGGACGACTCCCGGGATCGAGTCACCGGAGCGCTGTGGGTCGGTCCACCCGAGACCATGCACCTGCGCCGCGAGGCCGAACGGATCCGAGTACCGGGGTCGACGCAGGTGAAACCGGTGGTCGGCGACGGGTCCGAGTATCTGTTCGTGAATCGACAGGCCGATCTGGTGGGCGTGGACCCGAGCGGGCGCCCGCACTCCGTCTTCCTCCAGCAGGCCGACGACCCGGTGGTCTGGTGGGACTTCGACACCGCCTTGCGCCGCCCCGACTGGTTGGCGGAGCCCTTGGATCCGGCCGTGAATCCGTGGATGGAGTGGACTCCGGTGACCACATTCCTGCAGCTGGCCGTGGACATGCTGGTCAGTAATGACTTCGACGAGGAACACGGGCATCTCTACGGCACGCTCCCGTTGAGTGCCTGGTATGCCGAGATCGGTCCGGCCGGTTGGGATGATGCCAAGGTAGAACGGCTCCGGACCCGGCTACGGGCCCTGGGACGCTGAGACGAGGAGGATCACGCGCATGACGGCACCGGACTGGAGCTGGCTGGAGCTGCCGGTGGAACAAGCGGCTCGACGGCTCCTGGGCTGCGAGCTGGTGCGTGAGCTGGACGGTGAGCGATTGCGGGTTCGGATCGTGGAGACCGAGGCCTACGATCAGGATGATCCGGCCAGCCATACCTTCCGTGGGCAGACCGAGCGTAATGCCGCGATGTTCATGGCGGCCGGGCACGCCTACGTCTATCTGAGCATGGGGATCCACCATTGCCTCAACATGGTCGCTGGCCCGGCGGGGTACGGGGCCGGGGTGCTGCTCCGGGCGGTGGAGCCGGTGACCGGTGAGGCGAGTATGCGGGCTCGGCGGGGCGGTCGAGACGGGGTGCAGCTGAGCAACGGGCCGGGCAAGTTGTGTCAGGCCCTGGGGGTCGATCGATCGCTGAGCGGCCATGACCTGGCCACATCCCCACTGAGGTTGGTGCGGAGCCCTGAACTGCCTGCCGAGCGGATCGTGGTGACCACCAGGATCGGCATCTCGAAGGCGGTGGAGCGTCCCCGTCGCTTCTACGACTCCGCCAGCAGATACGTGTCCGTCCGCGCCAAACAACGCTGACACGGCACTTCTTGTTACCGGTGGGGCAACAAGAAGTGCCGTGTCAGCGTCGGATCACCAGTCCTGGGGCTGGGTGAAGAAGCCATGAGGGTCGTAGGTGGCCCGTACCTGGGCCAACCGGTCCGCATTGGCGCCGAAGTAGGCCTGCTGCGGGTCGGAGACCGCCTGGTCGGAGTAGTTGACGTAGGCATGATCGCCCCAACTCGGCAGCATCGCGGCACGGAAGCCCCGCACATAGTCGGCTGCGGAGCGGGCCGGGCCGGAGTCGTAGGTGGCGGTGTACTGCACCGTGGCCAGGGCTGGACGGTGAACGAAGGCCGTCGCATCGGCCGCCGGCTCACCGGCGAGGCCACCGAGCGCGTCGATGGAGAGCCCGGCCTCCTTGAGCCCCGAGTCCTGCGCCGCGTTCACCTGATCCAGCATGGTGGCGATACCCGAGGGGTCCAGTGTCTGGTACATGACATGAGAGGTGGCCGCGAAGGCCTCGCGTTGTAGAGCACCTCCGGGGGCGGTCGTGCAGCGGGCGACCGGGATGTCGCTACACCCGGCGTAGGCGAACATGGCATCTCGATAGGAACGGGTCTGGTCGCTGTTCGATGCGGGAGCCGGCAACTGGTTCGAGAACGGGGCCAGTTGAGTGCTCATTTGGCTCTGCGGTCCGGTCCAGGTGCCCGAGACCATCACCACCGGACCTGAGGGATGGGTAGTGCCGCCGAGGAGCTTGAGGGTGGACCACAGACGAGGATCCGCGGTCGGTGCCCAGTCCTGCCACGCCGCCACCACGTCGCCGGCAGCCGAGATCGGCCAGGACCGGTAGAAGGAGTTGATGGTGGGGGCCTCCGCCGTGTCGAAGGTGAGCGAGGTGAGCACCCCGACATGCCCGCCACCACCACCGCGCAGGGCCCAGAACAGATCGGGTTCCTGGTTCGCGTCGGCCGTACGCACGGAACCATCGGCCGTGACCACCTGCATCGAGACGATCTGGTCACAGGTGAGGCCCAGGCTGCGAGTGAGTACCCCGACTCCGCCGCCGAGGGTGAGCCCGGAGATCCCGACGGTGGCACACGAGCCGCCGCCGATCGCCCGGTCTCGTCCGGCGAGGGCGTCGTAGACCTGTGCCAGCGGCGTACCGGACCCGATCTTCGCGCTGGTCCCCGAGAAGGAGACTCCGTTCAAGGCCCGGCAGTCGATCACCAGAGCCCGTGGTGAGCCACCACCGGACCAGCCGGGGTAGGAGTGTCCGCCCGAGCGGATCGCCACGGGTAGCCCGTGGTCCTGGGCGAAGGAGAAGGCGACCGAAACATCCTTGGCCGAGGCGACGGTGAGCACCGCCAGCGGATGCTGAGCGTCGTAGCGGGGGTTCTGCAACAGCCGAGCGGTGTCGTAGTCCGAGGACCCCGGCAGCAGCAGCGTCCCGGCCACCTGACGTCGCAGTCGGGCCCACGGTGGGCGGCCGGGTGCGGGGGTGCCGGTCGGCTTCGTGGGCCGATCGGTCCTGGCGGGGTCGTCGTCACAGCCGGCGACCCCCGCCAGGCCTCCCACGATGGCGCCGCCGAGCAGCGTGCGTCTGGTCATTCCCATGGCGGTCATCGTGGCACGGGGAGAGCCGGGTCCGATCAGTGGTGGGTGTGCCCGCAGTTCACGTCCAGGCACTGACCGGTGATGGCGCGGGCCAGGTCGGAGGCGAGGAACACCGCCGCGTTGGCGATGTCGTCGGGTTCGGGCAGGCGCCGCAGATCGGTACCGGCGGCGACCTCGGCGTAGATCTCACTCGGATCCACTCCGCGCTTCTTGGCCTGCCACTCGAAGAATCGCTTCACCGAATCGGCCCAGATGTATCCCGGCGCGACCGAGTTGACCCGCACTCCGCGAGGGCCGAGCTCGATGGACAGACTGCGGGCAAGGGCGAGGAGACCCGACTTCATCACTCGATAGGAACCGAAGCCCGGGAGCTGGTTGCGTAGCACCATCGAGTTGATCATCACCACGGAGCCCTCGTTGCGCTCCAGTTCCGGTGCCAGCTCGCGTACCAGGTTCAAGGCCGAGAGCAGGTTGACCTCCAACCCCTGACGGACGTCGTCCACATCGGCCTCGAGGATACCGATCTGTGGAGGCTGGACGTTCGCGTTCTGCAGCACCGTATCCACCCGGCCGAAGGCCGCGACCGATTGCTCGGCGAGCGCGGCTACTGCTGCGGCGTCGGTGAGGTCGGTGGGGATGCACACGGCCGTTCCGCCACACTCGCGCACTTCGTCGGCGAGGGTCTCCAGCTTGGCTGCGGTACGAGCGGCGAGTATGACGCGAGCGCCGGCGGCGGTGCTGCGCAGCGCCAAGGAGCGACCGAGTCCGGGTCCGGCTCCCGAGATCAGCACGACCTTGCCCTCCAGCATCGCGAGATTCCCGCTCATGGCCGGGCCTCGATGTCGATCAGGACGCTGAGTGAGGTGATCTTGCCGTGGTCGTTGAATTCGAAGAGGTCGGTGGCCAGGAATTCCCCCACGGCCTCGTGCTTCACCAGCACCTGCATGGCTGCGAATTTGCCCGAGACGGTGATCGGCGAGTGTCGGGTGACCGAGAAGTCGGTCCTCGCGGCCTCTAGGTCGAATGCCCGGATCTCTTCGCGACCGTGGTACGAGGCGCGGCCCAGTGGCTCGTGCTTGACGGCGTCTTCGGCGAACAGGGATCCCAATTCATCGATGTCGTGATCGGACAGATGGGTGACATAGGACTCGAGGACCGAGCAGATGTCTTCGCGGGTGGGCATGCAATGGCTCCTTGGCGGCTGGAACGGGTCGGTCTCTCAGTTCGATCTGCGACGTCGCAGGTGTGCGTCGGTTCACGACTCGACCGACCCTAGTCCGAGAATGAACACTGTTCAATCCCTAGAGTGAACAAAGTTCAATCTTCTTCTCCAGTGCTACGCGGCGGGTCCGGGAACGGGTACGGTGGCGCGGTGAGCGAAGGAAATCGCAGGTCGATCTATGGCGACGCGCAGGCACGTCGTCGGGGGACGCTGGATGCGGCCGCGGCGCTGCTGGACGAGGGTGGTTACGAGGCGCTGACGATCCGGGCCGTCGCGCAACGAGCCGGCACCAGTACCGGATTGATCTATCAGTATTTCGCCGACAAGCACGACATCTTCGTGGAGCTGCTCAACGAGAGTCAGATCGAGTCCACAGACTTCGTGAGCCGGTTGCCGCGCACCGAGGGGGTGACGGCCCTGATCGAGGCGGTGATCCCAGAATCGGCCCGGCAGTGGTCGCAGGTGGGCCGGATGGTCGCCGCCTGGCGTGAGACCGTCGGGAGCCAGAGTCTCGAACGGGCATCCGTGAAAGAGGTGCGCAAGACGGCCGCCGGGTACAACGCCGAATTGGAGCGTGCCGTGATCGAGGCGGCCGATGCGGAGGGGAGGAGACTGGTCGACGCTCCCGCGATGATCCCCTTCGTCCTGTCCGGGCTCATGGGCGTATCCGACACACTGGTGAACAATTGGGCCCGTCACGTCGATCCCGTCGAGTTCATCGCCTTCAGCGCCGCGGCGATCACCCGCGCCATCACCGCCTGACCGCTGAAGCGGCACTTCTTGTTAACTCCGGGGTAACTTTTTGCGCCCTATCACCGGTGAGGAGGCGGTTCTTGTGCACTGGCGGGTAACTATTAGTGCCGTGTCGGCGGGAG
The DNA here is from genome assembly GCA_964396585.1 of uncultured Nocardioides sp. Taxonomy (GTDB): domain Bacteria; phylum Actinomycetota; class Actinomycetes; order Propionibacteriales; family Nocardioidaceae; genus Nocardioides. The sequence goes on from CAYNFY010000071.1 coordinate 12,409, forward strand.
GAGGGTAGCCACATTGAGGGTCAGCAGGATCGCGCTGCGCAGAATCCGGTCGACATCGGTCGTGGTCAGTTCGGCGTACCACTCGTGTGAGCAGAGCGCACCGTCGGCTGCACCTTCAGCCGCACCTTCAGCTGGACCTTCGGCTGGACCCGCGTCCCCATGGCCACCCGTATTCGCGGCGGCGTCCGCGGCCTGCCTTTCGGCGGCGGCCTGATCCAGACAGCCGTAGGCGAGTGAGGTCATCAGCTCCCCGACCATCTCGTCCCGGATGAAACCCTCGGTGATGAGGTCGTTCAGAGCGACCAACATCTCGTCTCCGGGGATCGACATGGCATACGCGGTCGCCGCGAGTTCCGCGCTGCCCGGGTCGGGGGAGAGCTCCTGATGAGCCGCCGTCACCTGATCGAGCTGGTGGTGGAGTGTCACCTGGGCGCTCGGCGCTCCGGCCTGCGGCTCGGGGACCCGCTCGTCCAGGGCGACGGCATCCAACTCGGCCAGATCGGCCTCGAAATCTGCCTCCCGCTCGCCGGCGTCCTCATCGGCGCCGTCATCGAGGTCCCCCTCCCGGTCGTTCGCCCGTTCCGCGGATTCTTTGGCGTATTCCGCGTCGGCTGCGGCTGACTCGTCGAAGTCCGCGTCCCAGTCGACGTGGTCGGTGCTGAGGTCGTCGCAGTCCTCTTCCTCCTGATCGGTCGCCTGTTCCGGGGCGTGCTTGGCGTATTCGGCGTCGGCTGCGGCTGACTCGTCGAAGTCCGCGTCCCAGTCGACGTGGTCGGTGCTGAGGTCCTCGTACTCTTCCTCTTCCGCCTGCGTCTCGTCGCGATCGGAGCCGGATTCGCGCCTTCGGATCGGAAAGGGCGCCAGCGGGTCGCCCCCGACGACATCCTGAGCGACCGGGATCCGCGCACCCGCCGCGGCCTGGATCGAGGCCGGATCGACCAGGCGATGGGCACCCGTGGCGTTCTGCAGGGTGTGAGCCAGCTCGTGCGCCAGCACCCGTTCGCCCTGAACGGTGTCGGGGGAGTACTCGCCGGCGCCGAAGAAGACATCGCGTCCGGTGGTGAAGGCGCGGGCGCTGACCGCCCGGTTCAACCGGGCCGAGGCCGGATCGTCGTGGATCCTGACTCCGGCAAGGCTCTGCCCGAAGGCGGATTCCATCCGGCGGAGTACGGGTTCGTCCATCGGTCGGCCGCCACCGCGCCGGGTCTCGATCTCGGTACTGGTGGCCTGGTCGAGGTCACCGCCCTCATGACCGACCAGAGCACCGGTGGCCGTGGGGGTACGTCGTACATGGTCGCAGCCCGGTCCGTGCTGATGGGTCTCGGGACCGACTCGGGGGAGGCGAGCCAGCGCTCGGTCGGCCATCTCGTCGGCCTCGGACTCGGCGCGGTCCTCGGCGTGGCCGACCCGCAGGGACCCGATCGGGACCGGGGCCGGGCTCTGCGGAGCGGGGGCCTCCACCTCGGGGACCGGTGGTGCCACCTGCGGCGCAGGCGCCGGGGTCGCGTGGGTCGGCCCGGTGGGGTCGTGCTCGGCGGCGCTCACGACCCGCCACCCCCGGCCTGCGCCGCCTGCTCGGTTCGGCTCTCGGCCACCGCAGCGCGCACCTTGACGGCGAGGGTCAGCGCCATCGTCTTGATCGCGGCGGTCGACTCCTGCGAGGTGTAGTCCTTGAAGTATTCATCCTGAGCCAGACCGGCCGGGTCGCTGGCGGCCACCCCCTTCTTCGCGCGTAGGTGGTGAGTGGCGAGGGTGGTCAGGGCGATGAACTCATCGGACCCGCACAGCTTGATCTGGGTCTCCGCGGTGATCGCCCCGGACGCGGCGAGGTTCTTGAAGGCATCGAGCATCCGCTCGGTGTACTTGCCCATCTTGAAGGCCGCCCACCAATACATCGCCTCGCCGGGGCCGTGGCCACTGGCGAGATGCTCGAAGTCCTTGAGCACGTCGCCGACGTTGTCGTTGAACGCGTTCAGCCACTGTCGTGGCGACAGGCCCAGGACGACCACCGCGTTCTTGTTGGGGGCGTGCCTGACCCCGTCCTTCTCGTAGCCGGCGCGTTGTTCGTCCTGCTTCTTGCGGCCGATCTGGGTCCCGACCACCGCATGCAGGACCGCATCTCCGGAGCCGTAGACCTCGTTGGCGTAGAGCGAGGCCAGCGAGACCTGCTCCAGCAGGGTGAGGGAGAGTGAGTTCACCTTCGCCTGTTGGGCGGACACGCCCGCCTGCCCGTCGGGTGTCGTCGCCGCTGCCGTTCTGGCAGCGCTCAGTGCCGCCTCCTCCCGCGCCATCCGATTCCGAAGGTCCTTCACCCGGGTGAGGGTCTCCTCGTAGAGCGAGTTCGCGGCGCGCATCTGCAGGGCACCGTCCAGGTAGGTGGCCTGATCATCGGCCCCCCATGAGGAGGCACCTTCCGGACCGACCGCCGTGGCGAGCGACGGTTCGCGAGCCTTCAGCTGTTCCTTGCGGATCTCGATCTGCTTGTGGAACAGGATGCTGCTGAGCCGGGCCTGCAGATACTTCTTGCGGGCCCCCTCGGGGTCGACTTCCGTCGCCAGTGACTTCTCCACGAAGTCATCCCACTCCTGAGCGTCCAGGAACCTGGACATATGCACCAGCGACCAGGCCTCCTGGGCGTCGTCGCGGCGCTGGGTACCGGGGGCGTCCAGACTCGCCACGCCAACCTCCTGCCGGGGGACCAGGGTGGTGACGTCGCCCTCGACGATGCTGTCGAAGCCATGGATGAAGTCCTTGGCATAGACGTTGAGGTCGAAGACGGTACCGGGATCGAAAGTGGTGTCCAGCAGGTCACGGAACGCGGCGTTGTACTGCTTGACGCCGGTCTCGGTGTCCTTGCCGCCGGTGGAGACGTCGACATCCGAGGTCACGGTGTCGGCTCCTACCGATCCCTTGAACTCCATCTCCTCCTTGGAGAAGTTCAGGCGTTCCCGGACCTGGACGTGGACGTATCCGCGCAGCACCGTCAGCGCCTTCATGATCCGGAGCCCATTCGCCGCCGACACCGGCGGCTGACCTCCGGCAGCTGCGCCCGGCCAATCCGCGAAGACCAGGCACTGCTTGGCCTTGAACCAGTCCATCTCGAAGGCGCCCTTGAGGATGCCCATCAGGGTCCGGGCGGTGCCCGGCAGTTTGGGGATGGCGTCCGGCCCGGCGTCGGCCAGCCGGTCGAAGGTCCCGTACTGGGTGCCGGGGAGTGTGGCCAGGTCTGACATCGGCACCGCCGCGGCGGAGCCGATGTCCACCGGTGCGACGGCGGTGGCGACGCTACCGCCGGCGAAGGTGGCGGCGTACTCCTTCACCGAGCGCCTCAGCCCACCGGAGTTCTGGAGCGTGTGTGCCACCTCGTGGGCCAGGATCTTGGCGCCGCCCGGGGTGTCGGGTGAATACTCACCCGACCCGAAGAAGATGTCCTGACCCGTAGTGAAGGCCCGGGCACTGACCGCGTTGTTGAGCGTGGCCGCAGACGTATCGGTATGGACCCGGACTCCCGACAGGTCGGTGTCGAATGCGGTCTCCATCCGGTCCAGTAGGTCACCGGACAACGGCTGTCCCCGGCCGCGACGGGACTGGATCGCCTGGCTGGTGCCGGGGTCGAGGTCACCGCCTTCGCGCCCGACCACCGCGGTGCCCGCGGGTGCGGTGGGGGAGCGCCGGAGATGCTCGCAGCCCGGTCCGTGCTGATGGGCCTCCCCGGTCACCTTCGCCAGCCGAGCAAGCGCCCGGTCGGCGTGGGCGTCGGCCTCACTCTCCGCCCGGTCCTCGGCGTGCCCGACGGTGAGCTGGGCCGGAGCCGAGACCGGCAGCGGCGCAGGCAGGGCAGGCTGCTGGATCGGCGCCGCGTCGGTAGCGGTCTGAGGGGCCGCCTGCTCCTGGGCGGGTCTCTGCTGAACACGGCGAGAACCCTGCTCGTGATCGTGATCCATGGGCCCACCTTTCGCGGGGCAGTCTGACGGGGAATCGTGATCGGCGTGGCTGGATCACGGATTCGTACCCGGAATCAGGTACGGGGCCGGTGGCCGCCGACCGAGCTTGAGATGTTCCCGACGCACCGCATCCACTAGGTGTCGCATACCCAGGGAGTCGCCCCCCGCCACGGCCGCATAGACCGCGGCGAGCACCATATTGCGGATGTCACCCCCGGACAGCTCGACCTTCTCCGCCAGCCAATCCAGGTCGGGTAGATCCTCGGGATCCGGCTTCAGGGCGCCCAACCCCGAAAGATGCTGGGCCCACAGTCCCCGTCTGGTCCGCTCATCGGGGTCGGGGAAGGCCACCATGAAGTGCAACCGGCGGGCGAATGCCGGGTCCAGGTTGCCGCGTAGGTTGGTGGCCAGCAGGGTGATCCCGTCGAACTTCTCCATCCGCTGCAGCAGATAGGCGATCTCCTGGTTCGCGTAGCGGTCCTTGGCGTCCTTGACCGCCGACCGGGACCCGAAGAGCGCGTCCGCCTCGTCGAAGAACAGCACCGCGTTGGTCGCCTCCGCCTCGGCGAAGACCCGTTCTAGGTTCTTCTCGGTCTCCCCGATGTACTTGTCCACGACGGTGGACAGGTCCACCTGATACAGATCCATGCTGAGCGAATCGGCGATCACGTGCGCGGCCAGGGTCTTGCCGGTACCGGGAGAGCCGGAGAAGAGAGCGCAGATCCCGATGCCCTTGCCGCCCTTGCCGTGTACCGGCCCCAGCGCGACCACTTCGTCGCGGAACCGGGCCCAGTCCAAGAGCCGGGTGACCTCGGCCAGGGCCGAGTCGGGCAGCACGAGATCCTCCAGTCTGGCTCCGGATCCGGCCGCGGCGCCCATCGAGCGCCCCCGGCTGAGCACTCGGGCCGAGTCCCTGATGTCGTCCACGACCAGATCGCGTCCGCTCAGCCGGGCGGTGGCGCTGGCATGCCGACCGACGCTGACGATCGCCTCGGCGGTCAGCGGCATCCCACTGATCTCGCGGCTATCGGCCAGATCTCCCAATAAGGGTCGCCACAGCGCACCACGTTGCGCGACCGTCAATCGCGGCGCGGAGACCTGGATCGGAAGCTCCCCCGACCAGGTGGGATCCCACGGAAGCTCCGCCACCGCACAGACCGGGATGGAGGCGCTCCACCACCATTCCGGGCGCACCTGCTCGGCGCCCGACACGACCAGCACCTGCCCGGCCAGGCCCGCCTCCAGGAGCAGGGACTCGACCGCCTCGCGCGCCGGGACGCGGGGGTCTCTGCGGGTCAGGTCGGCGACCAGGCAGGCGACCTGGAGTTGCTGGCAGGCGGCGACCGCCAGAGGTGCACCGGCGGCTCCCTGAGGTGAGTGCACCCAGACCAGGCTGTGGCCCGCCTGAAGCGCCTCGACGACCTGGTGCGTTCCGGCCACCGTGACCGCGACCGGATCGAGGAGCATCGAGGCCGGCAGCTGGGGTGGGATGTCGTCTCCCCCCAGATGCGCCGCGACCCGCTCGGGGAGGACCAGACGGCGGCTCAGCAGTACGTCGGTCCCGGCGAGACCGAGCAGTCCGTGTCGCAGCAATGGGGCTCGGGTACCCAGATGTCGGGTGGCCTCGGTCAGCTCCGGCGCGATCCCGGCCAGTTCCAGAGCCAGTGCCACCGTGGGCCGACCGGGGCCGGGATCGCCGGAGAGGAGCCCGAGTAGGAGGTGGGCCGCCACACTGGTCTCGGCGGCCACGGCCACCTGCAGTACCGCCCGGTCCGACTCGGTCAATCCGAACCGGGCCCGGATCTCATCGAGGAGGCCCTCGGCACGTTCATCGAGGCCGTCCTCGACCAGTGCCTTGAGGGCGGTCTGTGCCGCCGCAGTTCCGGGCCAGCCCAATCCGACCCGGCGGGCCAGGGCATCCTCGGTACGACTGATGAAGGTCACATATCACTGTGACAGGTCTCGCCGGATCGCGCAGTGGAAGGGGCCTATTGGTCGGCGGTGGGAGCCCGCCGGCGCCGTCGGTGCCCTATTGTCGGGCCGTGCCTGCCCCGATGCCCTTGCTGATCGATCAACTATTCGAAGCGGCCCGTCGACGAGAGCTGGTGGTCGAGGGCGACACCGAGTTGGCCCGGCTGATCGCCGGGCTACGCATGGACCATCCGGAACCGGACGTCGATGAGGATGCCTGGTCGCCGTGGTGGAGACTCGCCCGCACCTTCGGGCTCGATGCCACCGATGCGGCCTTGTTGTGGGCGATCGCGGCGCCGGACCTTGATCCCAGGGTGGCACCCATTTTGGGCGCGATCTGTGGTGACCCCGCTCAGGGACTCACACCCCTGGCCCTGGCTCTGGAACTCGTCGGGGTGTCCCCGGGAGAGCCGGAAGCCTTCGCCCGGCTAGCGGAGACCGGTTCGCTGCGGCGGCACGGATTGGTCGAGCCCCTCGGCGGAGACTCCTGGCTGCAACGCCGGCTGCGCTGTCCCGAACCGGTCCTGGCCGCACTGGCCGGTGGTCTGCCGGGCGACCCGGTGGTCGAAGGGATCCGGGTCACCCTGGTGGGCCTTCCGGTCCCCGGCGTCGACACGGTCACCGCGGCGCTGGACCACGGGGCGAGCCTGGTCTGGGTGCGCTCTCGGCACGGCATGTCGGGAAGTGCCTTGGCGGCGGGCGCGTTCGAGGCCATCGGTGCGGGCTATCTGGCGATCGACCTGCACCGGTACCGGGGAGGGGACCTGGATCTCTTGGTGCGCCGGGTGGTGCGCGATGCCGGGCTGCGCGGGCGAGGGCTGGTCCTGCTGGGCTGTGAGCGGGCCGCCGAACCCGAGGTGGCGCCGTTCCTGCATCTGTTGGAATCAGCGGCCGTGCCGGTGGTGGCGGTGGGCTCCGTGCCGTGGAACGGCCGCTGGGGTGCGCACCACCCGGTGGTGGTGGAGGCGGGACCGCTGTCGGTCGAGGACCGGGTCAGTGTGTGGAGTTCGGAGTTGGGGGTCGAGGTCACCGGGGACCTGCTGGAGACGGTGTGCGGCTTTCGGCTCGGCACCGAGGAGGTCGTCGAGGCCGCCCGGTTGGCTCGCCTCACCGCCGCCGTCGAAGGACGCGGTCTCGACGACGAGATGGTACGAACCGCCGTGCGCAGGATCGGCGGATCGGCGATCGCCACGAGTGGGCTCGGGATGACCACCCGGGCCGGCGCGGTGCTGCCCCGGTTCACCGACCTGGTGCTGCCGGAGCGCGTGGAGTCCTCATTGCACCGGCTGGTCAGCTGGGCCCGTCGCCGGGACGTGGTGCGGGCCGAGGGGATGCTGCGCGGCCGGGGTCGGGGGATCTCGGCCCTGTTCACCGGCAACCCGGGCACCGGGAAGACGCTGGCGGCCAACGTGATCTCGGCCGAGCTCGGGATCGAATTGTTCCAGGTCGACCTGTCCACGATCGTGGACAAGTACATCGGGGAGACCGAGAAGAATCTCGAACGTGTCTTCCAGGCAGCCGAGAGCATGGACGTGGTGCTCTTCTTCGACGAGGCCGATGCGCTCTTCGGTGCCCGCTCGGGGGTTCAGGACGCGCGGGACAGATATGCCAACCAAGAGGTCTCCTACCTGCTCCAGCGAATGGAGCAGTTCGACGGGATCACCATTCTGTCGACCAACCTGCGCGGCAACCTGGACAAGGCGTTCTCACGACGGATGAACTTCATCGTGCACTTCCCGGATCCCGACGTGGCGACCCGGCACCGACTATGGAGTCACCATCTGGCGCAGCTTCCCGACCAGGACCCGAACGATCCGGTCGACACGGCGGGCCTGGCCGAGGCGGTGCAGTTAGCGGGTGGGGACATCCGTAACGTGGTGATGGCGGCAGCATTGGATGCGGCGGGTGCCGGGGAGGTGCTGGGGCACCGGCATGTGGTGCAGGCGGCGACCCGCGAGCACAGCAAACTCGGCAAGGTACTACCTTCGCATCCCGCGCTTCGAGTCCCGCGCTCGGATCTCTGAGCCGGGCACCGCTCCGTTCCGCTGGAATATCCCTTATTTTGAGGACGTGCACCAGGTTGGGAGACAGAGAGCGGCGCTGAGAATAGAGTGTGCAGGTCGCGTCTCGGGGCCAAACGCAGGAGTGAGCAATGAGTGACCAGGTCGCACCGCCCATCCCCAAGCGGCCGCAGCGGCCCACCGGGCAGGCCCCCACCGCGGCGAAGACCCCACCTCCGGTCCCGATGCGGCCCGCGCAGCGGCGGATGGCGATGATCACCTCGCCCGATCTTGGCCTGACCAGGAGCGCACCGACTACCGCGAAGACCACGACTTCGCCGATCGGTTCGGGTACCGAGCACGAGAACACCCACGTCATGAACGACGCGGGCATGGTGACGGGTACCTCCGATCAGACGACCCATGGCCGCGGTCGCGGGTCGCAGATGAAGAGCGAGTACTCGCACAAGCGCTTCGACGGCACCACCCAGACCGAGCTGACCAGCGAGACCGAGGCGATGGCCGGGGTCCAGGCCCAGATCAAGCTGCTGACCATCGCCAGTGCCCGCGAGAAGACCCAGGTCATCGAGCTGATGGCGCGTGCCGGTGCGTTCGGTGAAGCCGCCCAGACCGCGGCGTTCAAACGTCGTGGTATCGATCTTCGGGCTCAAGCGAACCAGTCCTTCGGGGCCGGGCTGATCGCCGAGGCCAAGGGCATGCTCAAGATGGACCGCTCGGGTCTGGTGCCGGCCATCGAGCAGACCTTCGAGGCCTCCATCAAGGCGGGAGTCTGGGTCGACGCGAGCCTCAAGGCCGATGCCAAGATCGGTCCGATGACGATGGCGCTGCTGGCCGAGTTCTCCGCCATGGCCGGGGCCGAGGCACAGTTCAAGTCCAACTTCTTCGCCAGCCTCAAGGAGGGAATCGGCGGGTCCTTCGCGGCCAGCGGCTTCGCCGGGGCGAAGGTGTCGGCCAAGGGCAGCTTCGAGATGGGGTTGCCCCAGTCGTCGTTGCAGGTCAGTGGCGAGATGGAGGGCGCCGCGGGTGCCGGGGCGGAGGTCTCCGGCAGTTTCAGTGTGCACCTGACCGGTGTCTCGGCCCAGTTCAAGGCCGCGGCCTGGGCCGGTGCCAAGTTCGACGCCTCGGGGGCGGCCAGCCTCAAGATCCTGG
>CAYNFY010000072.1:0-21379 GCA_964396585.1 uncultured Nocardioides sp.
CCAGATCCTCAAGAAGGCCAACCGTTCCACAACTTCAAATCCGCGCCACTAGCTGCGGTGCTTGGCTCATCGCCGGACAGCGCCTTCAGGCGCTTGTCCAACACGTTGGGCGGTGTCCAGCCGTAGAGTCTTGGCATGGTTAGAAGACGAGTTGAGATCGAGTATCCCGATGACGCGGAACTCGGCCAGTCGCGACAGGACGACGGCGCATCGAGCCCGAACTTCTACGTTTCTGACTACAAAGGCGTCCGAGGACAGGTGAAGATCTACGACATCGACGAGGACGAGGAGGAACCCTCGTACGAGGAGCCGGTTTACGACGATCCCGATCGCCGGCGGGCGACTGAGCCGCTCTACGACCAGCCCGACAGTCCTGGGGTGGAGCGCGATCCTTTCGCCGAGGCAATCTCTGACGCGCTTGCCCAGGTAATGAAGCACTACATCAACCTTGGCGTTGCAAAGGCTGCGCCGCACGTGAAGGCGTGGATGGCGGACAAGGCACTGCCCGCCGTGAAGTCGATTGCCCACACGGTCCAGAGCAAGCTGTCGAAGAGGCGCGAGGCTCGGCGGGGAGCGGGACCGTCGGTATCGGCCGACAGCACCGCGATAGGACCAGCGGAAAAGTCGCCGGAACTGGATGTTGAGTTGATGGAGGGCCAGCCCCACATGACGACCCAAGAGGCCCAGGCGCGCGTCGCAGCAGCACTGCTGGCCCGGGCCTTCAGCGAGGAGCAACTCAGCAGGGTCTTCAACGCCCGTGTCGATGATGACGGCCAGTTCCTCGCCTGGATGAAGTCCATGGAGGAGCGCTCGCCGACCGAAATTGAGGACCGAATCCATGTGATGATCGAGTCGAACCCCCGTTTCCTTGAGGAGTTTTTCGCGACGCTCCTCGGAGCCCGGCACGCTGATAATCATCCTGAGGTGTCGGTCAGGAGAGGGGGGGCTCGGGTCACCCCTGGCCGAGGCCGAGGGCTGATTCTTCAACTTCACCGGGGCAAGGGGGCTCTGCGGGACTGCTGCACGCGTGGGGCGCGTCAGCTTGGCGAGCCCCATGGCGGGCGGAAGGGTGTGGCTTCCGACATGCCGCAGTCGCCACGCTCGCGCCGGGTAGCGGTTCGCCTGTCTCCAGACCGAGCACCACAACTTCCCGACTGGGGGAATCGCAACCCACACCGCAGGCTTCCGCCTACCGTGCTGGGGTGAGCGAAGACGTACCGGACGAGAAACTGATGAAGCTGCGCTACGCAGGCATCTGCCGCGAGTGCGGTGCTGACCTGCCCGCCAAGACCCCCGCGATCTACGAGCGCTCCACCAAGACTGTGCGATGCGTTGAGCACGCCGAGGCTTCGCCCACCGATGAGCGAGTTGGAAACCCTGTCGCGGCGCCGGCGTCAGAGCCGACCGTCACCTTGGCCGCCGAGACATCCGTCGACTCCGGCACCGCGGGTGCCTCAGCCCGGCGCGAGTTCGAGCGCCGCAAGCAGCGGCGGGAGGACCGGGTACGGGCGAAGCATCCGAAGATCGGCGGCATCCTTCTAGCTCTGACCGACGACCCGCAGTCCACGACCGCGTGGGACACCGGAGCGCTCGGCGAGGAGCGGTTGGGGGCGGGTCTCGAAGCACGTGCCTCCGAGCGACTCCGGCTGCTCCACGACCGCCGGATCCCACGTAGCCGGGCCAACATCGACCACCTGGCTGTGACGCCCACCGGTGTCTTCGTCATCGACGCCAAGAAGTACGCCGGACGCCCCCACCTCGTGGTCGAGGGCGGCATCCTGCGCCCCCGCGTCGAGAAGCTCCTCGTCGGACGTCGCGACTGCACCAAGGTCGTCGACGGGGTACTCAAACAGATCGACGTCGTCAAGGGTGTGCTCGGGGACTCGGTCCCGGTCCACGGCGTGCTCTGCTTCGTCGAGGCTGACTGGCCCCTGATCGGTGGCTCGTTCACCACCCGCGAGGTGTCCGTACTGTGGCCCAAGAAGCTCTATCCGCGGCTCCTTACTGACGGCACCCTGGATGCGGAGGCCATCGCCTCGATGCACCAGCGGCTCGCCCAAGCGCTCCCGCCTGCATGAGACGGCCTATCTACACGGCCCCTTGAGGTCACCTGGTGAGCCAAAGGGGCCCGTAGACGTCGTGGCGTCCTGCGTGATCGGGACTGCTGCACGATCTGGGACAGGCTGGTCTGGCCGTCCCGGGTGAAGCGACAGACCCCCGGCGATCTTTCGTTCATACCCTCGTGGTGGCTGCACGGCGCGCTCGCGCGCGGGACTCGGCGAAGCCGTTGAGCACGGCCGCGGAGATCGAGCCCGCAGCACCGGGTGAAGTGCTCCGTGAGGGAAGCGAAACATGGGCGAATACTTCTCTTGTTAAAGGTTATGGACTCAACCTTGGATAAGAGACCGCTATGTCCAACGTTGTCGCCAATCCGTGGGCCGGTTCTTCGGAGCAGGTCGAGTGGCCGGTGCCGTCACTGGATGAGGCTCGACAGATGTCGCGTCGGGAGCGGCTGCGTAGTCGAGGCCCCTATGCCGCGTCGGTGCCGCCGGAGATCGCCAGTCTGGATGTAGGTGTTGCTCGTGAGGTCGCGACCGAAGCGGCGGAGGCTGCCAATGCGCTGACCCGTTCGATGCGGCCATGGCGTCCGCTCTGGGTGGAGATGAGGTCAGTCCGTTGGCCGCGGTGCTAGTGCGCACCGAGTCCGCGTCGAGCTCGCAGATCGAGCAGATCACTGCCGGATCGAAGGCTCTGGCGATGGCCAGCATCGGCGAGTCCGATCGGTCGAACGCGGCACTCGTTGCGGCGAACACCGTGGCCGTGGAGAAGGCGGTCGCGATGTCGGACCAGCTCAGCGCCGCCGCCATCATCGATGTCCAGGCGGCTCTACTGCAGGAGAGCGATCCTGTACACACCGGTGCCTTTCGTCCCGAGCCGGTCTGGATCGGGGCGGGGGTCCTCGGCGCACTCGGCGTCGTTCGTGGCACCCAGATTCGAGCGGGTTCCGCGGTTGATCGATGACCTGGTGGCGTTCACCCAGCGCACCGACATCGAGCCCTACCTGCAGGTGGCGCTCGCGCACGCGCAGTTCGAGACGATCCACCCGTTCACCGACGGCAACGGGTGTACGGGTCGGGCGTTGGTCCAGGCGATGCTGCGATCCTCGGGGATCACTCAGCGGATCACGGTGCCGGTCTCTGTTGGTTTGCTGAATGAGGTGGAGGACTACTACGAGGCGTTGACCGCTTACCGCTCGGGGGACCTAGACCCGATCCGATCGTCACTGCGTTCTCCCACGCTGCGTTCGCGGCGATCGGCAATGCTGAGGTACTGGTGGGGGAGTTGGCCGACATCCGTGAGGCGTGGGCCGGGCGGGTGAAGGCTCGTTCCGGTGCAGCGGTGTGGCGCGCCCTGCCGCTGGTGATGAGCCAACCCGCCGTATCGGTGAACCATCTGGGCGACGCGTTGAACGTCTCGAAGCCCACCGCGCAGACCGCCATCGACCACATGGTGGCTGGTGAGGTGCTGGCCCTGTCAACAACTTCCGTCGCAATCGGGCGTGGGTGGCGGGAGAGGTGGTCGATGCCCTGGACGACTTCGCCGAGCGGGCAGTACGTCTGCGCTTCACCACTGGTGGAACGGCTGCCGGACAACTGACAGGAGTCATGTGAGGTGTGCTGAGCACGGGCTATCGCGATCACGCCGGTCGGGGCACGCCTGGCCCAGGCTGCGTCAGAACCTACTTCCCTGCGTGGCCGGCGGGAGCACTCGGTCTGGATTCACTTCTTGGTCTGGCACCCAACGCCGCTCAGCGTGCTCCACGATTCGTTCCGCCTGCTGCCCCGCCACTTCTTGGGCCGACTTGGGGAGTTTCCGGACGGCGGCCTCGAACGCGGCTGGGAGACCCTCGCGAAGCAGTTCGACCGTTTCGGTCGCCCAGCTTGGGGACATTCCCAAGCGCTTGCCGACGCTTTCCCAGTCCTTGGCCGTCACGTCGAGGAACTTGTTCGCGTTGCCGAGCTTCATCGGCGCACGAAGACGCTCGTGCTGGGGATAGCAGGCGTCCGATGCCACGTCATAGAGCGGCGCAAGGATGGCCTGGCGCCCGTTGAGCAACATCGCGTAGTTCTTGGCGTGCGCATCGGTGCCGCCGATCATGGCGTTGAACGCCAGGTACGCGAAGAAGAATTCGACCGAGTAGAGCCGGTCCTCGTCGTCAAGTCGCAGGAAGAGGTCGGCGATCTCCCCAACCCCGGGTCCGCCATCGCTTTGGTACTTCTGGCTCGGGTGGAACGACAAGGCCTGGCACATGTCTTCTTGGTGCAGTCGTCGCCATACGCCGGCGTCGTCAACGTACCGGTCGTAACGCGTGGAGATGACGGCCTGGATCCCGTCGTGGTCGATGAGTTCGGTAGCGGCTGCAGGGAGGCCGAGCGTCTGCGCGGCCAGCATGCACAGCGCTTCGTTGATGTGATGGTTGTCGAACCCGCGATCGAGGGCTTCACGATGTGCGTCGTGGGCGTGGAGTCCAGAGGCACGCCCCACGTGTAGTCACCGCCTTCGCTTGCCTTGCGGCCATGGAGGGCAATCTTGGCCTGGGCTCCGGCCAAGGACCAGCGACCCTGGTAGATGCCCGGGTTCCAGTCCGTGCCGTGCGTGGCGAGTTCTCGGAGGACGTTGTGGAAGGCATCCTGGCCCAACCAGTCCACGGTGCCGGTACGCAGGGCAGCATCCGGCGGCTCGACATCGGGCGGCAGGATCTGGACGGCTCCGGCGGCATCGAGGCCCACGTGCCGCAGGAGTGAGAACGGGTTGTTGGGCGAGGCCGAGTACTGGCGCGCCCAGCGTCTGCGGGTCGCTTCGCTGTCGGGCAGCAGCCCTTCGAGCCACGCGTTGACGACCTTGTTGGAGAACGGTCGCTCGCGCAGCGGCATGGCCAGCGAGAGCACGGTCGGGTCCTCACTGGCGAGATAGCTGGTGTCGTAGTGGAACGAGGTGGACCCGTTGCGCTGGCTCGCGACGCCGACGAACCTGCCATCAAGGTAGACGTGCAGGTCGTTCCCGCGGCTCATTCCTGCTCCTGATCCTTGGCTGACGCGCGGCTCTCGGAAGACGCACGGTCCCCGGCTGATCTGCGCATGAGTTCGACTGCCTCTGAGTCGGAGGCAAGAGCCGCGCTCGACGCACGCAGGCGGTCGTGCAGGCTTTGGCGCTGGGAGAGGTTGCCGAGAACTTGCGCGACCGGGGAGGTGTCCGACTCCACCCGAGCAGGGAGTGTCACCTTGTGTCCAACCTCAGGGACGGAGTCCAGGGCCCGCAAGGCGCCGAGAACCATGCCTACTTCGAGACGAGGATGGCCCTTCTCCAAGCGGACGACCCACTCGCGGCCTACGCCGACCTTGTCAGCCAGTTGCGCTTGGGTGAGGCCCAGCTCTGTACGTCGCTGCCGCACGAAGACAGCCAGCGCGTGCGTGTCAGTGAGTTGCATCAGCGGACCTCCTTGTGAGCGGCATGTTGTCGTTCGCACACATGTTACCCGTGTTGTCGTTCTGCACCAAGATCCAACTGTTGGCGTACGACAACATCATGCAGATGTGGTCGTACGACGACATTCAGTCTGCACCTCGGCGCAGAAGTGCGTGGATGGGTCAACCAAGACCGGGGGCAGACCCGGTTTGGGCCTACCTGGAGGCTCGTTCGGTCTCTGGTGTTCGAGGTATCCTTGGCCCGCTATGACCGGTTCCGCCTACGTCGGTAGGTCCAGGGCCGGTCTTCTGTTTTGAGGCTTGCGACTGTGAGCCAACCGGCCAAACAAGGTCCTCGCGCGTCGAATCGATGACGGTAGGGACTGATGTGTGGGTAGGTGCCTACCGCAGCAATTCGTCGGAATGGCCCAGCAACTGGTCAGCGCCAACCAAACTGTTCCCCTCGAGGCAGCGGAGAAAATCGTCCTCTGTCATGACCTCAATCTCTTGGCCCTTGTCCTGCAGTTCGAACGCCTTGCGGGTCTTCCCGGTGAGGTTTGACCCAGGTCGCAGAACAGCAGGATTGATGTCTCCAACCACCAGAACGTTGGTCCGCTTGGTGGTGTTCTGTTCAGGGGTTGCCCCGACTTTTGCGCACTCCTGACGCGCGAGATCGCGGGTCATGGACATGAGTGTCCCAGTGAAAACCACCACGCGTCCGTACAGATAACCGTCCGGGTCCGCGTCCCCGTTGACCTTGAGCGGCGAGAAGCCGCGACCGCCTTGTCCGACAGCAACGCTTCCTTGGTAGACCCCACTGCTGATTCGGCCGATACCAACACCCACGGAGCTCGCCAGCCCCTCGAGATCGGTGCCGCCTTGGTGCTCGGCCAATCGAGCGATGACCTCTACTACTGCGTTGGCATCAGCCAACGCGTCGTGGTGGTCCTCGAGAACGAATCCCAAAGACTCGGCCACAAACGGAAGGCGATAGGTCGGCAATGCGAGGGCGCGGCGAGCCAGGACCAGAGTGCACAGGAACCGCATCTCGGGCCATGGGATGTTGTCCACCGCGCAGGCGTAGCGGATCACGCCGATGTCGAAGCCCGCGTTGTGGGCCACGACCACGTCGTCTCCGACGAAGTCCAAGATGTGCGGAAGGATGTCTCGCCACCGCGGAGCGTCGGCCACCATCTCGGCGGTGATTCCGTGGATCGATGTGTTCCAGTGGTCGAACCGGTCGGCGCCCTCGGGCGGGCGAATCAACCAGTGGCGCTTCTCGACGGCCCGCCCATTGCGCACCCGGACGAGGCCGACTGAGCACGGCGAACCCCGGTAGGAGTTGGCGGTCTCGAAGTCAATCGCGGTGCAGTCGAGCGTCACTGCGTCAACCAAGGGTTGTTCGATCGCGTGGGAGGTGAATCGGGGTGGGAAATCGGGGGCCGTCTGGCCGTTCATGTCCAGCGGCATGATCCATGGAGTGATGTTCGTTTTGGGCTGAACGGTTCGTCTGCGTCGTTCTTCGTCTGTCTTGAGCCACGAGGCCCACACCCGGCCGGTGAAGTTGGCCAGCGCGAAGGCACGTTGAGCGGGGGAGTCGTCCGATGGGGTGAACTGATCCTGGCGCGGCCGGGGAGCGAAGTCGGGCTCTGTCAGGGCCGTGGAACGGGTGTCTCGCTTGTAGGTCCTGACCGCGTCTGTGATTCGTGCCTGGTGTTCGGCGGTTTCGCTGAGCAAGGCGTTCAGGTCGGCCACGTGGAGAGGTTCGCCGTCAATGGGCAGTCCGTCGAGCGTGGTGCCGTCGGTAACGAGCACGGCACGGCATCGCGTGAGCGAGTGGACCTTCGACGTTGCGTCGGGGTCCGCCTCGGTGTCGATAACGACCGCGTTCACGCTCGACACCTCGACGCCAAGTCCACGGCTGACCACCCACACGGCGATACTCGAGGCTCCGGGCTGCCGATCGATGACGGCGATCCCTCTCATCGATACTCCTCCTTGATTGCTTGCTGTGGACGCTAACCCGGGAGATCGATGCGCGTGGCGTGAATCCGAACATACGGCTGCCCCAGAGCATCGACGGACCTGAGGCATT
The DNA here is from genome assembly GCA_964396585.1 of uncultured Nocardioides sp. Lineage (GTDB taxonomy): Bacteria > Actinomycetota > Actinomycetes > Propionibacteriales > Nocardioidaceae > Nocardioides. The sequence continues at coordinate 7,561 of CAYNFY010000072.1, forward strand.
GAAAGCTCGCGATATGTCAACTACGGTTGACACATGCTGGATGTGGTCCAGAGCGAGACGTTCGCGCGGTGGTTCGAGCAACTCAGGCGTCGAGACAAGGCGACTGCTGCCCGTATCAACGTCCGGGTACTGCGCCTTGCGGGTGGCAACCCCGGAGACGTCCGACCGGTCGGTGACGGGTTGTCGGAATTGCGGTTCAGTTTCGGCCCGGGGTGGAGGGTCTACTACCTGCGAGACGGTGATCGCCTCATCCTGCTCCTGGCGGGTGGAGACAAGTCGACGCAAAGCAAGGACATCGACGAGGCGCGTCGGATCGCCGCCCAGTGGCATGTGGAGCGAAGGAAGGAGTGGAGAGATGGCTGAGAAGTTCACGCCGTGGGACGTTGCCGAGATGCTCGAGGACCTCGGTGACGTGGCCGCGTTCCTTGAGGCCGTGTTCGAGGAGGGCGGCGATGACCCGGCCTTCGTTGCCCAGGCGCTGGGTGCGATCGCTCGTTCCGGCAACATCAGCGAGCTTGCCCGTCGAACCGGGATGAGTCGCGAGGGGCTTTACAAGGCGCTGTCCGCCGACGGAAACCCGAGCTTCGCGACGATCATGAAGGTGGCCGGTGCGTTGGGTCTGAAGCTCCACTTCGAGTCCGTCGCCTGACCCCTTCGCGGGGCCCAGCGGTCCGCAAAGTAGTCCGCAAGAATTTCAGCGGCGCCCGTCGTTTGAGGTGACTCGCGGGACGCCTTGATCCCGGCGGCGGGGTCTCCCGCACACTTTCGGTGTGGACGAAATCTCAACGCTTGTTTCAACCGTCACGGCCGTGGTCACGACCGCTGGGGGCCACCTGGGAACCGGCTGCCCTGTTTGCAAGGGTCAACTTTCGGGACTCTTCCGGACGACGTTGGGTCCGCGACCCTCTCGGGCGTCTGAGAGTCGATCATGGTGCTGGGGAGGATGACTTCTTCGAGCAAGACGGCGTGCTCCTGGAACGTTGAAACCGTGCGGTCGATAGCGGCGACCTGAGGCAAGAGCGGCCCGACGTGGCCTGTGGAGCGGTCCCCTCTGTGCCTCGCCGCCGTACGAAGACAGTCAGCGAGTGCCTCCTGAACGATTGAGCGGGGAATCGATGTCTTGAGGGACACCAAGCTGGGGCCACGCCGGGGGCATCGAGCGAAGCTCGACGTCAGAATTGGCAATGGTGTGGCAGGCTCGATCCATGCCCGTCGTCCCCCCTCCCGTGTTCGCATTGGCTGCAGGCATCGCCCAGCGTCTGCTCGCCCCCGACCGGCCGTCCGGTGCGCCGCGGAAGGTCGCGGCTGCGACGATCGCTGCGGTGTCGCTCGGGCTGGATGCCAGTGCCATGGCGGCGTTTCGCCGGCACCGCACGACGGTGAATCCGCTCGACCCAGCCAAGGCCTCGACTCTGGTGAACAGTGGCGCCTACGCGCTCACCCGGAATCCGATGTACGTCGGCATGGCGGGCCTGCTCACGGCTCACGCGGTGCTGCGCGGCGGCTGGCTCACTCCGGTTCCGATCGCGGTGTTCGTCGTCCTGATCGACCGATTCCAGATCCCGGCGGAGGAGGCAGCGATGGACCGCAACTTCGGTGAGGTGTACGCGGAATACCGGGCTCGGGTGCCGCGCTGGCTCCGGGTCGTTCCACGCTGAAGGCGGCCTGAGGTGTCATCGCCCCGCGGCTCGTGACGCTTGCGGTGGCGCCACCCTGCGTGACCTCCTCGATGCGCGTCGTGACGAGTTCCAGGTGCTTCTCGACCGATACGGCGCGACCAGCCCCAAGCTGTTCGGTTCCGTTGCCAGTGGCACTGCGCACTCGGGTCGGACATCGACATCCTCGTCGAGATGGACCCTGCGGAAGGAAACCTGCTCATGCGGGCCTCCGGGCTCATGGGGGAGACCAGAGCGCTTTTCGGCCGGGACGACATCGACGTGTTTCCCGTGCAGTTGCTCAAGCGGCCGATCTCCGCCTCGGCGCTTGTCGACGCGGTTGCGCTGTGAGTCGCGATCCTGCTCAACGCATGGCTGATGCCCGTGGAGTCCCGGCCTAACGTGTGATCGCTAGGGGGCGTGGTCCCGGGATTGCGATCGGATCAGTCCTCGCGTCGGTAGTGCATGGCCACTACTCCATTGCTCAGTGGCTCTGCAGAGACCAGTTCGAGCCTTCGCGTCTCGGGAAGGCCGTCGTGGTACAGAGTCGGACCGTGCCCGGTGATCCTGGGGTGGATCAGGAATTTGTACTCATCGATCAGATCCAGTCGATCCAACGCGACCGCGAGCTTGCCGCTGCCGAGGAGCACACCCGCCGGAGTCGCATCCTTCAGCCGCTGCACGCCGGCGCCCAGGTCTCCGGTGATGAGATGACTGTTGTTCCACGGGAGATCCTTGCGCGTGGACGACACGACGTACTTCGGCTTGGTCTCCAGCGTGCTGGCCCACTGACGCATCGACAGGGGTGCGGCCTGTTCGCCGCTGGCAACGGCGGGCCAGCAGCTCTCCATCAGCTCGTAGGTGATGCGGCCCCACAGCATCGCCCCGCATTCGTCCAGGAGACGGGTGAAGTGCGTGTGCGTCTCGTCGTCGGCGATCCCCTCCTCGTGATCAAGGCACCCGTCCAAGGTGAGGTTGATGCTGAAGGTCAGAAGGCCCATGGAGCGACGCTAGTGCCGGGAATGATCCATGTCGAGAGGCCGCAGATCGGTCGGGACCCCGCTTCGCTGTGGTCCCCATTGCATTATGCAGGTAAATGCCTGCATAATGGGCGAGTGGACATGGACCCGACCTTCAAGGCGTTGGCTGATGTGACGCGCCGGCGGTTGTTGGACCGGCTTCGCTCAGAGAACGGGCAGACCCTGGGTCAGTTGTGCGACCGGCTGGACATGACGCGCCAGTCCGTGACTCAACATCTCGACGTTCTCGTCCGGGCCGACCTCGTGACGGTCGTGCGGCGTGGCCGAGAACGTCACCACTTTCTCAACCCGACACCCATCCACGACATCGAGCGGCGTTGGATCGCGGAGTTCGACCAGCCGCGGCTGCGAGCGCTCGCCGACATCAGAACCCGAGCAGAAGAGGACGCGATGATTCCGAACTACGTGTACGTGACCTACATCAAGGCAACCCCGCAGCAGGTGTGGAAGGCCCTGACGGATGCCGATCTGACCGCCGAGTACTGGGGGCACGCCAACGTCTCGGACTGGCAGCCAGGCTCACGCTGGGAACACCGGCGGACCGACGGCAGTCAGGAAGTCGATGTCACCGGACGAGTGCTCGAGGCGGAGCCTCCGACGCGATTGGTGATCACCTTCGAGGACTCCCCGGAGGAGGCATCCCAGCGCGAACCCTCGACGGTCACCTTCCTCGTGGAGCCGCACCAAGACATCGTCAGGCTCACCGTCACCCACGAGAATCTGCCCAACGACGAGATGCTCAACGGGATCTCACAGGGGTGGCCGGCGGTGCTGGCCAATCTCAAGTCGTTGCTCGAGACCGGGACCGTCCTGCCCCAGGCCCCGTGGGAGATGGCAGGTCGATGAGTATCGAGTCCGAACCACGAGAGCAGGAACCGACAACGCTGGACACCACGTCTCTGCGTCGCGCCTACGACGAACTACTCGATGCCGCACAGCGCGTCTCCACCGCCGAAACGGCCCCAGAGCCGGCACCCGGTGAGTGGAATCTCGAGCAGATCCTCGCCCATGTGGCCATGGTCAACGCCACCACGATCGCCGCGGCGTACACGGTCGCCTCAGGGGCGAACGCGACCTACGACAACCGGGTGGCTCTTGATGCCTGGTCGATCCAGAACACCATCGACCTGGCTGGAGGCGGTGCCGGCCTGCGGAACCGGATCTACGAGCAGGCCAACGTCCTGTGCGCGCTCGACGGTCCTGCGCTCAGTGAAACCGAGCTCGCCGCCAAGATTCCCGCCAGGCTGCTGTCGAACGACGCCTTGGTCCTTGACCAGGTTCTCACCCTGCACGACATCATCACCGGCCTCGCCGAAGCCGAGATCCCCGGACACACGGAACAGATCGCCGCCCTCGCGCTGAGCGGTCGCTCGTCGCAGGATGGACCACATGACACACATCCGACGTTTCGATCACATCGGCATCACCGTCGCGCACCTTGATTCGGCTATCGCGTTCTTCGTCGGGCTGGGGCTCGACGTGGAGGGCACCGGATCCGTGGAGGGTGAGTTCGTGGAGACCGTCTGCGGCATTCCGGGCGCACACTGTGAGATCGCGATGCTGCGGCCACCCGACGGGGGGACTCGACTGGAGCTCTCCAGTTTCGTCACGCCCGATCACGTACCCGGATCGCCCACGGCGATGGCCAACGAGACCGGTCTGCGCAACGTCTCCTTCGAGGTCGGCGACCTTCAGGCGGCCCTCGATGCTGTGACGGCGGACGGGTATGGGCTCATCGGCGGGATCGGCGAGTACGAGAACAGCGTGCGGATGGCCTACGTGCGTGGCCCCGAGGGGATCATCGTGTCTCTGTTCGAGCAGATCGGCTGACACCGGGCGGACCTTGAACCCGGATCCGGCTTCAAGCAGCCGGCATAACGCCTGCAGGACACTGTCCTGACATTGTCCTGACAATCGCGATCTAGCGTGCCGCCATGACATCGGCTCGAACGCCCCTGCTGGGTGCATTGCTCGGACTCGTCCTCGTCTCGTTGACCGGTTGTGGGGGCACATCCAAAACCCCTCGGGTTGCCCGGGTACCGGCCTCCGTGACCTCCTCTGCCGCGTCCGAGGAAACGACATCCTCACCGGCCACCGGGACAGGAACGCCGAACGGCGACCGGCGGCCGGTGTTACGCGTCGATGACTCCCCAGAGCGGGTCGCCAGCCTCTGGAACGCCTACAACACCTGCCTTCTTCAGAATGGGGCCCGCAAGCCGGGGAGCGACGAAGCCGTGCCGGCGCCCGGCGCCACCGAAGGCGGTGGCCCGGGAGTGCTGGTGCACCAGCCGGTGCCGCAGAAGGCGAAGGCGGCCTGCCTGCACGTCGAGCCCGAGGGAGCGCCGGAACTGGAGGCCGCGACCAATCCCCGCTTCCACGAGCAGTCGCTCGCCTACGTCGCCTGTCTGCGGGATCACGGTGAGTACGTCCGCCTGCTGAACGACCACAACATCGACTGGACCTACGAGGAGGGCCACCCGGTACCCGACAACAACGGCGAGATCGAGGACAAGTGCCTGGTCGAGGCATTCGGCGACAACTGATGCGCACCCGCCACGTGATCGTCGGAGGCCTGGCCGCCGTGCTGCTCGCAGCCGCTGCCACAGCGGGCGGATACGCGCTGCGGCGACCCCCCGCGACGGCCGAAGAACACGCCGACACCGTGTCGACCGTGCCCGTCCGTCGCGGTGACCTGAAACAGCGGCAACGGCTCACCGGTCGACTCGGCTACGCCGGAGCGCAGACCGTGACCGGCATGGGCGCCGGCCTGATCACCTGGCTGCCCTCCGTTGGCAGCACCGTGGCTCGCGGTGGCCAGTTGTTTCGGGCGGATGATGCTCCGGTCACGCTCCTCTTCGGCGACATGCCGCTCTACCGCACCCTCGGCGAGAACGAAGAAGACAGTGCAGAAAATGGCGAGGGTACCCAGGAAGACACCGCGAAGAAGCACGACAAGACTCCACCGGCACCTCCGCAAACGGGCCACGACGTCGATCTGCTCGCCGAGAATCTGGTCGCCCTCGGCTTCTGGCACGGGACCACCACAGGTGTGGACTACGACCACCTGGTCCCCGCGATCAGGGCCTGGCAGGCCTCGCTCGGTGAGGCCCCGACCGGGACGCTCACGCTCGGAACGGTGGTGATGGCCCCGGGCCCGGTTCGGATACTCGAGGTGCTCACCCAGGTGGGGGACCAGGCGGAACAGCAGGTGGTGAAGGTGACCGGCACCCGCCGCACACTCACCCTCCAGGCACCTCCGTCCCTGGCTCAGGCGCTGGCGCCCGGACGCCGGGTCCGGGTCCAGCTGGGGGACGGCCGTCGAATCGTGACCCGGATCGCCCACATCGGTGCCGAGACCGAGGACGCCAACGGGGAACCATCCCTCCCGGTGGTGGTCACCCCGCTGCGGGCGAAGGCGCTGCGGTCCGTCGAACCCGGTACGGTCACCGCCGATCTGGTCACCGCCTCCCGTCGAAATGTCCTGCGGGTGCCCGTCAATGCCCTGCTCGCGCTCTCTGGAGGCGGCTACGCGGTAGAGCGACCCGATCGCGAGCTGGTACCCGTGAAGCTCGGTCTGATCGCGAACGGGAAGGTCGAGGTCTCCGGGATCGAGGCCGGTGCGCTGGTCGTGGTCGCGCGATGACGGTGTTGCGACTCACTCGGGTGACCAAGGAGTACGCGGGCGGGGTGATCGCCCTGCGCGAGGCCAGCCTGAAGATCGAGCCGGGTGAGGACCTCGCCATCGTCGGACCCTCGGGATCGGGCAAGTCGACCCTGCTACACATGATGGGGACCCTGGACCGTCCTACCTCGGGCTCCGTCGAGATCGCCGGTGTGGACACCTCGGCCAGATCCGACACCGCACTGTCCAGGCTGCGCGCCCAATGGCTCGGGTTCGTCTTCCAGCAGTCGCATCTGGTCGAGCGGCTGACGGCGCTGGAGAACGTCGCCACCGGGCTGCTCTACGCGGACGTGGCGCGCGGCAGGCGCCGGGCCCTCGCCGGTGAGGCGCTCGAACGAGTCGGACTCGGGCACCGCTCGCAGCATCGGCCCCCGCAGCTGTCCGGAGGGGAACGCCAACGTGTCGGTATCGCCCGGGCGTTGGTGAATCGGCCCGCGCTCGTGCTCGCCGACGAACCGACCGGAGCTCTGGACCAGGCGACGGGCAGTGCGATCCTCGGACTGCTCGGCGATCTGCACGCTGACGGGACGACGGTCGCGCTGATCACCCACGATCCCGCCGTTGCCGCGACCTTCAGCCGTCAGATCGAGATCCGCGACGGACTGATGAGTGAGTCGATCCGATGAGCAGGCTCGAATTCGGCCGGTTCGTCGACGCCCTGGGACTCGGGTGGCTCGGGGTACGCGCCAGGCCCGGCCGGGCGGTGATGAGCGCGCTCGGGATCTCGCTCGGGATAGCCACCCTCGTGCTGGTCACCGGGATCCCCGCCAGCGGCCAGGCGGACCTTGATCGTCGGCTCACTGCGCTGGGTGCCGACGTACTGGTCGCGCAGGTCAGTGACGCCGATTCCGGCTCCGCGTCGGCGTTGTCACCGTACGCCGCGGCGATGGTGCAGCGGATCGGACCGGTCACCCACGCCACCGCGGTGGCCAACCTGAACAAGCCGGTCATGCGCACGGACCTGTCCGATCCCAATGACACCGCCGGCATCACCTCGCTCGCCGCCACCCCCGACCTGCTCGGTGCGGTGCATGCGCGGGTGGCGACCGGTCGATTCCTGGGCGAGGTCGACCGGACCCTGCCGACCGTCGTGCTCGGTCACGACGCCGCCGACTGGCTGCGGATCACCGACCTCGATCCGGTGCATCCGCCGCGGATCCTGATCGGCACGTCGTGGTTCACCGTGGTCGGCATCTTGGCGCCGATGCCGCTGACCCCCGAGCTGGCCCAGACCGTCTTCGTCGGTTGGGATGTGGCTCGTAAGGAACTGGGCTTCAGCGGCCACCCGAGCGTCGTCTATCTACGCGCGGTGGAGTCGCAGATCGATCCGGTGCGTGAGGTGCTGCCCGCGACCCTCGATCCGCAGTTGCCCGGACTGATCTCGGTCAGCCGCCCCTCGACCGCCCTCGCGGCGAAGCGTGCCACCCAGGCGACCTTCTCCGGCCTGTTTCTCGGGCTCGCCGGGGTGGCGCTGTTGGTCGGCGGTATCGGGGTGGCCAACACGATGATCGTCTCGGTGCTCGAACGGCGCCGCGAGATCGGCCTACGGCGCGCGCTGGGCGCGAGCCGGCGCGACATCCGCCGTCAGTTCCTCACCGAGGCCGGGCTGCTCTCACTCCTCGGCGGCGTCTTCGGGACGGTCCTGGGCATCCTCGGCTGCATCGGCTACGCCCTGGTCCGGAACTGGCCGGTCGTGGTGCCACTCCCGGCCGCACTCGGGGGAGTCGGCGGCGCCTTGGTGATCGGAGCGATCGCGGGCCTCTACCCCGCGGTCCGAGCCTCGCGTCTCTCGCCCACCGAAGCGCTGGCCAGCGCCTGATGACGCGGCACAACTAGAGTCGGGCAGATGGCACGGATCGTGGTCGCCGAGGACGACCCCAAACAGGCCGAGATCCTCCGCCGGTACGCCGTGGCGGAGGGGCATGAGGTGATCCTGGTAGGGAATGGGCGAGCAGCCGTGGACGAGGTGCGGCGCAGAGCACCGGACCTGTTGGTCCTCGACGTGATGATGCCGGTGCTCGACGGCCTGGATGTCTGCCGGATCCTCCGCGCGGATGTGGAGACCAACGGGGTGCCGATCCTGGTCCTGACCGCGCGCTCGACCGAGGAGGACCTTCTGCATGGTCTGGACCTGGGAGCCGACGACTACCTCACCAAGCCTTACAGCCCTCGCGAATTGATGGCCCGGGCTCGGGCGCTGCTGCGGCGCAGCGGGCGATCAGCCGACGACGCTGGCGGGCGTGCCGTCCGAGTCGGCGCACTGCTGGTAGCGCCGGCGACCCGGGAGGTGGTGTTTCGGGATCGGCAGATCAGCTGCACCCGGGGCGAGTTCGCGCTACTGGAGACGATGGCGGCGGAGCCCGGCCGGGTGTTCGAGCGCGACCAGTTGCTGCGGATCCTGCACGGACCGGGTGGTTACGTCACACCGCGCACGGTCGACGTCCATGTCACCAACCTCCGCAAGAAGCTCGATCCGGACCTGATCCGCACGGTCTACGGCGTCGGCTACTCCCTGACCGAGATGCCCTGAAGTGGCGGTCTCCGGCTCCGAGCCCCGGCAGCGCGGGAGTCTCTTCTTTCGGCTATTCGGCGCCGGGGCACTGATCGCCCTGGTGGCGATCGCCGCGGCGACCTTCGCCACCGTGCATTCGACCAGCGTCGCGGTGCAGCAGGCCCAGCAACAGTCACTGCACGAGGACGCTCGGACCTACGACGCGCTGATCGGCTACGCGGCGACACATCGCTCCTGGGTCGATGCCAGACCCCTGGTCGATCGCCTGGCGGCGGCATCGGGTGACCGGGTCAGTGTCACCGATCCTACGGGTCGGACGCTGGTGGACTCGACGGGTTCTCGTCGTCCGCACGTGCCGTCGCAGGCGCGAGCGGTCCTGGACCCACTGAGCGTCGACACGACCCTGTTACCGGAGTCGACGCTGCGGCAGGATCCCGTGAAGGAGCAGCTGCGGGCGATACCGTGTGACTCCGCCGCGCCCTCGTGCAGGTGGTACGAAGTCACGGCACCTGCGGTCGACAGCCGAGTGGTCGGACCCTTCCGAGGGGCTTCGGCGACGGCAGCACTGAGCCGGCTCCGAGCTCGGATCGACGGCTGCCTGGACGCTGCGGGGCTGAGACCGACGACGGAGCTTCGCACGGAGTTCATCGTCACGGTGGACTACCCCGAGCGCCACGGGGCGGTGCGGCGATGCGTGGACGAGAGCCGACGGGCGATGCTGAGCAACCACGTCGCGCCGAGGGCCCTGCTCTTCGTCGGCGACTCCCGGGCCCGGGCCGATGTGCTGTGGGACCTGTCCCGGGGCGGCTGGCTACGGATCGTCCTTCTGGCCGGAGCGGTGCTGGCGGTGACTCTGGCGCTCTGTGTGCTGCTGGCCCGCCGGATCGTCGGCCCCCTGCGCGAGATGGCGGCGATCGCGCTCCGGGCGGGTGAGGGGGATCTGACCGCGCGCGTCGCCTACGGCCGCCAGGACGAGGTCGGAGAGGTGGCCCGTGCTTTCAACACGATGGCCGACAGGCGCGAACAACTCGAGGTCGCCCGACGTCGACTCGTCAGCGATGTCTCGCACGAGCTGCGCACCCCCGTCTCGAACGCCCGGGCCTGGTTGGAGGGCGCTCAGGACGGACTGGTCGATGCCGGCGAGGAGCTCCTTGCCAGCCTGCACGAGGAGATGCTGCATCTGCAGCACCTGATCGAGGACCTGCACCAGCTCTCCCTCGGGGACGCCGGAGAGCTCCGGATCCGTGCCGAGCAACTTGATCTCGAGTCCTTCCTGGACCAGATCGGTGCGTCCTTCCGAGGCGCGGCGGAGACCGCCGGCGTCGACCTCATCGTGCAGACCCCGGTCGGCGGGCAGGTGCACGCCGACCCGCTGCGGCTGCGCCAGGCGCTGAGCAATCTGGTCGCCAACGCCCTGCGCCACACACCGCCCGGTGGGCGGATCACGGTATCCGGAGTGCCGGGGCGGGTCGCGGTGTCCGACACCGGTGAGGGGATTCCTGCCGACGAGCTCCCCCAGGTCTTCGAGCGCTTCCATCGGGTGGATCCCTCGCGCAGCCGTAGTAGCGGGGGGAGCGGGCTGGGCCTGGCCATCGTGCGCCAGATCGCCGAGGCACACGGCGGCACCGCGACGATCGAGAGCATCCCAGGCGGCGGGACGAGCGTGACCTTGATCCTTCCCTGAGCACTCGTCGCTTCGAGATCTCATCGACCCTGTGGAGGACGCGCGACACGCCGTCGCGATCCTCGGCAGACTCAGGACTACCGGCCCGGTTCACCTGATTTGGGCAGGTACCCGAGGAGACACCCGGGTTAAGTGTTCGGGATCCGGAGAGTCAGATGAGGGGTGGTCGTGGTGCCGTGGTACCTGTTCGCCGGCCGCCGGATGCGGGTCCTGGTGCTCGAGGACCGGGTCGAGGTCGACGGTGCCCCCGTGAGCGCCCCACCCCCGCTCGACACCGACCAGCACCAGACCGCGATCTTCGCGGTCGCCGTGGCCGCCCAGGTGGCCGGCCATCCGATCCGGGTCGTGGCCACAGACCGGCTCGGTCGTACCCATCTGGTGGTGGCACCGGGGGGAGCCACCCGGGTGCTGGGTCGCGGCGTGCGAGTAGGCATCGCAGTGGCTCCCTCGCTCGCTCTGACCGTGCTGGTCCTGGTGGCCGCCCTGCTCTGGCAGACGTGGCCGGGTCATCAACCGCCTCCGAGCCCGCAGACACCACCGACGCCACAGCTGGCCGAGGCGACCCGATCGGTCGATTCCGGTCCGTCCCTCCTGCCCCAGCCCCCGCTGCCACCTCGACTGGGGCATCCGGTGCCGCCGCCCAGCTCAGGGTCGGTCGCACCGCGACCGGTACGGGAGCGCACCGGGGCCGCTCATCGGCCCGAACCCGGGGCGGAGTCCCGGCCCACCCGGACCCCGACACCCACCCCGACCCGCCTGCCGGACAGGATCCCGAGCGCGATGAGCACCCCGGACCCCAAGCCGGAGTCCCCACCCAAGTCCACCCCGAAGCCGAAGCCGAAGCCGAAGCCGAAGCCGCGGCCGCAGAGCAAGCCCCGGCCCTCGGACGGGACCTCAGGTCCCTCACACACGCCAGGGAAGCGCCCGCATCTGGTCGGGAACGACCCGCCACCACAACTGGTCGGCTGAACCGAGAGGAAGTAACCATGAAGGGAAATGTGCGGCACCAAGCCGCTCTCGCGGCCACGTCCGCACTCGTCGTCTCGAGCCTGGTCGGTGTCGCGACATCGGCATCGGCGGGGGTCGCCCGCGACAGCGGGTTCGAGGTCAGGGGGAGGACCCACTGGATCGGGGCCCATCAGATCGGAGCCCTGCGGGTGTACCGGAGCCGGGTGACCAGGCCGGTCGGTCGAGACTACGCACCCGCTAAGACCCGAGGAGGGAGCGCGGCCCGAATGCGAGCGGCGTACATCCTCTCCCGCTACGGCAACCGAGGTGGTCCCGCTCAGGCCGCGGCGGTGGACGCGGCCCTGCAGGACCTGCTGCACCCGGCCAGGCTCGGGTTGAAGGGCCGGGCAGGCAGCAGACGGATCCGGGAGCTCCCCCGTAGACGACGGTCCACGGTCCGTCGGCTGGCCCGACAGTTGGTTCGGATCGCGAAGACCGATGCCGGCTCGTACACGGCCACGATCTCCACCGCGACAGACAGTGTGCCGGCCGGCACCGGATCCCGGCTGCGCATCATGGTCGCGGGCACCGGTGCTCGGGCACCCGGTGGCGTGTCCGTACAGGTCCGTTACGGGCGCTCGGTCCAGACCGTGCATACCGGTCCCGACGGCACCGCACGAGTCGTGCTTGACACACTGGCCGGGGCGCAGCGGGCCACCGCCGTGGTGAGCGGGCTCCCGGAGTGGCGTCTGCATCGAATGCGTTCGATCGGTCGGGGCAGTCCGATGCTGGTAGCGGGGCGGACCGCCACCCTGACCGCCTCGACCACGGTGATCGGGAGCACCACGCAAGGGGTCGGCGTGCGCAACAACGGGAGCAGCATTCTGGTGGGCGCCAGCATGGGCGGCTCCTACACGGTCACCGGAGGCACCGGCTCGCGCACCGTCAACAATCAGGTGATCGGCCCCTCGGGGACCACGACCGTGTCCTGCACCGCTGCCACCTCGCCGTACACGGTGGGTTCCGTGGTCAGCGGGCCGGGTACCTACCCGTTGCCCGGCTACCGACCGACCCAGACCGGCTACTACGCCTGGCGCAGCAGTCTGGGAGGCAACCGGTTCACCGCTGCCGTGCGTACCTGCGGACCGGTGGTGCGGGTCCAGCGGCGGGCCGCGATCGGGCAGACACGCAATGCCGGTGCCGATGCCAAGGTCAGACGGGGCCACGAGTTCGACGTCGACGTGAAGGTGTCCGGTTTCGACCGGAGCGAGGCTCACACCGTGACCTCGCAGGCGTACGGTCCCTTCTCCCGAAGGAACAAGGTCGCCTGTACCTCCTCTTCGAAGCTGTGGAAGAGGGTGGCTAGGTCGGTCTCGGGAAATGGCACCTTCGACATGCCCAATGTGGTTCCCGGGAACCAGGCGTTCGTCGGCAAGTGGTTCGGCTGGCGGTCCACGCTCAGCGCGGGAAACTTCATGCTCGGGGCCAGTAGTAGCTGCGGCGTGGCCTTCAAGGTCATCGAATGAGGCGCCGACCTCGGCCGGTGGCCGACTCGGCACCGGCTCCCGAGACTGCGACAGGCCCGGGCGTCGATCGATGGACACGTGCGGGACAGGTGGTCGCCGGCCACCTGGCGGCCAGCCGGCGCCGGTTGTGGCGGTGAGCCGGTCGCTGCGCCCTAGGCCGACCGGTCGCCGGCCCGGATCAGGTCCTTGAGCAGGCGGGAGATGATCACCTTGCGCAACAGCGCACAATAGGCGTGACCGATGCCGGGCGCCGCCTCGAAACGGCCCGCCCACACCACGTCCGTGCCGCCGGAGGGGGCGGGGGTGAAGGTGACGGTGGAGCGATAATTCCGCGCCGGGAAGGTGGCGGGCATACCGTACTCGTGGCGTGCGGGACGCTCCTCGACCAGGATCTCCTCACGCATCCCGAGGGGTCCTGACCCCATCAGTCTGACCCCGCCGACTCCGGTTCGCTCCGGGTCCTCCCATCGGGCGGTGGGTACGAGCTTGGTCCAACGCGGCCAACCGGGGGCATCCGCGATCAGGTCGAATAGCACCTCGGGCTCTGCGGAAGCGTGCCCCGTCAAGCGGTAGGAGAAAGCGGTCATCTGGACCTCCGGGTGGCATCGGCCACGGCGATCGCCGCGCCCAGCACCGCATTGTTGCGTACCAGCGCGATATTGGCACGCAAAGAGGCACCTTCGGTGATCTCCACGATCCGGCCCAGCAGGTAGGGGGTGATGTCCTTGCCACGGACCCCCAGACGGTCCGCGTCGGCCAGCGCCGTGGTGAT
>CAYNFY010000073.1:0-21343 GCA_964396585.1 uncultured Nocardioides sp.
ACCAGATCCTCAAGAAGGCCAACCGTTCCACAACTTCAAATCCGCGCCACTAGCATCCCGGGCGAGCAATTCGGTCATGTCTCACCTCCAGAAGCCATCTGCTCTATCTGAAACGACTGAACATCCGTCAGGCTGCTTATCTGTCCCAGCGGCCATGAGTCGGCCGGTGACCCTGGGTACTTGTAGCGGTGCGTGCTCACTCGCCCAATCGGTAGATCCAGTAGCCGGGTTCGCAGGATGCTCCCGTTGGATCAGCGTCATGCCGTGAGCGAGGCACGCAAACGGGCGTAGTGCTCATCAGCTTCCACCAACTCGACCCCACCGGCGCGTACCTGGGCTAGTCGCCGGGCGGCCTCGATACGCCAAACGCCATCGACTTTTCCCGCCTCGTCCGCGTCATCGAGACTTTCGAGCAGGGCATTGGCGATGATCGCGCGCTGATCCGCATCGAGCGCGAGAGCGTCTCGGATCACGGTTGCGGTGTCCGGTGCCATGACTCCAACTGTACGTCGAACGGCCGACAATCAGTCTGCTGGCTGGTCCGTTCGCCGCCAGCCGGGCCGACGTCCCGAGCATCGCCTACGACCTGATCGGCGCCACGCCGAGCAATCGAGAGCTCGAAGAGGCAGCGGTTCTTCTGCGTACTCGTGACGACATCCGCGCAACGGTCTCCCAAGGGGCCCGGGAGAACCTCACCAATCTCCTGCTGAGCAGTGATGTGGACCTCGTCGAGCCCGCCTCCCTACGACAGGCCCGCCGAAAGGCTGCGTTGAGAGCCAAGTTGCTGGAGACACGGGCGTTCAACTATGCAACGCTGAGCGAGCTCAGGGACGACAAGTCCACGAACGCCACACGTACCTGGGTCAGTCGGATGCGTAGGAACAACCACCTGTTCACGGTGAGCCACCACGGCCAGACGGTGCTACCGGCCTTGCAGTTCAACGAGCACGGTGACGTCCACCCGAGGGTGTCGCGTCTTGTCGAGCCGCTCAGCAGTGCCGACCTGGACGGATGGGCGATTTGGGTGTGGTTGGCCTCATCGACGCCGTTCCTCTCCGGCGAGATCCCCGTCGACGTGGTCATGGGTCCAGGCTCACCCGATTCCGCCGCCTCAGACCCAACATCCCGCACTGCGGGCGGCACATCGGGTTGCTGCCCGGCCACACGACCTGGCCCTTCGCTCGGCCGGCTGACTGAGCCGTGCCGGAGAACCTCCCTGATCAGGATGTCGACTGCCCCGATCCGATTCGTTGCCCGGTGGCGGATCCCGACCTCTTCGCATCCGCTCCCCGTCACGAGGTCTCGTTCAAGTCCGCCTGGTACCGCGTCTACGACTCGATCTGGGGCTACGGCGAGCCCAACCCCGGCTTCGGTGACGCTCGCTTCTCGCCGTTCGACGCACTCTCGACCGCTGGTCGTGTCCCGAGCCTCTACCTGGCACGGAGCCCTACTGCCGCCTTACTGGAGACCGTCTTCCACGACATCGACGACACAGCGAGCGTCGTGTACGAGCACACACTGCGAGAACGGCTCATCGTCGCCGTCACGCTCGATGTCTCCTCCTCGCCGCTCTCGCTGGTCGACCTTCGCGACAACGCGTTGGAATCTCTGGGCGTCAACCGAACAGAGGTCGCGTCCAGCCCAGCCGAGCACTACCCGTGCACCCGGCGCATCGCGCGAGAGCTCCACGCGACGGGTGCCGCGGGGATCATCTGGCACTCACGCCAAGCCGAACTACGCGACGGGCACGGCGAACTCAAGAGGTACTGGTCCTGTTCGGTGACAACGCCGGCCTGACCAGAGGCAGCCTCAACCGTACCGGCGCCGGTGCGATCGGGCTCATGTCCGACACCGGCCGAACGCTGGTCGACCAGATCTGCGACACACTCGACGTGACCGTGCTCAGTGACTGACCTGGCACCGCTTCGAGGGGAACTTCATCTGACCAAGGTGCTGACGTCCGGCCTCGGCGCCTCATACTCTGGTTACTGTGTAGTTCACACCGGGAGGGGCCAGACGATGGGTCGAGAGCGACTACCCGAACGCGCGGACGCGCAGCGGTCGCCCACGGCTTCTACACCCTTCTCGGCTGCTGGCGCGCCGCCTGGTCCCGTGCCACTGCCCACCCGCGCCCTGGCTTCAAATCAGGGTGAGGACGCCTCACCTGAGTCGGCACCGCGGGCCTTGGACCGCGTGCGACCCGCTGCCGAAACCGAGGCGCACCGCGCGCCGAGTCCGTTGGACGGCGCGCACTCGATCGCGCACCTGCGGAGAACCGCAGCGCCTTCCAGCGGCACACCGTTACCGGCGCCACTCCAGGGGTCCCTCGCCAATGCCACTGGTATCGATGTCTCAGATGTGGGGGTGCACTACTCCTCTCCACTGCCGGGACGCATTGGTGCCGCCGCCTTTACCCAGGGTGATGAGATCCACCTGGGCCCTGGCGCGGAGAGCGAACTAGCCCATGAGGCCTGGCACGTGATCCAGCAGCGGACCGGGCGCGTGTCCAGCACCGGAGCAGTGGGTGGTGCGGCGATCAACTCCGACGCAGATCTCGAGAAGGAAGCGGACGTCCAGGGGCACCAGGTAGCCAAGGAGGCCGGCCTACTCAACGTGGCGCCACCGACCGGCCGGGCGGTCACCCAGCCAGAGTCGGCCTCGGGAGCCGCTGCCACAGGTCCCGTCCTGCAGGCCCGCTGGTTGCTGCTGAAGCCGTCGACCGCTAAATTCTCGGGCTACTTCTGGGACGACGTCGGCGACGGCCGCATCAAAGACAATGAGCCGCCACCGACCCTCTGGGCCAGGGATTACCAAGAACTCGCCGGAGACGATGCGCCGGACCCTGGCTCCTACTACGTTCAGGATCTTGGCGGCACCCGCTCCTCACGCGCCAGTACCAAGGGAAAGTCCCAGGCATACACCTTGGAATCGTTCGTCGCCGAGAGCAAGGGATCCACGTCGGCGAGGGCCACCCACGACACCTACAACCCGTTCGGCCGGTTCACGAATAGCGCCGGCGCTGTCGCCTTCATCCCGGCCCTCACGGTTCGAGACCCAGCGGCCTTGGCTGCGAATATCGCTGAGCGCAACGGGAAGGTCGCAGAGATCACCGGGAGGAGCGACCAACTCACCGACTCAGGACTCTATCCACAAGCGGTGACCATCATGGGCGACAAAGTGTTGGAGATCGTGGCCGAAGATTCGATCGGCGCCCTCTACGCCGACATTGACGTGAGCAATGCTCAAGCGATGCCGGTGAATCCTGCCCAGGACCCGGGGCACCTGCGCCTGGTCCGTCCGGTGGAACCGACCGTGGTCCATGCCGATGGAGTCGTTGGAAACCAGTCCGCGTCAGCCTGCGTCAAGATCGTCCAGTCCCCCGACATCACCGCTCAGACGATCAATTCCTGGGAAGGCGTCAAGCGTTCCCGCGACCAGGCGCAGGTGATGGGGACCAGTGCTGGTGAGGTCGCGGGCAATGCTGGATATGACAAGGCCGGTGGCCGTGGCTGGGAGTGGTTGCACCTCATCGCGCACAGCATGGGCGGCCCAATAGGAACCGGTCCGCAGCACCCCGAGAACCTCGTGGTGGGTACCAGCGAGTGCAACTCGCAGATGATCGTGGTGGAGGAGGTTCTGAAGGATCTCGTCACTCGCTACGATCTGCGGGCCAGACTCGCCGTGACCGCGTCCATCTGTGATGCGGTGCGCCATATCTCAGACGAGATCAAATACGACTTCTACTTCATGGAGAAGAGCGGTAGAGGTCTCGGCGTCTTCACCTGGACCTTCGACCCGCTCGCGCGTTCAAACCCCCTGGACGCACATAACCTGGCTGCTCGACTGACGGCTCGCTATCACTTCGGGGACGGGAAAAACCTCCATGCACGGCCGGAGCAGAAGGACTTCGCACGAAGCGAGGAGCGTATGGACATCGCTACCCCCGGGGCAGACACCGCTCCGGTTCAGGCCGACATTGACACCGTCAGCGCCGGCGAAACACAGGTGCAACAGATTCTGATGCAGCAGTATGGCCTCCACTGGCGCGGAGGCTCACCGAGACCAGTCAGCTTCCTAGAAGCGGTGTTCCACATCCTGGTCGCCACCGGTCTCGACTTGCCAGAAGACAGGTTCTTGGCGGAGCTGAACGCCCGCTACCCAGCCAATACGGCTGCCATCACAGTGTTGGAGATGGTTCCTGAGGATCTTCTCGATGCGATCGCCCTCACCGTTCACGCTCTCACCGACAGAGTGATCCGACTCACCCTGCACGGGTTCGTGGTCAACGAGGACCTCACGGTCGCGATGTATCCACAACTGAAACTCTCCTATGTTCGCGCGGCACAGGGGGCATGGGACGCCATCGAACTGGACATCTTGCAACTCCCCGATGCCACGTTCATCGCCTTGTACGGCGGGACTCTGGCGCTCAAGCCGCAAGACTCGTTATGGGGATAGCCGTGCTGTGAGTCGTATGCCGCCATGCGGCGCCTGTGTCCACGCGTCCCCCAAACGTGGTGATGACAGCGCGTGCATCACGGTGCTCGACTGCCGGTGAGTGACGAGCGGACGGGAGGACGCTGGTGACGACCACTAGGCTCTTGCGGCTGACCGCGGCGCTGGCATGCGCGCTCATGCTCGCCACGGCACCGCAACTCGCGTCGGGTTCTCCGAATGGGATGAGGTTCGGCGCCGTGAGTCAGCCTCGTGCGGGCGAGAGCTACCAGTCCGCCCTGCTGCGCGCCGAAGCGAACGCGGGCCGCACCTACGACGTGGTGCGGGAGTTCCTGGTCTGGGACAGCCCGTTCCCGGACTCGTTCCATACCTGGCTGCAGGGCAGCGGACGTTCCATGATCCTGTCGGTGAAGTCCCGCCGCACGAACGGCCAGACGGTCCCCTGGCAGAGCCTGATCGACGCTCAGCCCGGGAGCACGCTCTACAACGACATGGTGCGTTGGGCCGACCGGCTCCGCGATTACGGCGTACCGATCTACTTCACGTTCAACCACGAGCCTGAGTCGAAGGCCAGTTCCGCGATGGGAGAGGCGCCCCAGTTCGTCGCGGCCTGGCGGAAGTTCCACGACATCGTGGTGGCTCGCGGGGCGACCAACGTCACGTTCATGTGGATCGCCACCGACTACGCCTTCATGGTCGGCTCGAATGCGCGGAACTACGGTCCGAACTGGTATCCGGGCGATGCGTACGTGGACGCGATGGGCATCGACGCCTACAACTGGTTCACCTGCCGCACCGGCATCAATACACCGTGGTGGTCGCTGGAGCAGATCATCCGTCCCTTCCGCGACTTCGGGGCCCTGCACCCGGACAAGGAGTTGTGGCTGACCGAGTGGGCCAGCACCGAGGACCCGGCGAACCCCGCTCGCAAGTCCCAGTGGTACCAGGCGGCGCAGGCGCTCTTCAAACGCTCGGACTACGCGCAGTTCGTGGGGATCTCCGCTTTCGACGCCCGGGGTCCGGACAACTGCACGTGGTATCCCGACAGTCGCGCGACGTCTGCGGCCGGGTTCAAGGCGATGGCGACGGACCCGTTCTACGGCGGCGGCACTCCCCCGCCACCACCACCTCCGCCCCCACCGCCCGCTACCACCGACATCTCCTTCGTCGCCTCGGCGAGCAGCAACGCCAATGCGACCAACCACAGCGTCCAGGTGCCCGACACGGTACAGGCCGGTGACACCCTGCTGCTCTACTTCACCGCGAACACGACGCCGACCAGCACGACGGTGCCGGCGGGCTGGACCCAGGTGCGCGGCGCGGACCTGGACGGTGCACTGAGCCGGGTGTGGATGCGCACCGCCGCTGGAGGGGATGCGGGGTCGACCGTCACGGTCACGAACTCCTCCCTCACCAAGGGTGATGTCACCGTGGCCGCCTACCGAGGTCCTCCGGGCACCGCGATCGACGTGAGCGCGGTGAACACCCAGAGCGCCACCACGTCGCAGTACGTCGCGCCGTCGGTTACGCCGACGCGATCCGGAGACTGGGTCGTTGTCTACTGGGCCGACAAGTCCTCGACGAACACCAGCCACACCATCTCGGGCACGCTCACCCGGCGCCGCACCACGACGGGGAGCGGGGGCGGTCACCTCACCGCGACCCTCGCCGACACGAATGGACCCGTGCCCGTCGCGGCCACCGGTACCTACGTCGCCACGGGTTCCGGAGCCTCGAGCAAGGCGATCAGCTACACGATCGCCCTGCGGGTCCCGTAAGCCGGTCGTGCTCAGCCGCCCGGGCCGACAACGTGAGCGTGCCATGACTCGCTGGGCAAAAGATCGCCTGGCTGCCCCGACCGCGTGCAGCCACTGGTCCAGCCCGGGGCCGGTCTTCACTTTCCTGGCGACCGCAATACGAAGGGCTGATCATGGCTTGTATGAGAGGGTTGAGGAGATGGTCGACTTTTCGGCGATCCAACATCCGGCTTCGGGATGAACCCACCGCGTGATTTCGACTGCGATGTCGAGGTCATGGGCGAGGTTTCGTCGGTGGATCGGCTCGTGATGAGCGGCCCTGTTACGCACAAGCATGAGGTCGGCCAGATGGCGTTCGACTTCGCGGCGCCGGTCACGGAGGTCGTCGTTGCCTCCGGGAAACGCGTGGTGCAGTACTGGGACCCAGAGGCTTGCATGGTAGCGCTGGGCAGTGAGGTATCGCCAGAAGCCGAAACTGAGTTCGGCCACGACTTTCCCATGGGTGAGTGCGACCCGTCCGTAACTCGTTGCGCGGTCGCGGGATTTGTCGATATCGGCTCGGCCACGCGAGTCGAGTGGGCAGACATCCAGCCATGACTGCGTGCCGCGGCGATCCGCCCAAGCGACGAGTTGGGCATCCATGGCGTTGCGGATGACCACCTCGACCATGGCAGCGGTCTGCATGATGGCGGCGGAGGCTGCCAGGTTCCATTCATAGAGTTCGAGCGCGCGGTCGAGATCCTGATGACAACTGGCGAGGTATGAGCGCAGGCGGTCGGCCGTCAGGAGATCACGGATGATTTCAGGCTGCCATGTGCCACCGCTGTCTCCTGCGGTGTCGCAGTGCCTCAAATGCAAGTGCCCGCGAAACCGTGACCGTGCCTCAACTATGAATGCCCGCGAACGGGGAGGGGTCAGGAGGCCTTGGGCTTGAGGATCCGGACACCTTTGTGGATGTCGGGCAGGGCGCTGGGGAAGGTGGCGAGGTAGAGCTGTTCGGTCTTGTTCTTGGCCAGTTTGAGCAGCACTAACTGGAGGTCGGCGATCTCCCGGCCGATCGCGGCGGGGTTGAGCGAGTCGCGGTGGGTCAGCAGCTCAGCGGTCTGCGCTGGCGCCAAGACGTCGGCGGCGAGGAGCCGGTCCAGTGGGGTCTGGGGCTTGTCGTACATCCGGGTACGGCGTCCGTTGCGGTCGCTGCCGTAGCCGGTTGGCTTCTTGGTTGGGGTCAGGTAGTTCAGCCGGTCGTTGACCAGTCGCCAGAGCCGGTTCAACACGACCGTTCCTCTGCAGTCTCGTAGCGGTAGTAGAACCCGTACTTGCGGACCAGATGGTTGTTCTTCGACTCAATGGTTGCCTGGTCGTTCTTCTTGTAGGGCCGCGATCTGGTGAAGAAGATCTCCAGATCGGCTGCCCATTTGATGACCGCGTGGTTGAGGAACTCGCTGCCGTTGTCGAAGTCCAGCCCGGTCACCGCGAACGGCACCTCGGTGACACCGGCCTTGAGTGCACCGAGGATGTGGACGTGGGCGTTGTTGCGCACGCTGCGGGTGAACACCCACCCTGTGTGGACATCGGTGAGGTTCAGGGTGCGGGCGAACTCGCCCTTCAACGTCGGCCCGCAGTGAGCGACGGTGTCGCCTTCGAAGAACCCCGGCTCGGCCTCGACCTCGTCGCCGGCCTTGCGGACCTTGATCGAAGACCGCAGCAGGGCGAGGGTTTCGTGGTCGAGACGCCCTTGATCCGGTCGGTTGCCTTCGCGCCCTTCAGATAGCGGTCGATCGTCGCTGCCGACATCGACAGCAGTTCGCGGCGCACGGCGTCGCTGTAGCGGTCGGCGCCGTCGACCAGCTCACCATGGCGTTCGAGGCCGGCGAGCTGGAGTTGCATCGAGACCACCAGGTACTTCCCGCACTGGCCGCCGCTGGCGGCCCAGACCTTCTGCAGCACCTTCACCGCGTCGTAGGAGTACTTCGGCGCCCGCTGCTTGTGCGACATCTTGGCGACCGTCCGCCTCGCTCCGGGTGGCCGCTTCGCTGCCGCGACCAGCCGACGGCGAGCGTTGTCACGCGACCACCCAGTCACCGAGACCACGTCGTCCAGGACGCGGCCCTTGTCCTTCTTCGAAGCCTTCGCATACGCCTTGGCGTACTTCGTGGTGACCTCGGCACGAGACTGCATCGACAGCTCACTCCTCATACCTGTCCACGCTCACCGTTTCGCGGGCATTCCTACGTGAGGCACGGAGAGCGTTTCGCGGGCAGTTCTCGTGAGTCTCGTCGGGTGTTTGACATTCCCTGGATCCTCCGTAGAGTTACCAATGAAGACCCCGGAACGATCCCTGGCCTCGGCCACATCGCCGGGGTTACGTCTTTCCTGAGCTGCGAGCCCATTGGTTAGCCGCAACGGCCCTTCGGGCTCAGTGAGTGGCGCGCCACTCACCGATGCTAACCAACGGGGCCGATACAGCTGGACCTGTGCCGGTCGCGGCCACCGGTACCTACCTCGCCACGGGGTCCGGAGCCTCAAGCAAGGCGATCAGCTACACGATCGCCATGCGTGTCCCCTAAGCCGGTCGAACTCAGCCGGCCGCGCCGCACGAGCGTCACCGAAGCAGCAGGCCGGACCAGCGCTCGAAGACACGGTCGATCTCGATCGGATCAACGAACGTGTCGAAGGTGGACTTGGCTCGCTCGCGGCTCAGCGGGTCAGCCAAGACCTCGGCGGTCCACTGGACGCTCTGTCGAACAGCGGCCCCGACCTCGGAGTGGTCTACGAACTCTCCGATCACGCCAGCCGTCTCCTCCGGATCAGCGACCGCCATGAGCCGCCAAAGGTCACCAAGATCCTTGTCCCGCACTGGCCCCTTCCGCGGCATCCGGAGCCGCTCGCCGATCTTCGATCCCTTGGCCAGGATGAGTGCGGGGATCTCAGCGACATGGATGTCGGTCGCCAACCGAGGGTCGGCGAAGTCAGTGATCGTCACGAGCGATCGATTAAACGCCGCGAGTTCCAAGCCCAAGGCGTTGCCAACTGAGAGCTTGCCGTGTGCATGCTGGAGCAGTGGAACGCCGCGCTTGGTCCGGCTCGCGGTTCCGGACAACCCATGTGGAGCGAGTAGGTCGATCTTCTCCCGGAACCCCCGGGTGCCATCAGGCTCGTCGTACGACGATCGACCCCACAGACCGGGCCGTGCCGTCGTGCGGTGCTCGTAGCCCGCGTCGACGAGCAAAGTCTCGATGCTGGGTAGGTCGCCAACCAAACCGGGCGTGACTCCGAGGTCACCGTCGCCGGTTGGCATCCTCGGCACGTCAAGATCTCTCGGTGCGCGGCTCTTTGAAGTCGGTCATGCAGCGCGCCGCCCCATCAGGATGTCAGCCTGCTCTGCCATGCGGTCGATGCCGCCGTAGGAGTCGATGATCACCTGATCGCGCGACACAACCGTCACTCCAGCGATCTCGAGCCGACCGACCTCACTCAAGCCGTCGAACGGGATCAGCGTGATCCGCATCCCGAACGAGCCCGGCTCCTTGCGGGTGAGGCCTGCCGCGGCCGCTGCTTGCGCGACATCCTCGACGTAGAGCACGGGCC
This sequence comes from uncultured Nocardioides sp., assembly GCA_964396585.1. Classification (GTDB taxonomy): domain Bacteria; phylum Actinomycetota; class Actinomycetes; order Propionibacteriales; family Nocardioidaceae; genus Nocardioides. Next base: position 9,801 of record CAYNFY010000073.1, read on the forward strand.
ATGTCTCCCCTGCGCTGGAGCGGTAGAGGTTCGCACCGGCGTCACCCGTCAGGGCGTAGTCGGCGCCAGCGCTCCCGAGAGCCGCAGCGACGTCGTACGCCGATGGTCCGGTTCGGAAGTCCATGGCGCCCGGACGACGGGTGAGGCGGGCCGTGCGGCCGGCGCGGAAGAGCACGTCCGCGTCCTTGCCCGGCACAACCCGACCTTGGTCATCTACCAACCCGATCCGCGCCCAGCGCTGTCGCCATGCGCCGACAGACGGCGTGACAGAGAGGTCGAGCGATGGGTCGAGCGCCAGCCGCGCGGCAGCGATCGCGGCCACGTCAGCAACGCCGGTGAAGCCGATCGGCTCCCCCAAGACGGTCAGGATCTCCTGCGCCAGGTCAAACGACGGGCTCACCGCACCGGACTCGATTCGGGTCACCGTCGTCGGCGCGACATCGACCAGTGCCGCGAGCTGACGAGCACTCAGCCCATTGACGCGGCGCAGGGTCGAGATGCGCTCAGCAAGGTCCATGGTAGCCAGCCTACGTCATCGTTGCATATCTGCAACACTGCAGCAGGCGGTCCAAGGTGTGCATCAGGTGACCTACACCCGGGGGCCGCGGCGCAGCAACCGAAAACCATCCTTGACCGCCCAGGACGCCGCCTTGCGGGTAGCGGTCGAGGGGCGGGGAGCCTGTCCACATGGATGAAGAACCTCTTCGGGGCGACTCGGATCGCCGCATCACCGCTATAGGGTTCCCGGCCGTTCGGGTTTTCCGTGCGAGAATCGAAGGTGAGGGAAAGGACGGACATGAGCCGGTTACAGTTCTCGCCGACGTACGCCGTCGGCATCGACTTCGAGGTGGTCAGCGAGGCCATCACCAACGAGGTCGCCTGGCAGTTCGCCCGCGCCCACGAGCACGGACTCGACACTGCGGCCGCTGCGGCCTACCTCAGTGTGATCGATGAACTGGAGTCCGCTCGATCCGTGCTGCGACCCGACAATGCCGACAGTGTTGCCTTGGCCTCCAAGTTCGTCCGTGCACTTCGAGCCATGCACTCCCACGACGCCACCGGCGTCGTAGCTTCGTGACCGAACGCGATCCCGGACTTCACCTTCTCGATCCCAGTGCCAGCCGGAGGATCTTCGACATCGCCATCGCGGGTCGACGCTTCGCGCACCTCGTTGGGGTCGATCAACCCACCGTCCATTTCTTCGGCGGCCAGCCCGGAGCCGGAAAGTCCGCCAGCCAACAGAAGGTCATCGACGCCCTTCTTCTGCAGAGTGGAGCAGGAAGCGTTGCGGTCATCGTCGGCGACGAGTTCCGGGGCTACCACCCGGCGTACGCCGATCTGTTGGAGACCGACGACGAAAATGCGGCGTTCTACACCGACCGAGACAGCGCCCGTTGGGTCGAGATGTCGATCGGCCACGCGGTCACGAGCCGCAGCCACATCGTGCTTGAAGGCACGCTGCGCGATCCCCATGTCACCCTCGGGTCAGCCCGCCAGGCCATCGGCCACGGCTATGCTTCCGAGCTCCATGTCATGGCCGTCCACGAGTTCGTCTCCAGGCAACGGATCTTCCGCCGCTACGCCGGGCAGATCGCTGACGCTGGGCATGGTCGCTACACCTTGCGTGAGGCTCACGACCGGGCCTACAACGCCCTACCGTCGTCTCTACGAACCATCACCGAAGCCGATGTCCTAACCGCGATCACTCTGTACGACGCCAACATCGCCGAGATCGCCCGCGTCGAGTCGCCGACCTCGGCCGGCATCAGCGAGTTGATCGACGCAGTGGAAGCGCAACGCACTCTTGATGCCACCGATGTCGAGCGTGTGCTCGCCGCCTTGGAGGAGAGTGAGTCAATGCTCACTATGGCTGGTCGAGACAACCCACTCGCGGAGCTTCGGCAACTGCGAGCCGAGATCCTCGACGCAACCCGATGACGAGACCCAAGACGCCGTACTCTGGCTGGTGTCGTCCATGTCGCCAGCCAACAAAGCGGACTGCCCGATAGTCTGCTGGGCCGAGACCCCGTCGACACGACTACCGCGTGACCCCATTATCAGGGACGCAACTGAACTCCTCAGCGGCCCACATTGGGGAGCAGCCAGCGCAAGACCCGGCTGTCTCTAGTCAGTTCCTCGATCTCATGAAGGGCTGGGGCGACCTCGGCGCTCGTCAACGGATAGATGAGCGACACGAGGTCTCGGTCAGCCAGGCCCGACAGGCGGTCAAGGTCGAGCACGCCGAGCAGGCGGTCGACCTCAAGGCCGTCATCGCGGTCCTCAACAAGCACCTCGGCTCACGCCTCCTCGCATTGACCGTCGGCGTCGACCACAAGACGGTGGGGCGTTGGCTTACCGAGGAGGGTCGCGCTCCGCGATTCGAGACCGAGACCCGACTGCGTGCCGCCTACCAGGCTTCCGATTCGTCCAGCAGGTTGAGGCCTCCGCGACCGTCCGGGCCTAGTTCATGGGCGTGAACCCGCAGCTCGACGACAAGTCCTCGGCCGAGGTCATCCGTGAGGGAGACGCGCGCGACGCGATGGCTGCGGCACGTTCCTTCGTCAACGCCGAGTGATCATGCCGACCGATCTCGGGCCACATGAGGTCGATGCGCCGGAGGTGCTCCTTCGCGTAGCGAGGGCGGACCAGCCGCTGCCGTACTCGCAGATCAACCTGGCCGAGGTGTCACGGCCGAGTGTCGGCAACCACCTCTGACGGTAATCCCCGACAGGGGACTGCGGGCTGGGGCGACGGTCTTCTGACCTGAGTTGAGTCACGCCCCACGTCGTCAGGCAACAGGCGCTGGCCTGGGCCACGAGCAGTCCCCACCCGGCCTCGTCGCGAGCTGACATAGCCCACGATGCGACGCTTGTGTCAACGGCCAGGGGCGTGGCGCAGCAACCGAAGACCGTCCTTGACCGCCAGGGACGCCGCCTTGCGGGCAGCGGTCGAGGAGCCGGGGGCCTATCCACATGGATGAAGAGGCTCCCCGGGGCGACTCGGATCGCCGCAGCGGGCCGAGCAATACCCAGCCATCTCCCGGCAGACGTCGTTGAGGACGATCGCTCACGGTGTCGAGGACAGCGCCGTGCACGCCTCATCGGTTGGCGGCGGGGATGCGGCGGCTGCCGTGGTGATCCACCAGGAAGCCGAGTCCATGGGGTGTGATGCAGACGTAGGGTCCCGCACCGGCTTGACGGACTCGGTACCCGCCGAACGTCTTGATCCGATGGTTTCGCCTACCCAACTGGCCTGAGTTGTCGATACTGGTCTGGCCCGGCGGACCGTCCTTGTTGTAGGGCGTCACGTGGTCGTAGTCGACGTTCCTGCTGGTCGAACTCGCATACGGGGTGTAGTCACCACCCGTGATCATCCGTCGTGGGCGGCGCCAGCTTGTGGCGCCCGAAGGCATCGCAGAACTTAGCGGCCATGGCGGAGCAAACCCGTCGTCGGCACAGCCGGGATCGGTAATTGAGGCAACTCCCCACAGCAAGATCCACGAGAGGAATCATCATGAGCCAACCCACTTGGAGCCAGGAACCTACCGTCCTCGAGCCACGACTCGATCCGGTCACCGGCGATCTGGTCTACGCCGCTGACGACACGGCCCCCGCGCCCGCCCTCACTCTCCCCAAGGAGACTTTCGCCGGCGACCCCCAGGGTCCCGTCGACTGGCGAACAGTCGAGGAGAAGCAGGACCACGGCGGCATGGTCACCCTGGTCAACGGCGAACTCGTCACCGAGTACGGCGGTCCCACCACCGGTGTACCGCTGCCGAAGGACACCTTCGCCGCCCCCTCGCTGGACGGCGAGGTCCGCGAGGTGCGGGCCCTGGCCGCGCAGCGGGTCGGCGCCCAACTGGTCGAGGAGTTGCGCCACACTTCGCAGATCCCCGGCTATTCCAAGGCCTCACCCCAAGGGTGGAGTCTGGTCACCCGTCCGACACGTCTGGGTGATCGGCTACGTGTGGTCATCGCGCGCAACTCGAGCACGAACCTCTACCACTCACATCTGTGGCGCTACGAGCTCCGCCAGTCCGACGGTTCGTACGGCGTGGTGGACGTCCCCGCCTACCTGGGACGACACCGCAACCTGACCAACCACACCACGCACCTCTACAGCAGCGGCAACAGCGACGGCGTTCTTTGCCTGTCCACTCGCACCCAAGGCGGCATGGTCTCGCTCACCGACGCAATCCTCCAGTGCCACAAGTGGGCCGACGGGATCGGTGAGGTGCTACGAGGCCGGCCCTTCCCCTACCGCCAGTGATCCCGTGGAGACCGTCCCCTCAACGATTCCAAGGAGCAGCCATGAAGACTCACCGCACGCTTGAGCAACGCGCTCGACTGACCTGGCAGATCACTACCGAGGTCCGCGACATGCTTGATGAGCACCTCGCCGTGCCCACACCCGAGCATGGCGCTGCCCTGCTCGCCGTCGCCGGAACCCGGCTGGTGGTCGAGGTCATCGTCGACCCGCGACCGGGGCAGGCTGCGGCGTACTCCATGTCGGACGCGCTCCAAAATGCTGTGAACGAACGCCTCCATTGTTTCCCCGGCCTCGAATACATCGGCACGGTGCACTCCCATCCGCACAACATGGCCGAGCCCAGCAGCCAGGACCACAATGCCTTCCGCTCCACGCTACGGTCAGTCGGGCGGTCCATCGGTCTCTTCCCGATCGTCGTCCAGGCCTGCCGAGGCGAGCTCGGCCACTCCCGACGCTTCGGGGACCGTCACCTGGTCGATCTTCAGCACGGTCTTCTCTCGGGGTTCTCCGCAGAATTGTCAGGCGACAACCTCCAGGTTCGACCGTGCACGATCTCTGTGGTCTCGCTCGGTGCGGACCTCACTGCCGCTGCGACAGCATTAGGTGCAACGGCCAGCGAGCTGACTCCGGTGCAGGGCCAGGGTGGTGCGTTCCTGCAGGGCACGGTGACCGCTGCAGACTGCTCTCGGGCCACGGTCCTCCTGCCCCACGGCTACCCGCAGACAGCCCCCCTGCTGCGACTACCCAACGCCACCGGGTTCACCTCTCCCGTCTGGTCATCGACCGACCCCAGCGTCGACCAGCTCATCGAAGCGTTGCAGCCTCTGGCGGCGAGCACCATCCGCGCCGGGCTTGAGGCCCGGCTTGCCCATCACCTGCCGACTCGGGCCGACTGGTCTATGACGGTCGTCGGCTGCGGCTCTGTCGGTTCCCATGCTGCTGAACTCCTGGTCCGTAGTGGCGTACGCAGGCTCCGCCTCGTCGACCCCGACCTGGTCGGCCCTGAAAACCTGTCACGCAGCACCTTCACCTCGCTCGATCTCGGACAGCAGAAGGTCGAAGCCGTTGCACGCCGGTTGCGCCTGATCGCGCCCGACGTCAAAGTCTCCACCCACGCAAGCAGGCTGACCGAGCTAGCTCCCGACGACCTCACCGATTGTGATGTGGCGGTACTTGCCGCCGACGACCAGGCGAGCGAGGCATGGCTGAGTCATCACCTTTACCGCGCGGGCACGCCCCATGTCTCCATCAAGATGTATGCCCGAGGCGAGGCTGGTGAGGTGGTTGCGGTCGTCCCGGACCGGCCTGGTGTCGACGAGCCCGGTACCCCCTGCCTGAACTGCGCCACCGGGCGCCGGGCGCCGCAGGAACGGTCGCCGGCCGTCGACTACGGCACTGGCCGGCTGATGGGCGAACTCGCTCTGGGCAGCGACATCCTCAGCGTCACGACACGTGGTGTGAAGGTCGCTCTGGCCCTGGCGGCACGCGCATCAGATGGACCGCTGGCTGACTGGATCAACCCACTAGTCACAGCCAACCGCACACTGCATCTGGCGTCGACCGTCGATGGTTGGGGCATCTTCGCCCAGGTCGCCCAAGTACCGATGGACGGGCCGTTCGCCTCACTGTGGGTCCGAACCGCTACTGCCATTGACTGTGCAGTCTGCGGCCCCGATCGGGCTGAGTCGACTACACCGCTCGCCGAGACCGTCCTGCCCGACGTCCCCGCACCGCTGCTAGCCGATGCAAGACGGGATTGGTTATCACAACTGAAGGATCTCGACACCGAGAGCCACGATCGTTTGGAGGATTCATGCTCCCCGCTCCCCTACACCGACCATCCGCTGCTTGGGCCGCACAGGCTCAGCCGCGTGACCACGAAGTTCGCCAGTTGGTTCCTGACCTCGTCACGCCACTCGTAGGCAGCTGGCACGACCAGCCGGTCCTCTACCTCGACAAGGGTCTGCCGTGGCTGCTTGTGCCCTACGACCAGGATCCGCTGCGTCAGTCTGATGGTGGCTACCCATTCCCCGCAGACGTGCGCCGCCAGTTGGAGCGAGTCAACGAGCGGGGTGTCCGGTTCGATGATCTTGCCATCGCTCATGAGCTCGACCCCGTCGGCCCGATCAAGTCCCTCATCAGGACGATCCCGCACCAAGGGATCGCATGCGACAGCAAGGCAGCGGCCGTGCTTATCGGCGACCTCCCCGCGACCGGCACCACACACAAAGTTGGACGTGCGCTGGAGTCCGCACCCCGGGCAATCAAGACACTGCTCAAGGGGGTTGCTCAGGCACCGGCCATGTTGCTACCCCTGCTCGACCCCATCATCTTCGGCGTGCTGCACATCAAGGCTGACAAGACAGATCTCTCGCTCTGGTATCCCCTCGCAGCTTGGAAATGGTGACGAAAATGGCGATGCGCGACAACAATTCGCTCCTCCCGACCCTCCCCTCGATCGCGCCACCCGTGGTGCGAGGCAGTACGACACCCGTCGGCAGAACGTCGCTGGGAACTGCCCTTTCCGCACGTTCACGAACCGCGCTGGGACGTGTGCGACTCGACCTGGCCGTGACCCTGACCTGCTGGGCTCTGCTGTTGGCGGACCTCGGCATCGGCTATGGCCTGGCGACGCTCGATCTCGAGAGCGGCTTCTTTCAGCTGATCGCGAGCTGGAACGGCAACGCCGCATGGCCGCTCGGGTTCACTATCCTGGGCGGAATCGCCTTGGCAGGATCGGCATTCCTCACACGAGGCATGACCTCTGCCGACCAACGCGGCATGCTCGGGCTAGGTGCTGGCGTCGCGCTCAGCGTGATCGGCGTGGCCTCGTCGGTGATCGCGATCGTGGCGCTCGTCGTACTGATGGTCGTGGCCCTGGCCCTCGGGATCGCCTTGATGGTCGCCCTGCTGGCGATTGCCCTGGACTAGGACGCCTGCCCCGCCGCTGCGCACCACAAGGTCGATCCTCCGCCCGCGCCAATGAGGGGTACGGCATCTCGACCAACCGTCCTGTTCCTAGGGATCGCAGCACCGCCGTGACCTAGGCTGGCGGACATCCGACACGTCAAGGAAAGGCGGCGGCGACATGACAGCGTCGCTGGAGGTTTCGACGGCACTTGCCCCGGACGAGGTGAGGACCATCTTGACCCTGGCCGTGCAGGTCGCTCAGACGTACGACCGTGAGTACCTCGTGATCCTGGGAAGTGAGCCCGGTACGTTCGACGTCAGATCGGACAGGGTGTTGGTTCGGTTCGCGGTCGAGATCACTGCGGACGGCGCTGGTCGAACCTCGGTCCGGTCGCGAGTCACCGACCCGGACCCGTCCGCTGGCGGACGTGGTCGGTGGGGCCGCCGGGAGAAGCAGCCCGAGGGGTACGCCGGCTACGCCGACTTCGTCGAGGCGCTTGGCAACATCATTGCGATAAGCGATGCCGGGGCGAGCGTCCATTTCCCCGCTCGGTAGTCGGCAGCACCCAGGAGACGGAAGCATCCGGCCGTGGAGATCATCCGCATCTTTGTGTCGTCCACCTTCAAGGACTTCCACCACGAGCGAGATGCGCTGCGCCGACAGGTTCTCCCTGAACTGAACCGCGAGGCGGCGCCCTGGGGCTGCCGCGTCGAGTTGACCGACCTGCGCTGGGGCGTGGACACGAGCTCAGCCGCCGATCGGATTCAGGCGGAGCGCCTGATCGCACAATCCTGCCGCCGTGAGATCGAGGAGGCCCATCCGTTGTTCCTCGCCCTCATCGGTGAGCGCTACGGAACCGTGATGGCCCAGTCTGTCGTGCAGTGGAACCTGGGGAGCACTGCACCTGCGGAGGCACTCTCCGTGACCGCCCTGGAGTGCCGGTTGGCGCTGAACGACCCGAATTGTCGGCCCATCTTCTCGATCCGCACCATGGCGGGCGACCGCCCAGACAGATGGGTCGACGCGGATGTGCGCGCTGACGCAATGCGGCACGAGATCAGGTCCTTGGTCCGCGACCACCCCCGTGCCGACGGATTTGAATATTCCCTGCGCTTCCACGGAGCGCAGGTCGACAACGAGTCACTGGCCAGTTTTGTGGACCAGGTCGCCGGCGCCCTACGCGAGCAGGTCATCTCCGAGGCCTCGCGGCGGGCGCAGTCGAGGGAGCTGACTGCCAAACTGGGTTCCTATGCCGAGACTGCGGCAGCGTTCGCTACCTCCAGGCTGGACGCCGTCGATCGGACTGCTCTGGTAGGTCGCATCACTGGCGTCCTCGCATCGGATCTTCCCGGTTGCGTCCTGGTGGGCCGCTCCGGCACCGGCAAGTCCACTCTGGCGATGCAGATCGCCTCCCAGGCAGCTGAGCAGGGTCGCCAGGTCGCCCGCACCCACGTCGGTCTGGATGCTCAGGTGAGCACGGTCGAGGGCGTCGTCCGACAGGCCACCGAGCAACTCGGCGGGCGGTTGGACGACGTGACTGAGGAGGATTGGCGTACGCAGCTGAGCACCCTCGAGGATGGCGCCCTGCTCGTCTTCGACGCACTTGACCAATTGAGCGACCCGGACGCACGGTCGAGCCTGCCATTCCTGCCCGGCAACGTCGAAACCCGCGCGAAGCTCTTGTGCACCACGACCTCAGAGGACCAGGCGCGGCTGCTCGAACAGCGTGGTCTCGAGATCGTCGAGGTCGGTGACCTCACGGTCGCGGAGGTACGGGGAGCGATCGCTGAGCAGGCGCGGAGACAACACCGTCAGGTACCGGCGTCCGTCGTCGAACTGCTCGCAGCCGGGCCACGGTCGGCCCTCTGGACGACGTTGGCCCTGACCCGGCTCCAGTCCCTGGGGCGGAAAGACTTCGAGGAGGCCGAGCAACTGGAGGCCGCCGGAGTGGCCCCGGCCCACGCTGTCCTCGAGCTTCTGCATCGCCGCGTCGAGTCACTCCCGGATGACCTCCACGACCTGGCGCTTTCAGTACTGCTCTCGGCGGCCGCAGACACCCCGGACCCCAAGAGCTTCCTAGCGCTCCTGGGGTTGGCTCGCTCAGGGCTGGCCATCGACGAGCTGGCGTCGTTGAGCGGGAGCACCCCGCTCGCTGCGTCGCGAACCCGCTGGATGCTGGACGACGTGCTGGTCCGACTCGATGATCACGGGCGAGTCGCCTTCGGGCACCGACTGATGACCGAATGTGCGATTGCTGGCCACGACCAACGCGAACTAGAGGGCCTGCATCGGCAGTTGGGATCGTGGGCGCTTCGTCGCATCGAGACGGACCCGACCGAGGGGACTGTGCTCGATGCCATCTGGCACGGTCTGAGCAGCAGGTCTGGCGCCGTGCTGGGTCCTGCCCTCACACTCGCGCAGAGCCACGTTGAACGCGGCGTCGTCGCACGTCTCGTGGCTGCCTTCCTTGCCCGCGAGGAGGCGGACCCCGACTCGGACCAGGCCGTCTGGCAAGCGTTGGCGGCGCGTGGAGATCGTGACGAGTTGAGTTGCGCGGTCGCCATATGCGAATCGGTGGTCCACGCCAACGGGCGCTGGGGCGTGCATGACCGCTCAAGGTTGCCCCTCATGGCCTTCATGGCTTCTGCACTGGAGGCCCTCGGCGATGCGCCGAATCCCGAGTTCCTGGTGCGTTGGGCCAGCGCGAACCAGAGCGTGGGCGCTGTCGCCGAGACGGCCTCGCTCTACCGGCTCGCGCTCGCCCGCGCCCACGAGAACGGGATCGACACATGGCGCGACGCAGCCGCCGCAGCCGAGCTCGGTTTGGCGAGCGTTGACTACCACGCCGGGAAGCACCGTGACGCGTGGGCGCACGTACGCGCGGCCGAGGCGCTTGTTGCCGGTACAGAGGCGCCTTTGGGCCTGCAGCGGGGTGTACTCAACTTGACGAGAGCCATCGGCGTCCGTCTCGACGTCCCCGACACTGCCCGCGATATCGCTGAGGTAATAAGGGAGATCGACCGAAGCGTTCTCGGGACGGAAACCCTACCGACTGTCGAGGCGATGGCGTCGCAGCTTGAGACGCGGCTGGACGAGGCGCCGCTCGACCTTGATGCGAAGTCGGCCTTCATCGTGGCCATGATCTCCAGTATCGGCTCGGCGGAACTTGCCGTCGATGTCAACACACTCCGCCGGTGCAGAGAACTGATCACTCAAATCGAGACAGCCGATCCCCAACGAGCCCGCGCCTTCGAACTTCGCGCGAGGCTTGAGAACGCCGCCGCGGCCCTCGCAATGCAGCAGGAGGACTGGGATGCGGTGGGCTCAGCAAGCAGAGCCGCCCTCGACGAGTTGGACGGCATCCCGGCGAAAGACGCCTCGCCCGAAGTCGCCTGGATGCGCGCCATGGCTCTCTGGGGATGGGGGGAAGCCACGTCGGCACAGGGCGATAGCGCGACAGCCTGCGAACACATCGACGGAGCGCTGACGATTCTCCGACGGGAGCGCTGGAGCACACAGGCGGAGGCAGCCACCGGCGCCCAGATCTTCCAGATGCTCATGTCCAGTGTAGGCGTGAACATCGAAGCCGGGCGGTGGACCGCGGCGTTCAACGCACTCGCCGAAGCACAGGACTTCCTCCACCCCGAACCCTCCGAGTCGACGAGATATCACCACTACCTGCAACGGCTCAAACGCGTGCCGGAGGTCAATGCCGACGCAGCACTGCTGCGCGGGTTAGGCGACGCCTTTCTCTGGTGGGGGCGGGCCATCGCCGACGACGTTCAACTGGGTGAGCTTGGGCGCGTCACCGTGGCGGAGGGTCACGCTCTACAGGCGAGCTACCACACGCTGGTCGGTGACGACACGACCGCGCTGCAGTGCCAGTTCCGGGCGGTCGAAGGATACCGACGCGCCGCGTTGGAGAAGCGCGCGACCTTCCAACAGGGCTACATCGCCAGCCTGGAAGTGCAACGGCGACTGCATCTGCGGCTGGACCAGAAGTCGACAGCGCGACAGCTCGCGCACCTGATCTACGACGAGTCGGAGCGGTGGGCAGCCGAGCGGGCGACCGATCCGGTCGCGATCGACACGGTGGCGCTCGCACTCATCAACCTGGCAGAGCTGGAACCGCTCGGCCGTAGGGGGAGACCATCTGCTCAAAGACGAGAGCTCCTGATGGAGGCGCAGCGCTGGCTGCGAGGTCTCGACGCGGTCGCCACGCTCTCCTCGACGGGTGCCCGGATGGTGACTTGGCTTGAGGGAGAACTTCGCAGACGCCGGTGAGGGCCTCCAGGAGAGGACATTGCGGGCTCATCGCAGTTGCGGGTGTAGTTGGGGTCTGAAGCCTCCGCACTCCAGGAGC
>CAYNFY010000074.1:0-21299 GCA_964396585.1 uncultured Nocardioides sp.
GGTGAGGTGTTTGCGGTCCGAGTCGATGGTGCGGGCCACGAAGGTGGCTTCGGCGCCGAGTGCCAGGGAGACGGGGTTGAAGGGGTGGTCGAGCGAACCCATCGGGGTGGACTTGGTGACCTTGCCGGTCTCGCTGGTGGGTGAGTATTGGCCCTTGGTGAGGCCGTAGATGCGGTTGTTGAACAGCAGGATCGTCATGTTGACGTTGCGGCGCAGCGCGTGGATGAGGTGGTTGCCGCCGATGGACAGGGCGTCGCCGTCGCCGGTGACCACGAAGATCGACAGGTCTTCGCGGGCGGTGGCCAGTCCGGTCGCTATCGCGGGGGCGCGGCCGTGGATGGAGTGCATCCCGTAGGTGTCGAGGTAGTAGGGGAACCTCGAGGAGCAGCCGATGCCGGAGACGAAGACGATATTCTCGCGGCGCAGCCCCAACTCGGGCAGGAAGCCCTGCACGGCCTTGAGGATCGCGTAATCACCGCAGCCCGGGCACCAGCGCACCTCGGAGTCGCTGGTGAAGTCCTTGCCGGTCTGCTTCTCGTCGGTGGTGGGCACCAGTTCGGTGCCCGAGCGCAGGGTAGGGAGTCCGATCTCGATGGCGGTCATGCCAGTGCTCCTTCGGTCGGGGCGCGGTGGTCGGCGGGGGAGAGGTATTCGAGCAGCTCGATCTCCAACTGCTCGGCGGTGAACGGCATGCCGCGCACCATGGAGATCGAGCGGACGTCGACGAGGTACTCGGCGCGCAACATTCGAGACAGCTGACCGAGGTTCATCTCGGGCAGCACCACTCGACGGTAGCGGCGCAGTATGTCGCCCAGGTCGGACGGGAAGGGGCTGAGGTGGCGTAGGTGCACCTGGGCGATCCGCCCGCCGCCCCGCCGGATCCGGCGGCAGGCGGCCCCGATCGGACCGTAGGTGGAGCCCCAGCCCAGTACCAGCACCTCGGCGTCACCGGTCGGGTCATCCACGTCGAGTGGGGCCAGATCGGCGGCGACCCCGTCGACCTTGGCCTGTCGGGTACGCACCATCAGATCGTGGTTGTCCGGCTCGTAGCAGATCGCGCCGGTGCCGTCCTCCTTCTCGATGCCGCCGATCCGGTGTTCGAGTCCGGGTACGCCGGGCGGTGCCCACGGTCGGGCCAGGGTGTCGGGATCGCGCAGGTAGGGGAGGAATTCCTCGGTGTCGTCCGCGCCGAGGTGGTTGGGGCCGGTGGCGAACCCCGGGTCGATCCGCGGCAGCGTGCTCACGTCGGGTAGTCGCCAGGGCTCGGACCCGTTGGCCAGGTACCCGTCACTGAGCAGCATCACCGGAGTACGGCGGGTGATCGCGATCCGGGCCGCCTCGATGGCCGCGTCGAAGCAGTCCGCAGGCGACTGGGGAGCGATCACCGGGATCGGGGCCTCGCCGTTGCGGCCGTACATGGCCTGCATCAGGTCGGACTGCTCGGTCTTGGTGGGCAGCCCCGTCGAGGGGCCCCCACGCTGCACGTCCACGATCACCAGCGGGAGTTCCAGCATCACCGCCAGGCCGATCGCCTCGGACTTCAGCGCGACTCCGGGACCAGAGGTCGTGGTCACGGCCAGGTGGCCACCGTAGGCGGCGCCGATGGCGGTGCCGATCCCGGCGATCTCGTCCTCGGCCTGCATCGTGGTCACGTCGAAGTGCTTGTGCTTGCTCAGCTCGTGCAGGATGTCGCTGGCCGGGGTGATCGGGTAGGCGCCGAGGAAGACGGGGAGGCCGCTGAGTCGCCCCGCTGCCACCAGGCCCAGCGCTAAGGCGGTGTTGCCGGTGATATTGCGGTAGCGCCCCGCAGCCGCGGTCGCGGGCTTCACCTCGTAGGAGACCGCGAATACCTCGGTGGTCTCGCCGAAGTTCCAGCCGGCCTTGAGCGCGGCCAGGTTGGCCTGCGCGATCAGCGGCTTGGAGGCGAACTTGGTGGTGATGAACTCCTCGCTGCCGGTGAGCGGGCGCCCGTACATCCAGGACAGCAGACCGAGCGCGAACATGTTCTTGCACCGGGCCGCGTCCTTGCGGCTCAGACCGAGCTCGGCGACCGCCTCCACGGCGAGGCCTGTCAGGTCGAAGGCGTGCACGGTGAACTCCTCCAGCGATCCGTCGGTCAACGGATCGTCGGAGTAGCCGGCCTTGGCCAGGTTCCGCTTGCCGAACTCGGAGGAATCCAAGATCACCACGGCGCCCGGCCGGAGGTCGGCCCTGTTGGCCTTCAGCGCGGCCGGGTTCATCGCCACCAGCACATGCGGGCTGTCGCCCGGGGTCAGAATGTCGTGGTCCGCGAAGTGGACCTGAAAGGACGAGACACCGTGCACGGTGCCGGCGGGTGCCCGGATCTCGGCAGGGAAGTCGGGCAGGGTCGACAGGTCGTTGCCGAAGACGGCGGCGTCCTGGGTGAACCGGTCACCGGTCAGCTGCATCCCGTCGCCGGAATCGCCGGCGAAACGGATGATGACACGGTCGAGCGGTAGTACGGGCTTGCTGCTCACGGACACAACCTCTTGGTCTGGTGGATGAGATCCAGATTGACATCTATGCACATAGTAACCATCATTTTGGGTGTGATGAATCTCAATCCCGTGACTTCGCTCACCAATGAGTCGGAGTCGATCCCGAGTTCGGACGTCGGTGGAGGCGCGATGCAGACGACACGTGTGGTGGTGGACTTCGACAAGTGCACCGGTCATGGGCGGTGCTACTCCGAAGCGGAGGAGCTGCTGCCGTATGACGACGAGGGCTTCGTGCAGGCACGTCACGGGGCACTCGAGATCAACGCAGACCAGATCCCCCTCGCTCGGTCGGCAGCCGCCGCCTGTCCCGAGGGCGCGATGACGATCGTCACGGAGGACTGAAATATGAGCATCAGCATCGAAGAACTTGCCGCGCGTCTGGGCCGGCTCGAGGATGTGGAGGTCGCCCGCGGCTTCTTCCACACCTATGCCGAGACCCTGGACGAGCCCGATGCGGCGACGGTGGCCGCTCTGTTCGCCGAGGACGGAACGTTGCACACTCCGGTCGGCAGCTTCACCGGTCGCGGTGCGATTGAGAAGTTCTACGGCGATGCGTTCGCCGCCGACACCTCACTCAAGCGCCACTTCATCGTCAATCCGACCAGCGAGTCGCTTGAGCCGGGCGTGGTACGGATCCAGTCGTACTTCCTCTACACCGGGCGTGGCGAGGGTGCCTCGATCATCGGGTGGGGCACCTACGACGACACCATCGACGTGCGCGGTGACCGGCCGATCTTCCTGGAGAAGACCATCCAGGTCCACGTCGGCACGACCCTCGACCAGGGCTGGCCGCTCTGAACCCGCTGACGTTCCATCCAGAGACAGGACAAGACTCCATGAACCGATTCACCGGACAAGTCGTCGTGGTCACCGGGGGTGCCTCGGGCATCGGTGCCGCCACCATCCGACGTTTCCACTCCGAGGGCGCCTCGGTGGTGATCGCCGACATCCAGACCGAGCCCGGCGAGAAGCTGGCCGCCGAACTGGGTGAGCGCGCCGTATTCGTGTCGACCGATGTGTCCGTCGAGGACGACATCGCCCAGCTGGTGGACCGGGCGGTCGCCGAGTTCGGTCGCCTCGATGTCTTCTACGCCAACGCCGGGGTGATGGGCGCTCTCGGCCCGATCGCCAAGCTGCGTACCGAGGACGTGGACGCGACGATCGCGATCAATTTGCGCAGTGTGCTGCTCAGTTTCAAGCACGCCACCCGGGTGATGACGCCGCAGGGCAGCGGGGTGCTGCTGGCGACCTCGAGCCCGGCGGGAGTGATGGGCGGTCCCGGTCCGCATGTGTACAGCGCGACCAAGGCCGGAATCATCGGACTGTCCCAGTCGGTCGCGGCGGAGGTCCGGGGGCTCGGTATCCGGGTGAACGTGATCGTGCCCGGCGCCATGTTGACCGCGATGAACGCCGATATCCTCACCGGCAATGCGGAGGATCTGGCCGGTGCCGAGAAGGCGCTGGCGGACTGGAACCTGATCGATCGCCCGGGGCTTCCCGAGGACATCGCGGGGGCCGCGGCGTTCTTGGCCAGCCCGGACGGTCGCTTCGTCACCGGGATCACGCTCAAGGTGGATGCCGGCATGTGCGACGCGCCCGGCCCCTCGGCATTCGCCGGTGGCGAGTACGAGAATCCGGTCGGCATGTTCGAGGCGGGGCGACGCAGTTGAACGCCCAGGGGTTGACCAGCGAGAACCTGCTCGAGCAGGTGGCCACCCTCGTGGCCCGTGAGCAGATCCGTGACCTGGCGATGAACTACTGTCACGGCCTCGACAAGAGGGATGCCGACCTGTTGTTGTCGGTCTTCGCGGAAGACGCCGTCTGGGTGCTCGGTGACGACGTCCGACCCACCGGTCACGACGAGATCACCGCCATGTTGCGCGGTATCTGGGAGGCCCACAAGTTGACGCATCACTGGACGGCCAACCACGTGGTCACCGTGTCCGGTGACACCGGCACCGGCCTGTGTGATGTGGACTCGACCGTGCAACTCGCCGACGGCGAGTGGAAGCGTGCAGCAGCCAGCTACCGCGACGAGTACCGCCGCATCGACGGTGAGTGGCGGATCACTCGCCGCGAGGCGCAGATGAGTTTCCTGGAGCACCTGGCCTGAGAGCAGGCCGACAGCAAAGCACCGAACCGAACGACCGCCACCAGTGCGGGCGAAGTGAGATGGAGTGAACTCGATGACCAAGCGTTCCGAGGCCAAGGAGGTCGGCAAGTGTCCGATCTCCCATACCGACTACACACTGGGTCGACCAGCATTCGAGACCTATGCGCAACTCAATGCCGAACGCGAGGCGCATCGGCACGCCTGGAGCACCGCCACCGATCACGGGTACTACATGGTGCAGCGTTACGACGACGTCGTGGAGGCCCTGCAGAACTTCAAGGAGCTGAACAACGACCAGCCCACCGCCTATACCGATGACATCGCGGTCAAGTTCATGCCGCAGGGCATCAACCCGCCGCACCACACCGACGTGCGGCGACTGCTGAACCCGTACTTCTCACCGGCTGCGGTCAAGCGGATCGAGGAGCTCGCTCGCCGACGGGTCTCGGAGATGATCGCCGACGTGGCGCCGGACAAGAGCACCGACGTGGCGAGTGGCTTCGCGATCCTGTACCCCACCGAGTTGTTCTTGGAGATCTTCGGTCTGCCGCTTGAGGACGGCGAGAAGCTGCTGCCGTGGATCGAGGCGATCTTCGGTGGGGTGCTCTCGGCCGGTGACGGGGCGGAGATGTCGGCCGAGGAGGCCAATGACGCCCTGAACGACTACCTGCGTGCGGCCATCCAGGCGCGCCGGGAGAACCCGGGAGACCCGACCACCGACCTGATCACTCGACTGATCCAGGGTGAGGTGCTCGGAGCCCCGGTGCCGGACGAGGATCTGGTCACCATCTGCATGTCGACCCTGGCGGCGGGCTTGGACACCACCCGCTCGGCGCTGAGCTACATCCTGTACCACCTGGCCACCCACCCCGAGACGCGCCAAGAGCTCCTAGATGACCCCAGCCTGTGGCCCAAGTTCGTCGAGGAGGCCATTCGTCTCTACCCACTGGTTCTGCAGGTCGGACGCCAGGCGAGTGCGGACATGGAGTTCCAGGGCCTCGACCTCAAGCAGG
This sequence comes from uncultured Nocardioides sp., assembly GCA_964396585.1. Classification (GTDB taxonomy): domain Bacteria; phylum Actinomycetota; class Actinomycetes; order Propionibacteriales; family Nocardioidaceae; genus Nocardioides. The sequence continues at coordinate 5,646 of CAYNFY010000074.1, forward strand.
GTGACATGCTCTGGCTGGGCATCGCCTCGGCCTGCCGCGACCCGCGCAAGTTCGAGAACCCCGATGAGTTCGATATGCACCGCGACAACGTGAACAATCACATCGCCTTCGGGGCCGGTCAGCATCGCTGCCTGGGCATGCACCTGGCCCGTCGGGAGCTCGTCATCGCCCTGGAGGAGTGGCACCGGCAGATCCCGCACTACCGGATTCCGGAGGGGACCGAGCTGCGGGAGCGTGGCGGGCAGCTGCGCTTGGAGGCGCTGCCTCTCGAGTGGGACTGACGCGCGGCTGAACTGCGGTAGGCGGGGTCGCTGTCTCCTCTCGGAGGTGGCGATCCCGCCCTGCTGTTCGACCTGACGCCTCGCCAGATCCTGCCCGGAACTCGGACACTGGTTGCACCGGCCACACCATCACGCTAGATTCATGATTATGAACACCATCAATAGGTGTTCGAGTGAGAGGAATGCACCCCATGGCTCGACAGGGCAGCATCGAGGTGGAACACCGGCGTGACGTCGTCTGGATCACCATCAACGCCCCGCAACGACGCAACGCCTATGACTTGGAGATGGCACAGGAGTTCATCGTCGCCATCGAAGACGCGGCCGAGGCGAATGCGGTGGTCATCCGGGGTGCCGAGGGCAGCTTCTGCGCCGGGGGAGCGCTCACCCAGCTGGGTGACCCGGACCCGGCGCAACTGCGCAAGCTGTTCACCACCTCGGCCCGGCTGCTGGATGCGATCCGGGCGTGCCCGCGCCCCGTGATCGCCGCCGTGGACGGTGCTGCGGCCGGTGGCGGCAACGAGCTGGTGGTGGCCTGCGACTTCGCGATCGCCACCGAACGCGCCACCTTCGGCCAGACCGGCCCCAAGGTCGGGTCGGCCCCGGTACTCGGTGCGACCAACGTGCTGGCGGTGACCATCGGTGAGCGTCGCGCCAAGGAGATGGCCATGATGTGCCGCCGTTATTCGGCGGCCCAGGCCTACGACTGGGGGCTGGTCAACGAGATCGTCGCCGATACGGAGGCCCTGGATGAGGCGGTCGAGCGCTGGCTCGACGAGATCGACGCGCTCAGCCCCCGTTACCTGGAGATCGCCAAGACCAGCTCGAACCAGTGGTGGCACCAGTCCCGCGACAACATGGCGGCCAACCTGGGTGCCCTGATCCAGGCGATCGGCAGCGAGGACATGCTCGAAGGAGCCCGTTCCTTCCTGGCCAAGCGCAAGCCCGACTTCCGCGGCGCCCGTCGCGCCACCAAGTCTTCCTGACCAACCCCGCTCCATCCGTCGGTCGTGGCGGTGACGTAGTCGCCCGTCAGACCACGAGGCCCACGACTCAGAAGAGGGACGTACCGTGACCTTCCGCTACTACCGCGACCACACCCCGTCGTTCAGCGACCGCACTCAGTGGGCGCTGCCGACCGTGTTGCGCCACCAGGCCGCCACTCGTGGCGACCAGGTCTGGTTGGACGCCCCCGAGGAGGGGCGCACCTGGACCTACGCCCAGATGCTGGAGTCCGCGGAGCGGGTTGGGCGCAACCTTCTCGATCACGGCGCGGTCAAGGGTGACCGGGTGATCCTGGTCTCGGCCAACAACTCGGCCTTCGTGCGGACCTGGATCGGCACGATGGTGGCCGGCCTGGTCGAGGTGCCGATCAACACCGCCTACGAACACGACTTCCTGGCCCACCAGGTGCGCACCGTCGAGGCCAAGCTGGCCGTGGTCGAGGACGTCCTCGCCGAACGCTTCGTGGCGGTCGCCGAGGCGGCCAGCACGATCACCAAGTTCTGGGTGATCGACACCGGCCAGGGTGAGCAGGCGGTGAAGCTGCTGACCGAGGCCGGTTGGCAGGCGGCGCTGTGGGACGAGCTGGAGGCCGACCTGCCCGCTGGTCGCCAGATCGAGCTGCCCGAGGTGTCGCATACCGACCTGGCCTCGGTGCTGTTCACCTCCGGCACCACCGGCCCCTCCAAGGGGGTCGCGATGCCGCACGCCCAGATGTACTTCTTCGCCGACGAGTGCGTCTCGCTGGTGCGACTCACGGCCGAGGACGCCTGGATGTCGGTGACCCCGCTGTTCCACGGCAACGCTCAGTTCATGGCCGCCTACCCGACCCTGGTGGCCGGTGCTCGGTTCGTGATGCGCTCGAAGTTCTCGGCCAGTCGCTGGGTCGACCAGCTGCGCGAGAGCAACGTCACGGTGACCAACTTCATCGGCGTGATGATGGACTTCATCTCCAAGCAGGACCCGCGTTCCGATGACGCCGACAACCCGCTGCGCTGCGTCTTCGCGGCTCCCACCGCGGCCACCTTGGTGCAGCCGCTGAAGGAGCGGTACGGCATCGAGGCCTTCGTCGAGGTCTTCGGCCTGACCGAGACCTCGGCGCCGATCATCTCGCCCTATGGCGTGGACCGTCCCGCGGGGGCGGCCGGTCTGACCGCCGACGAGTGGTTCGACGTGGCCCTGGTCGACCCGGAGACCGACGAGGAGGTCGCGGTCGGCGAGATCGGCGAACTGGTGATCCGCCCGAAGGTGCCGTTCATCTGCTCGATGGGTTACTTCAACATGCCCGAGAAGACGGTCGAGGCCTGGCGCAACCTGTGGTTCCACACCGGTGACGCGCTGCGCCGCGACGCCGAGGGCTGGTTCTACTTCGTGGACCGGTTCAAGGACGCGCTGCGCCGTCGTGGGGAGAACATCTCCTCCTACGAGATCGAGACCGCGGTCCTGTCCCACCCCGCTGTTCTGGAGTGCGCGGTGATCGCGGTTCCGGCCGATTCCGAGGCCGGTGAGGACGAGGTGATGGCCTACATGATCACCTCCTACGACACGACGGCGCAGAGCGTCTGGGAGCACTGCGACCAGCGGATCCCCGACTTCGCGGTGCCGCGCTTCCTGCGGTTCGTCGAGTCGATGCCCAAGACCCCGTCCCAGCGGGTGCAGAAGGCCGAGTTGCGCAAACTGGGGATCACCGCCGACACCCACGACCGCCTGGCCCGCTGACCGGACCGGAAGAGAAGGAGTAGCAGCATGCATCCCTACCGTTCCGTACTGTTCGTGCCCGGGCACAAGCCCGAGTGGGCCGACAAGGCCCTGGCCGCCGGTGCCGACTGCATCGTGCTCGACCTGGAGGACTCGGTCCCGGTCGATCTCAAGGAGTCGGCTCGGGCCGGCGTGCACGCCGCGATCGGTGAACTACGCGACAAGGCGCCGGGGGTCGGTATCTTCGTCCGGCCCAACGCCCTGGACACCAGACTGACCGGTGCCGATCTGGAGGCCGTGGTGCGCCCGGGGCTGACCGGGATCTTCGCGCCGAAGATCCGCAACGCCACCGACGTGGTGCGCTGGGAGACGATGCTGGACTGGTTCGAAGCCCGTAACGGCGCGACCGGCCTGGAGATGATCGTGCCGGTCGAGATGGTGGACGCGATCACCAACTGTTTCGAGATCGCGGCCGCCTCGCCTCGGGTCGGCGCCATGATCGGGCCCACCTCCGAGCACGCCGACATCGCCCGGGCCGTGGGCTACCGACAGTCGCGGGAGGGGTCGGAGACGCTCTATCTGCGCAGCCGGATCCTGCTCGCCTGCCGCCAGAACGGCCTGCATGCGCTGACCGGACTCTGGGAGGATCTGGCCGATTTGGAGGGCCTGCGGGCATTCGCGGACTACGGCCTGCAGCTCGGCTTCCGGGGTCAGGTCCTGATCCACCCCTCACATGTTCCGGTGGTGCACGAGGTCTACACCCCCAGCGACGCGGAGGTCGCCTACCACGAGGAACTGGTGGCGGTGGTCGAGAAGGCCGTAGCCGAGGGGCACGGAGCGGTCCGCTTCCGTGGCACCCACGTCGACCTGGCCCACGCCGACAAGGCCCGTGACTGGCTGGCCCACGCCCGCCGGGTCCGCGGCGAGGCCTGAGAAAACGCTGACACGGCACTTCTTGTTACCCGACGGGTAACAAGAAGTGCCGTGTCAGCGTTTGATTTGTCAGAGAGTGGGGCAGAGGTCGGCGCTCATCGAGCGGCGTAGTTGCGGCATTCCCTTGCGGGTGTCGCAGAAGACCGCCCCGACCAGTCGGCCGCTCTGGTCGTGGTAGCCCAGGCTCAGCGGCGCGTCGTGGTCGCTCGGGTCGCCGTCGATGACTCGGACGTCGGCCAGCCCCAGGGCCGGGATGCCGAGCGCATCCAATCGCCCACCGGCGAACTCGCACCAGAACGAGGGGAGTGGCTGACCCGGTGCGGTGGCCTCCGGAGCCATGCCGAGGCCACTCAGCACCGTGTGAGCCGCGAGCTTGGCGGTGTCGAAGGCCAGGTTCCAGTGCTCGATCCGGCGAGGCGTGATGTCGAAGCCGGGGAGTGGGAAGCGGGCGACATCGCCGGCGGCGACCACGTTCTGCAGCGGGGAACCATCGCGCAGCACGCGGAGTCGTTGATCGGTGAGCACTCCATTGCTCAGGTCGAGGCCCTGGCCGGCGAATGCCTCGGTGTTCGGGACTGCCCCGACGGCTTCCACGATGACGTCCACCTGATCGCTAGTGCCGTCCTGCATCGTCACTTTGAGGGTGTTGTCGGCCGCGCGGACCGAGGCGACCGAACCGCCGGTGGTCAGACGGACGCCGAATGCCCGCAACCGCGTCGCGGCTCGCTGGCCGACCAACGAGCCCAGCACCGCCAGCGGATACGCGAGGGGCTCGACGACATGTACGGAGCAGCCGCGGGCCGCCGCGCTCGTTGCCACCTCGCAACCCAGGAATCCGGCACCGAGGATCAGTACCCGGGCTCCGGGGCGCAGCTTCTCGCGGAGCCGATGCGCGTCGGTCTGAGTGCGGATGACGTGGGTTACCGAAGTGTGGGATGCCTTCAGCACCCGGCGTGCTCGCACTCCGGTGGCCAGCACTAGAGCGTCCCCGGTGACCTGGTCGCCGTTGGCCAGTCGCACCCCGAGCAGGTCGTCGGCCAGCCCCGCTGCTGGGATCCCCAGCCGCCAGTTCGCCCGGTCGGCATGTACTCGGGGGAGCGGGAGCCCGCTCACGTCTGCTTTGGCGAGGACTGCCTTGGAGAGCGGAGGGCGGTTGTAGGGGATCGTCTCCTCGTCGCCGATCACGGTGACATCTCCCTCGAACCCCAAGCCGTACAGGCTCTCCGTCACGCGGAGCGCGGCTAGGCCGCCTCCTACCACCACGATGTGTTTCATCGCCCCTCCTTTCAATAACTATCATAGTCATGGATGGGAGGGTGGTGAGTCGGCCTGCATTCAGTGGATATGCGTGCCGCCATTGACGTCGTACGTCGCTCCGGTGATGAAGGCGGCCTCGTCGCAGCAGAGGAAGGCGATCACGGCTGCGACCTCGTTGCTTCGTCCGAGCCGGCCGATCGGAGTAGCGGCCTCGATCTCGATGCGGCGCTGCTTGCTCATCGCCCCGGCGGTGATGTCGGTATCGATCGCTCCGGGGGACACGGAGTTGAAGGTCACCCCGGTACCGGCGTACTCCCGGGCCAAAGACTTCATCATTCCGAGGAGCGCGGCCTTGCTGGCGCTGTAGTGCACGCCCCCGAAATAGCCGCCTCCGCGTTGCCCGGCGGCTGAGGCTACGGCTACGACACGACCGGTACCGCGGTCCACCAGCCCCGGAAGGAACGCCCGGGTAACGAGGAATTGGCTTTCCACATTGGCTGCGAACAGCTCCTTCCAGGCGGCTAGTGTGGTGCTTGAGAAGCGGGTGGGGTCGGTGACTCCCGCGTTGTTGATTACTGCACCGACCGGGGGGAGCTCATGGCGGATGGCACGTTCAGCCGCGCTGACCGAGGCCTCGTCGGTCAGGTCGGCGACGACAGGTAGGGCAGTGCCTCCGCGGGCATGGATCGCTCTCGCAGCTTCGATCGCGCCGGCGCGATCGCGGTCGACCACCGCTATCGCCCAGCCCTGCTCGGCCATTCGAACGGCGGTGGCACGACCGATCCCACGACGGGATCCGGAGCCGGTGATGACTGCCGTCTTGTCTACGGTCAACGGGACTCCTTAGGACGGAGTGTGACGAGGCTGCAACAACGAAGAGAGCTGTCGAGGCCGTTCGGGACACTAGTGGCGCGACTCAAAAATTCCTGATGGGTTGGACGCTGCATGGCATGCATCTCGGTTTGCGGCGGGCGTTGCTCAGATGACACCTGATAGGACGTTCGCAGGGCCGCCCTGCGGTGCACACGCGTGCGACGCCAACCCGTCAGGAACTTTCGATCAGCACTGTTAGTTCATGCCCCAGAGCTTGAAGTACTGGTCCTTCACGTCCTCGACGACCGGAAAGATCGCCTCGGCCGTGGGCAGAGTGTCCTTGGTGACGACCCAGTCCGGGTAGGTAAGGTCTGTCTCTAGCGGGACTTCGGCGAATAGCCGGGCGAGCGCATCGACCTGGGCGAACATCGCTTCGTAGTATGGGAAGGTGACGGTACCAGCCTGCTGACCGGCGGCGATGTACTGCAGTGTGTTCTCGTCCGGACCCTCTCCGATCACCCGGATGTCGTTGAGGCCAGCTGCCCGGAGTGCGGCGGGGAGGCCCGCGCCGAGAGCGCCGTCGACCGAGAGCCCGACGTTCTTGACCTCCGGATGCGATCGCAGGTATCCGACGATGCGCTCCGCCACGTCCTTGCCGAGCGCACTGACCGGGATATCGATGCTGTCGACCTCGCAATCGGGGCAGTACTTCGCGTAGGTCTCGTTGAACGACTCCTTGATCGCGCCCAGGATCTTGAAGGCGGAGAGGTCGACGTACACGGCGCCGCCCTTGCCCTCGCTCTTGTCGATCAAGAAACCGGCCATCAGCCGGCCCTTGTTGGCTTCCTGATCGGGTGTTCCGATGACGAACTTCAGGGCGTCATCGGCCTTGTCGGTCGTGCAGCACGCGGTGACCATGATGCCTGCTTTGGCGGCCTCCTGGAGCTCCTTCTCGAAGATCGCGCGATCGGTCGCCGAGTAGATCACGCCGTCGGGCTTGGTGCGAAGGATCTGATTCCAGGCCGCCTTGACCTTCTCAGGGGAGCCGTCGTTGGCGATATTTGTGAACTTCCACTGCAGAGCATCGGTGGCCTCCTTGATGATGTCGGCCTCGAGATTGCAGGTGGATGTGCCGCAGCCTAGGAAGACGATGCTCTTCCCGGTCGGGATCGGCTTGCTGATCGGCTCGTCGTTGGGAATCTGGGTGGGCCGCTCGTAGAACGGTTCCATCATGGCCCGCACCCCCTCGAGGTCCACGGTGGAGCTCCCGGTCCCAGATTTCTCGTTGCCATTGTCCGACGAACCGCAGGCGGCCAGTGTCGACAGGGTGAGTGCAGCGGCTATGGCCGCCCCTAATGCTCGGGCACGCATCGTCAGGTGCATAGTGTTCTCCTTCTCGGGTTCTTCTCGGGTCGGGGTGGTTCGAGCGGGCGAACTCAGGAGTGCCGGCCGGCTTCGTACATGCCCATCGGCTCGGTCCAGTCGCCGCGGGCGAAGGGCGAGTCGCCGGGGGCGAAGGTATATCCGGCGTCGACATTGAAGGTGGAGCCGGTGACGAATCCCGCGTCGTCGCTTGCTAGGAAGGCAGCTGCCGCCGCGATGTCCTCCGGCAGTCCGTTGCGGCTCAGCAGATCCGATTCCCGGAGCGCGGCCGAGGCGGCCTCCATGTCGTCGATGCGACCGGTGGAGATGTCGGCCGTCATCTGGCTCAGGATCGAGCCGGGGACGATGGCGTTGACTCGTATTCCGTAGGGCCGGACTTCGGCAGCCACGGAGTGGCAGAGACCGATGATGCCGGCCTTGGTGGCGCTGTAGATATGTGGGCCGACTCCGCCGACCTGACCGGCCGGGCTGGCGGTGGCGAGGATCACGCCGCTGCCCTGGGGCTGCATCGCGCGGGTAGCATGCTTCATGCAGAGGATCGTGCCGAGCAGATTGATCGCGATCGTCGACTCGATATCGGCGAGGCGGAGCCGCGCGATGGGGCCGAGCGCTCCCATCACTCCAGCGTTGGCGTAGAACACATCGAGGCGCTCGAAGGCCGTCAGCGCCGTATCGACCAGGGCTGCGACCGATGGCTCGTCGCTGATGTCGGTGCGCACGAAGATCGCTCGCTCACCCAACTCTGTGGCCAGCGCCTCTCCGGCAGTCTCCTGGAGGTCTGCGAGGACCACATTGGCTCCCTCGGCATGGAACCGCCGGGCACTCGCCCGTCCGATCCCGCTCGCGGCGCCGGTGACGACCACCGTGTTCCCTACGAACCGTCCACTCATCTGCGCGACTCACTTTCGTTGTGAACTAGATCACGTTCAGCATAATGATGTGCATCATTCTCATAAAGGTCAAGCACGGATGCCATCAATTGCCGATTCGTCACCCCCGAGGGCTGAATAGTCGGTTCATTCGATACGAGATGTGGGGCGACCGTGGGTGCGGCCGCCCCACATGAGCGGGTCAGCGGGAGCCCTCCCAGGTTGTCAATGCGCCGACCCGATCGCGGATGCCGGCGCTCAGTTCTGGTCCCATTCCAGGACCATCGACTGCAGGCTGAGTTGGACACCCCGTTCCACGTGTCCTTCGGGGTTCACTACCCGGTAGTTGGGGATGCGCCGGTGCCATTCGCGCAGGGCGATCGCGATCTCGTGCCGGGCGAGGTGCATGCCGATGCAGCGGTGTCCGCCCGCGCCCCAACCGAGGTGCTTGGTGAGGTTCTCCCGGTTTGGGTTGAACGTGGTTGGATCCTCGAATTGACGAGGGTCTCGGCAGGCCTGAGCGATGCCGATCCAGACCACGTCTCCCTTTTTCATGTGCACGCCGTGGAAGTCGACGTCCTCGGTCACCTCGCGGCCCGGCTGCATGATCAGGTTGTTCATTCGGACGAACTCCTCCACGACGTCGTGGAGATCATCTTCATGCTCGCGGACGTAGGTGCGATGCTCGTCGTTGAGGCCCAAGTCACGCAGAATGTAGCCGAGCGCGCTACGGGTCGTGTCGAGCCCCGCGGTCATCATGGTCATGCAGACGGTGAGGGCGTCTTCCTCGGAGAGCGGCTCATTGCCCATCGGCGTCTGCACGAGATAGGTCAGGAAATCGGTCTCCGGGTCGCGCGGATTCCGGCGCCGGTCCTCCAGGGCCGGCTTGAAATAGGCCTTGATCCTGTCCACGGCGGCATGCCCACCCTCGCCACCGAATGCGCCGCCGAAGATCGCCTCGACCCACTGCACCATCTGGGGCCCGTCCTCGACCGGCATGCCAAGGATCTGTAGCAGCAGATCCGTCGGGTACCGCATGGCGAAACCGGTCATGACCTCATGGCTGCCCTCCTTGATGAACTCGTCGATCAGGGCATTGGCCCGCTCGATCATCAGCGGTTCTGCCTTGCGGACCGCCGCCGGCGAGAACCATCGGTTCAGAAGTCGACGCATGTCATTGTGCTCTGGGGCGTTGAGCATGTTCGGGAGAAAATAGATTGCATCCTCGCGCGGGTTGATCGCCTGGATCACGTCATTGCTGAACAGCTTCGGTTGCTGCATCACCTCCAGCACCTGGTCGTGGCGTTGGACCATCCAGAATCCGACCCCGTGAGCCTCGTTCCACATGATGGGTGCCTTCTCGCGCAGTTCGTCGAGGAGCGGCCAGTAGGCGCCAGCAGACTTGGCCGATGTGAAGTCGGTGTGGTCGATGGGACACCCCGCGGTCTCGGCGGTGGTCGTGTTCGTCAGCGTCATATCAGGATCCTTCGGTCGGCTAGGTCGTTGAAGGTGAGCAAGGTCTGGCCTGTCCGGGCCTCACCTGCCTGGCTGAGGTGTGTCACTCGGGGGTCTTGGCCGACCGTCTCGGCAGGCCAACCTCTCCGTGTACGGGTGGGACTGGAAGGGAGAGCGTGCTCGAACATGGCTGCGACGGGGCGCCGTAGAGCGCCGGCACGCTCGCTGGGTCGGTCGCTTCGAAACCAGGCGGCATCTGTCCTGGTGGCGGGACCTCTAAGGCGGTCCGCCGACCTGGGGCCCTGGCGTGGCCTGATCTTCGGTCCGACATCCATCGGCGGGCGATAGGTGTCGGGTCCCGCTGAGATCCGCCAGGGCGACGAGTCACTGATAACGGTATGCATGAATGGTATGGTATGCATCACACTATAGAAGGGCAAGGGAGTGCATGCAGTTTCTGGTAGAGATCGCCTTCGACGCCCCGGCTGTCCCAGCGGACGACCGAGATGCGCTACTCGCCCGCGAGCGGGAGGTGGCGTTCCAGTTGAAGCGAGATGGCGTGATCGAACGAATGTGGCGTGTCGCCGACCGTCCGGCGACCGTGAGTATCTGGCGGGCAGAGGACTCTGATGAGCTGGAGGCGCAACTCGGCCGGCTGCCGCTGCGACCGTTCCTGACTCTCACGACCACCGTGCTCACCACCCATTACCTCGAGGAGTGAGGAAGGCAGATGGCACAGTCCGACGTTGGGGAAGACCTGGACTATCTGGCATGCACCGCGGTGCCGGAGCTCGCTAACGCAGACGATCTCGGGAGCGCGGTCGCGGACCTGAGGGACCGTGAAGCGATCCGTGCGCTGGTGGCCCTCTACTCGGTCGCTCGAGACGACCACGACCTCGATCGACTGATTCCATTCTTCGCACCGGAAGGTGTCTTCGAGATCGGCGAGGTGCCGGTACGCGGCCATGTCGAGTTGCGCGCCTTCTATCTGGCCAATATGCGGAAGTACCGCACCAGCAACCACGTCACTCATACCCATGTCATTCAGATCGACGGCGACGAGGCGATCGGCTTGGTGACAGGGCATGCCGAACTGGCCTACGCCGGGACCCTGGTGGTCGCCGGTTACCGGTACTCCGATGCCTACATTCGCCGGGATCACCGGTGGATGTTCGCGCACCGCAGGCTCCGTTTCATGTACGCGGTCCCGGCCGATCAACTCGCAACCAGCTTCACGGACGAACTGCGGATGCGCTAGCCCGGCGCCGATCCCGCGCCGGCCGAGCTGCCGGAGTCGTTGAGTACCTTTCCGATCGCGGTCGACCGCTGACCTGCCATCTTGACGAGGAGCGTTCTCTTATGAGGAACAAGACCAGCTTGATCACCGGAGCCGCGCAGGGAATCGGCCGTGCCATAGCCGAGGAGTTCGTCCGCCGCGGGTCGGCCCACATCGTGGTAGCCGATCTGAATGAAGAGGCGGGCGTCGAGACGGTCGCCGCTCTGGAGGACCTCGGCGGACGAGCCAGTTTCCTGTGCGTGGACCTTCGTGATCCCGACCAGGTGCAGCAGATGGTGCACGATGCGGCGGCCTTGGCGGGTGGCCTGGACGTTCTGGTCAACAATGCGGGCATTACCGACACCCTGTTGCAGGGGCAGACCACCATCGAATCGCTGACGCTGGAGAACTGGACCTCCGTCTTCGATGTCAATCTGCGCGCGATGTGGCTGGCGACCAAGACGGCGGCGCCGTTCCTGCGGGCTTCGCGGAGGAATCCGGCTGTCGTCAATGCCGGGTCGGTATCGGGTATGACTGGATATCCCGAGCACCCGGCATACTGCGTGTCGAAGGCCGCGGTGCTGCAACTCACGCGAGTCTCGGCGATCGATCTCGCTCCCGACGTGCGGGTTAACGCCTTCTGTCCGGCGACCACGGATACCCCGATGCGCCGCCAGTTCATCGAGGCGGCGGAGGATCAGGAGGCGCTGGACCGCTTCCTCACTGCTTCCCACCTGATCCCGCGGGCGGGAAGAGTCGAGGAGGTCGCGAGCCTCGCGGCCTTCTTGGCCGGTGATGAGGCCACGTTCATGACCGGCGCCGTCGTGCCGGTCGACGGCGGCTCGCTGGCGTGGCGCGGTGCCTGCGTCTGATGTGTCCCGCTGTGTGAGGCGGGACCGGTGCAGATCGGATTACTGAGTGCCGAGCAAAGCGCTGGGTGCTTGTGGAGTTTCTTCGCCATGCCTACAATTGATGATTATCAATCACATGCATGGCGTATACCATCTGGAGGACTGACGTGAGCGCGACTAACGAAGAACGCACGGGTGTGGTGGAACTGGCGGCGGATCTGGTGGAGCGCCCCCACATCTTCGTCGACGGAGAGTGGCTGGCTGCTCATGGCGGTCAGATCGACGTGGTGAACCCGACCGATCAGAGTGTGGTGGGATTCGCCGCGCTGGGTGACGAGTCCGACATGGACGCCGCCGTGCGCGCGGCCCGCACCTCCTTCGACGACGGCCGGTGGGCGGGGCTGAGTGGCAAGGAGCGCGCCGAGGTGATGCGCCGTGCCGCCGACAACATGCAGGCTCGTTTCGATGACATCAGCACCACCCTGACGGCTGAGCTCGGCTGCCCGCTGTGGTTCTCCCGGTTGGCGCACGTACCCAACCCGATCAAGCACACCCGCTACTTCGCCGACCTGGCCGAGCATTACGAGCGCGACGAGGTTCTCTCCGACGAGAACGGGTTCCGCAGCCTGGTCACTCAGGAGGCGGTCGGCGTGGTCGGAGCCATCACCCCGTGGAACGGGCCGCTCTCCTCGCCCAGCCTCAAGGTGATGCCGGCCCTGGCCGCGGGATGCTCCGTGGTGCTCAAGCCACCGTCACAGACTCCGTTGTCGGCCTTCGTGATGGCCGATGCCTTCGCCGCCGCGGGGCTGCCCGCCGGTGTGCTCAACATCGTGCCCGCTCATCGGAACGCCGGTCAGGCCCTCGTGGATCACCCGGAGGTGGACAAGCTGGCTTTCACCGGCTCCACCGAGGTCGGCATGGGCATCATGCACTCGGCGGCCAACCGGATCGCCCGGGTCACCCTCGAACTCGGCGGCAAGTCGGCCGCCATCGTGCTGGAGGACGCCGACCCCGAGACAGTGGTTCGGGCGCTGCTGCCGATGAGCCTCAACGTGAACGGTCAGCTCTGCATCGCCCAGACCCGGATCCTGGTGCCGCGCAGTCTCGAGAAGGCATTCGTCGAGGCGCTCGGGGCGGCCATGGCCGCCGAGAAGGTCGGTGACCCGATGGCACCCGACACCAAGATCGGCCCGCTGGTGAGCAAGGCCCAGCGTGACCGGGTGGCGGGCTACATCAGCCTGGGACGCAGCGAAGGTGCCCGGGTCGTGACCGGTGGCGAGAAGATCACGATGCCCTCCGAGCTGGCCAATGGGTGGTTCCTGCCGCCGACGCTGCTGGCCGGTGCGACCAACGCGATGCGCGTGGTGCGCGAGGAGATCTTCGGTCCGGTGATGGCCGTGGTCGCCTATGACGACCTTGACGAAGCGGTCCGGATCGCGAACGACTCGCCGTACGGCCTTTCCGGGTCGGTCTGGGGCGCCGACGTCGATCGTGCGGTGGCGGTGGCTCGCCGGGTGCGGACCGGGATGCTCAGCATCAACGGTGCGCCCCAGGCATACGGCGCGCCCTTCGGTGGCTACAAGCAGTCCGGCATCGGTCGCGAGATGGGCGAATACGGCTACCGAACGTATCTGGAGACCAAGTCGATCGCACTCGGTAAGGCCTGACGAGACCCACGTCTGAGCCGTCCGTTCCTCCTCCCTCACTGATTCCTTAGGAGCACCCCATGGCCCTCAAGTTCGGGCTTGCCATCATGAACGACTTCCCGCCCGAGATCCGGCCGGTCGACCGGGTGGCCCAGATGCGCGAGCAGGTGCGAGCCGCTCGCGACTCCGGGTTCTCGTCCGTATGGATGCTGCAGCATTACCTCGGGTCGATGCCCACGCTGCAGCCCGTGCCCACCCTGGCCGCGATGGCCACCGAGGCCGGCGAGATGACGTTGGGCACCAATATGTTCATCCTGCCGTTGCGACACCCCGTCGAGGTGGCCGAGGAGTTCGCCACCCTGGATCACCTCACCGGGGGTCGCGCGATCGCGGGCTTCGGGATGGGGTATCGGGAGAACGAGTTCGCGTCGTTCGGCATCGAGATGGGTGACCGGGTCGGTCGCTACGAGGAGTCCATCGAGCTGATCCGGGCGCTGTGGAGCGGTGAGCGGGTCAATCACAAGGGCCGGCATTTCGCTCTGGATAACGAGCACATCTCGCTGACTCCGGTCCAGCCGGGCGGTCTGCCGATCTGGATCGGAGCCGGACCGCACAAGGTCGGCGCCCAGCGGGCGGCCCGGCTCGGCGACGCCTGGATCGTGCCGCCGCACGTGGACCCGGTCCGGTTGGCCCGGGTGCTCGGCGTCTACCGCGACGAGCGGGAGCGGCTGGGGCGCGGGCCCTCGGAGCTGGTGGTGCGTCGTGAGCTGGTCCTCGATCACGATCCGGAGCGGGCGCGAGCGCTCGGTGTCGAGGCGAGGGGACGCCTGACCCGCAAGTACGCGGAGTACAACGCACCGCAGCAGGGCGAGGCATACAAGCATCTGGCCGGGGAGAAGGCTGCCGAGGAGGTCGCCGACGCCTCCTACCTGTTCACCGACCCCCAGACCGCGGTGGGCGCGCTCAAGGATCTGGAGGCCCAGGGGCTGACCTATATCGTCCTGCGGGCCCAGTGGTACGACCTGCCGCAGGAGCAGGTGCTGGCCACGCTGGAACTGTTCAAAAACGAGGTGCTGCCGCACTTCAGGTGACGAATTCCTTGACGAAGATATGAATCATATGCATGAATATGGGTATCCCACATCATGCGGCGCGGGCCCGCTGGGTCCGCGCCCTTCGTCTTCCTCGGCACTCGTCCGAGCAGGCGGATCATCACCAGGAGGAATCCATGAAGTCCAAACGTGTACTGGTCACCGGAGCCGCCCGCGGCATCGGCCGGGCGATCGCCCTGGAGATGGCGCGCGCCGGCGCCGAGCATGTGGTGGTGGCCGATCGTGATGTTGCCGGCGGTCAGGAGACCGTGGAGCTGATCGGTCAGCACGGGGTTGCCGGCACTCTCATCGAGGTCGATCTGGCCCAGACCGCCTCGGTGCAGGCCCTGGTCGACTCCGCGGTGCAGGCCATGGGCGGGCTGGACACGCTGGTGAACAATGCCGGGATCCTGGAGGCGATGCTGACCGAGGACACCAAGGTCGACACGCTGCCCGAGGAGGTCTGGGATCTGACCATGGGCGTCAACCTCAAGGCGATGTGGCTGACCACGAAGTTCTCGGCTCCGCACCTGCGTGCCTCGGGGCGGGGGCCCTCGATCGTCAACGCAGCATCGGTCTCGGGCCTGACCGGCTACCCGGATGGTCCCGCCTACTGCGCCAGCAAGGGCGGCGTGGTCCAGCTGACCCGGGCCAGTGCGGTGGACCTCTCTCCGGAGATCCGGGTCAACGCGTTCTGCCCGGGATCCGTCGAGACCCCGATGCGCCAGGGGTTCATCGACGCGGCCGAGGACAAGGCCGCGGTCGAGGCGTTCATGAGCGCCAGCCACCTGGTCCGGCGGGCCGGCCGGCCGGAAGAGGTGGCCAATCTGGCCCGGTTCCTGGCCTCCGACGATGCCTCGTTCATCACCGGTGGCATCTACAACGTCGACGGTGGTTCGCTGGCCTGGCGCGGCACGAACTGACCCGCTGAGCACAGAGCCCCGAGACCTCCACGAGGTCTCGGGGCCTTGGTGCGTCTGGGCCGGTGTCGCTGGTCGTGCTGCTCTTTGTAACGTCGCGGCTGGGGCTCTGTCACGTCGCGATCAGGGCTATAGAGGCTGTCGCGGTTTGATCTGGGTTGGTCGGGGTAGACGAAACC
>CAYNFY010000075.1:0-21168 GCA_964396585.1 uncultured Nocardioides sp.
GGGGTGCATCAGCAGATCCGAATCCGCCGACCTGAGGAAGGTAAACCAGTGAGCAACCCGCAGGAGCAGTTCACCGAACTGTGGCATTCCCAGGCTTCGCACGTGCTGGCATACGCCGCGCGGAGTGTCGGTGCCGAGGCCGCCCAGGACGTTCTCGCAGAGACCTTCACGATCGCGTGGCGACGATGGGGGGACCTTCCGGACCCGCCGATCGCGTGGCTGTTGGTGACCGCCCGCAAGGTGATCCAGAACCGGGCGCGTGCCACACGTCGCTACCGGGCATTGGAGGAGCGGATCGCGCTGCTGGACGGAGTCGCGGCCTTCGCAGCTGACTCTGCTGATGCCGTGCTCACTCGACGCGAAGCGCTCGAACGACTTGCCCGGCTCGATGACCAGCATCGCGAAGCGCTGCTGCTCATCAGCTGGGACGGACTCACCAACGATCAAGCAGCAGTAGTCCTGGGCATCAAGCCCGCAACGTTCCGTCGGCGACTCAGCCGCGCTCGGGCCGCACTGCTTGCGCCATCACCGTACGAAGTCCACGACCCTCAACCCCGCCTCGTCGCTGCACAGGAGTTGTCATGAACATCATCGAACGTTTGCGTCCCGCCGCCTGCCCGCTGGACGCCGAATGGTCGGCCGCCACGCTGGAAAGCATCTTCGCCGCCAACCCTGCCCCTTCCTCGGGCCGCCGCAACACACGCCGTTGGCTGGCAGTGGCCAGCGCGGCCACAGCCGCGACACTCGGTCTCGGCGGCGTCGCGTATGCCACCGGCCTGGTGCCAGGGACCATCACCGACTTCTTCGACAACACCTCGACTGCTGAGGTCTCCAACGTCCATGAGGTTGCCTCGTTCACGACTGCCGATGACGGATCGGTCCGATCGTTCGAGATCTGGCGCGGGACCGATGCCGACGGGCTGAGCTGCACGGCAGTGCTGGAGACAGCAGCGAAGGGCGGACCTGACTTTGGTGGCAACTGTGGTGATTACCCGACCGACGCGTGGTTTAACACGACGAACGAGTCCTGGTCCGGCACCATCGATGACGCTCCGCCGTCCTCGACCTACTACGTCTATGGAGAGCCAGTTCAGCCGAACGTGACCGATGTCCTCGTGGTTGGCGAACGGTTCGAGCACAGCGTCGCCGTTGACGCCGCAACAGGTGGATACGCCGTCGCAATCCCGGAGCTCAGCGGCGATGTCACCGGCGAGTTCGCAACGGTCGAATTCCTTGACGCCAGCGGTTCCGTGGTGGCCACCCGAGTCCTGAGCGAGAAGTAGACGCAACGCTCAGGCGGCATCGCCGAGCCTGTTCCAGGTCTCGGCGGTGCCGCCTTTCGAGGTTGGCCGGCTGCCTAATGGCTTTGCGCAGTCGAATACCTGCCAAGCGGCCCTCGTTCTTCGAGGTGGTCGAGGAAAAGTTGTTCAGCCCGGATCTCGTGTCGGACTCGCCGGGCGCCGGCACGCCTTAGCCGCCGGCATCAGATCAAATGGGCGCTAGTTGGTGATGGTCGTGAAGTGCAGGTGGTCGAAGTGCCCTCCGGTGATGCTGCTGGGGTCGTGCATGCCGCCGCCGTCGTAGGTGCGCCACCCTTCGGCGGACCTCGCAACCGACCAGATCTTGCCCTGCCAGATGAGGTACTCGACGCCGAGCATGGTCGCGTTGGTCTTCAACCAGTTGGTGACCTTCCAACCCAGGTCGAGAGCCGAGCCTGCCGCGCGTGTGCCGATGGAGTTGCCGAACGTTCCGTCACACGCGCGACCCAGGGAGTGCTCGGACGGTTGGCCAGGGCGAGGGGAGTAGCAAGACCACGAGGCCGCGGGGAACTGCTGGCGTACTTGCGCGAGCACTGTGGCGGTGCGTTCGGTGATCTTGCCGTTGGTGGTGGGATCGTCGACCATGCCGTTGGGGTTCGTCCCGTTGTACGGCGTCGCATCACCTTCGGGGCCACAGCCACCGGTCTTGCTGGGTGATCCCTTTGCCAGGTCGACCGCGCCTTGCGCCGCGAGCCACGGCGCGGGATCGGCAGGGGCCCCGCTCGCGGAGCCGGGGCGTAGCTCGAAGTGCAAGTGTGGCCCCGTGGAGTAGCCGGTGGAACCAACCGAGGCGATCTGTTGACCCGCGCTGACGGTGTCACCTGGCCTGACCATCATGCTCTCGGCCGTCATGTGGGCATAGCCGGTGGCCACACGCTGACCTGCGACGGTGCGCTCGATCAGGATCAGGTTCCCGTACCCGGCCGATGGGCCTGCTGCCGCGACGCGTCCGTCAGCCGCGGCCAGGATCGGTGTCCCGGAGGGGGCGGCGTAGTCGGTACCGCTGTGCAGCTTGTAGATGCCGGTGATGGGGTGGCGCCGCATCCCGAACTCGCTGGTCTTGAGCCCCGTCCCCTTGGGGAGAGGGAACACGACGCGCGCGGACTCACCGACTGCCGGCGTGTTCGCAGCGTTGAGAACGGGGAACATGAAGTTCACCGATGTTGACGGCAGGCACGATGCTTCCGCAGAGGGATTCAGGATGGCCGCCAACGACAGCAGGACCGCGGCCGGGCCAAGGAACAGCATGACGAGTCCACCGATGATGACTTTCGACATCACGGGGCTCACCTACTCCAGTGGCTCGTCGAGCAGCGAGAGCCGGAGGAGGCGGCATGCGTCGTACGTCGGCGCGCAGATGATGAAGACGGTGAAGGTCACGTCGTGGCGGCTGGTGACTGGCTTGTTGTCCCAGATGCCGTCGCGGTGACGGACGCCGGTGATGGTGTACGCCGTGGTGCCTGGCGCGAGCGTTGCGCCGCCCTGTTCCAGCGCGGTCGCCCACTTGGTCGGCACTTCGACCGATTCGATCTCGATCCATTGCCGTGTTTCGTACTCGCGCAGATCGATCCAGGTGGTCTCAGGTGGGAGGTACGCGTTGACGTCGCTGATCAACCCAGGTGTTTCCTCGCCGGTCGGGTCGGCGATCGTCGCGATGCGTTCGAGGTACGCCGCCCGGGGTGCCAGCGTGGTGGTGTTCCAGTCGAAGATCGCGTGCGCAACCAGTTCCGCGAATTCAGGGGGTACGGCGACCGGCGGGAGTTCTGGAAGCGTTCCGTCGTCCGGCTCGGTAACTGGACCGGCCGGCATCTCGGGCCCGGTGGCCGTGGTCGAGTCGGCTGGCGGGGGAGCAGCGGTGGGGTTGCGGGTGAGCAGTACGTGGGTGATCGCTGCCGCCAGCAGCAGGACTGCGGTGATGGCGGCCACGATCAGCCGGCGCCGACGTAACTCCGGGTCGTAGGTGGAGGAACCAAACATGACCAGTCACCCTTCACGCGCTCGCCATCGCGTCGCACGGGCGGTGTTCACGTGCGGCCCGCGCAGCATCGACGAACTCCTTCGAGGCAGCAAAGGTCTGCTCGAACGCCGTCCACTGGGCGTCGGTGAGTTCCTGTCCGACCTCGACTGGGTCGTAACGTTCACTCCAGCCCTCCAGGTCTTCCCACATGAGAACGAAGGAGTGCACCGATCGCCGCGCGGCTTCGGCTGCGACCTCACGCTTGCGCCGATTCGAGGCGATCCGGGCTGCGCGGTCGGCCCGAGCCTGGGCCAGGGCTTTGGTCGCGAGTTCTTCCAGGTCGTCGGCCAGGTCGTCGGGCTCGCGGTCTTCGGCGACCTTCAGCGCAGCCCGCACCCGCTGGAAGCTGGGATCGGCCGCACCGCCTTCGCGGATCCGCTCGAGTTCCTCCTCGGCGATCTTGCGCACGTCAGCGGGTACCGCGTCGTCGGCAGCGATGCTCTCGATCGTGCAGATCTGTTCCAGTCGAGTGTGCGAAGCCGAGCCCGTCAGAGTCAGAGCGGCCTGGCGTGATGACTTCCCAGGCCCCGACCTCGGTGGTCCCGAATCGGGACCACCGTCGCCTTCTTCCCCGTCGACGGCACCAAACCGTGTAGCGCGTTGGCGACGCAGGGCATCCTCGGTTAAAAGGTCCTTCAGTTCTTGGTAGAGCTTCGCAGCATCAAACGGCGACAGCGGCCGGTGCAGGATGTTCTCGTCCTGCTCGGCCAGCAACTTCGTCAACGGGTCAGAGATCCCGGTGCGCACCCACACCCGCAACGTCGGCCACCCAAGTTCCTTCACGGCCTTCAACCGGCGGTGCCCGCAGACCAGAACCCCATCCGGTGTGATCGTCACCGGCTGGAGAAGTCCGAGCCGGTCGATCGATCGCATCAGAGGAGCGAGATCCCGCTCTGGGTCAGTGCGGTGTCGTACCCCGACGGTGATGGAGTCGACTCGTCGTTCCAACTCGATGTGTCCAGTCACCTCAGACATGGGACGCCCCCTCGTGCCTCGGAGCAGTGGATTCGAAGACGTCCGCGAAACACACCAGCGAGCTGAGCTCGGCCGGCAGGTAGCCCATCATCAGGAGCTGGAGCAGTCCACGGCCCTGACGAGTGCGTTCAAGGACCGGGCTATCGACGCCGAGCAGCGCCTGCAAGACCCCGACCCAGGCCGGATGCGACAAGTCCAACAGTGCCTCGGCGTGGTGGTCGCGAGTCAACCGCGCGTACGCCGTCTGGCGGTATCCGGAGCGGATCACCTGCCCGCACACGTACTCGATGCACCAATGCGCGGACGGTTCCGGCCAACCGTTGTCGACCATGATGTGCGCGGCCTGTTCAGCGGCCACCCACGCGTTCGTCGGTTCCTCGACGACCGACGGTGCCGGTGCGTCGTCCCAGTCGCGCAGCTCCTGCTCTGGCGGCACGTGGAATGCCGGGTGGTAGTCGGCCAGGTCGTTGTCGCGGTCACAGAATCGTTCCGCGTCGTGGTGCGCGGAGATCTCGGTGCGCCGTGCCTGATGGTTGGAGCACAGCAGGCCTTGGGCGCGGGCTTCGTAGATCAAGGTGATCTGCACGGCTCGGGTCACCACCGCCCATGGGTCGATGGCTGTACGAACGGCACGAGTGCGCATCGCCTCGAAGGCGGCGACCGCGGCGTCCTCGGGTGCCAGGTCGTACTTGCGCGCCAGTGCGGCGTACTTCGTTGTCGCGAAGCGCATCAGGTCTTCGGCATCCGGGTCGTGCTGCCACGTCCCTGCTGGGGAATACTGCAGCCGCACGAGCAGCAGCCGCAGCCCTTGGGGGGTCGTGAACGCCAACGCGTTCACAATCCCAGCTCCTCAGGTGCGGCCGTCTGGGGCCGAGCGATCGCCGATCGCGTCGTACGCCGTGAGGCGCGCGCGATTGCCGCCGGAGATCGACGGGCGCGCTCGGACAACGCGGTCTGCAGGTCGATCCCGCGGCCGGCAGTCGAGGAGCTGAACCTCATCGCCAGTTCGGTCGGCCGGATCCACGCGACACCCCGCGACGAGGGCGCAGATGCCTCGATCGGCAAGGTCGTTTGGGACGGGTCGCGTCGCACCGCAAGAGGCGAGACCTCGTGCTCTGGCGCCTCCGGAGGCGTGGCGGCAGGGATACGGTCGAGTTGGCGTTCGTAGGGGTCGGGGCCATTCATGGGGTTACCTCGTCTGGTGAAGTCGAAAGCGGAGTGGGCAAGAGTGGAGATCGCGGCAGTGTCATAGGCGGACCCCCGCAATCGCCTTCGTAGGGCGTGGGTATCGACTCCGTGTCGAGTCAGCGCCGAGGCGAGTGGCGATGCGATAGGCGGACTGGATGGTCGTCAACGACTCGCGGTCGGACAGGCCAGCTGATCGCGCGGCACCCCCGAGCACGTCGGCGGCGACGTCGAAGCGTTCCCCGGCCTCTGCCATGCGGCACGACGCCCAAAACAGACCATGGTTGCGCTCGCCCTCGGACAGGGACGCGACCCAAGCCGCGAGCCGATCCGGCCGCGCTCCGACCACTGGGAGGTCCACGGGCCGACGCGATGGATGCGGCGGATCGAGGAACCGGCGGAGCGCTGCAGCGTCAACAGAGTCGGGCTGGTGGGCGGCGATGTCGATGACCTTGTACTGACCGATCGTGTTGTCGTCTTGGGTCACGCGAGACGGGGGCAGCACGACGTACCCGCCGTCGCCACGGAAGTCGACGTGCTTGCGCGGTACCTGCCAGGACGGTTGGCTCGCATCATCGGCGTGCAGGAAGCAGAGGTGGAGCCCGGAGGAGGGCGTCTTCACCATCCATGCGGGATCACCGAGCAAGCCCGCGGAGCGCGCGCTGCGGATCGCGGCGTAGCCATCACCACTGGCGTGAACATCAACGTCGACGACATCGATCCCCAACGCCATTCCGGTCGGCATCGCCACGTTCGCATCCGGCCACCGGCTCCACCAGCCAGCGACCTGATCGAGGTCGACCGACGCGTCTCGGAAGCCGTGCGTGGTGAGCGGACGCTTCTCCAATGCCACGCACGGGAACACCGGAACGCCCGCCTGAGCGAGGAGCTCGGCTGCCTCCCGCGGCTGGGACGCCTCACGAAGTTGGGCGACCAGCGCGGGAGACCACCGTTCGGTCGGCGTCCTGGGCTGCGTCGAGTCGGTCATGCACTCGATGCTGCTCAGCACCCGTATCCGACTACGTGCCCCCTACTCGCTGGTAAGGGTGGGGGTACACCCCTCCTGAGCAACATTCGCGCAGGTCAACGGGCGTACCCCCTTTCGTGGCCTCGCGGTGGAAGCCAGGCACATTGGCCAGCCGCCGTTCGCGGGGTTCCGAACGCGCGAACCGGGGCGCGATCCCGGGCATGCACCTCCGCCAGCCCTGCCGACCACGCCTCGATCCCTGCCACATCCACCTCGGTAGTCACACAAGCAACAATTTCGGTGAGTCCCAGTCTCGCACAGCCGACACGCTGTACTGCTCACACTAAGTACGGCTGTAGTACTAGGCGAGCCCGGCTTCGTAGGCGGCGATCACGAGGTGGACTCGGTCGCGAGCGCCAAGTTTCGCGAGGATGCGGCTCACGTGAGTCTTGGCGGTTAGCGGGCTGACGACCAGTTCGTCGGCGATCTCTTGGTTACTTCGGCCCGCGGCAACGAGCCGAAGCACCTCGCGTTCACGTGCGGTCAGGCTGGCTAGCCGCTCGGGCGCAGTCGCGTCCGGGCGACTCAGTGCACGGGTGATAACCGCCTTGGTCGCGCCCGGCGACAGCAGGGCCGTCCCCGTCGCGACGGTGCGGATGGCGTCCAGCAGCGCGGCCGGACGTGTGTCCTTGGGGAGGAATCCGCACGCCCCTGCGCGAAGGCCGCGCAATACGTTTGTGTCGTTCTCGAATGTGGTCAGGATCAGCACCTTGCTGCCGTTCGATCCCTCGTCACCTGCAATCTGTCGGGTCGCCTCGATGCCGTCGGTGCTCGGCATCCTGATGTCCATCAAGACGATGTCGGGGCGCAGGTTCTGGGTCAGCTTCACGGCCTCGTCGCCGGTGCCGGCCTCTGCGACCACCTCCATGTCGTCGGCGGAGTTGACCAGTAGTGCGAACGCGCCGCGCACCAGAGTCTGGTCGTCGGCGAGCAGGACCCGGATCACGACGGCACCTGCCAGGTCTCTGGCAGCGGCAGGCTAGCCCGCACCTCGAATCCTCCGGACTCGCCCGACCCGGCGGACAGTACGCCGCCGACGGCCTGCGCTCGCCCTGTCATCCCGATGATCCCGAAGCCGGTCGACGTCCCGGTTGAGCCCGGCCGCGCAGGCCCTGGATCGACGACCGCGATCCGCAGCTGGTGGCCGTCCTGGTCGAGTCGGACAGTTGCACGCTTAGCCGTCGAGTGTCGAATGACATTGGTGAGCGACTCCTGGATGATCCGATAGGCCACGACGGACACCGTCGACGGTAACTCGTCCGGCAGTCCGGCAGCTTCCACATTGATCCGGACGTCGGCCGCCTCGACCAAGTCCACCAGTCGTTGCAACTCGCCGAGGTGCGGCGCCGGCTCGGTCGGCTCGGCCTCGCCACCATGCAGTACGTCCAGAATGGCACGCAGCTCATGGAGCGTGGCTCGGCTCGTGTCCGACAGGTTGTGCAATGTGCTGGACAGCTCGGTCAGCGGCGCATCCCCGCGGCCCGGCAGTTGGTCGATCAGGTGCGCAGCGACTGACGCTTGGACGTTCGCGGCCGCGAGGCCGTGCGCCAGGACGTCGTGCAGCTCGGCAGCGATCAGTATTCGCTCCTCGGTGACCCGCCGTTCGACCTCGTCGGCACGCTCCTGCTCGAGCTTCGCGGTGACGGAGGCCTTCCAGTTTTGATGGAAGCGGACCGTCAGCCCGGCAAAGAAGGCCATTAAAAGCCAGCCGATGCCGAGGAGAGCATCGCCAGGTGCACCCGACGCGGCGACGACCGGCAGGATCACCACGGCCACCGCCACCAGGGCGGCGTGGGACCGTCGCGGTGGCTCGCTGTAGCGCGCTGCCGTGAACGCCGCCACAAGTAAGGCCGGCATGGTGGCCTCATGGGGATAGTCGAGGAGGTGGTACGGCGTTGACACCGCGAGGACTGCGAGGACAACGGGGATCGGCCACCGCCGACGGGCCAGAAGCGGCGCCGACATCGCACCCAGGAGCGCGATCGCCCACAAATCCACGCTTCGCTCGTCCCCGACACGTACCGTCCCGAGAATGATCGCGAAGGCAACGCCGAGCACGAACGACCCCGCCGCCAGCAGCCAATCAGCCACTGGCGGACGGAGCACGATCATCGTTCACACACGGTCATCGACACTGTCCTCACTCGCCAGCGAGAGTTTGCTGGGCCACCAGATCCGCGAACCCAGCGACATCGTCAGTGCGGGAACCACGATGGACCGCACCAGCAAGGTGTCGATGAGCACGCCGACAGCCACCAGTATCCCAATCTCGACAAGCATGACCAGCGGCAGCGAGGCGAGCACCGCGAACGTCGCCGCCAGCACGACGCCAGCCGAGGTGATCACGCCACCGGTCACCGCGAGGCCACGCTTCGTACCCGAGACAGTGCCGTGCCGGACGGCTTCCTCACGCACCCGGGTCATCAGGAAGATGTTGTAGTCGATGCCGAGCGCGACCAGGAAGAGGAACCCGATCAGGGGCACCGACGACTCCAACCCGGAGAACCCGAGCACATGGTCAAACAGCAGGTTGCACAGTCCGAGAGCTCCGAAGTACGACACCACGACGGTGGCGACCAGCACCAGCGGAGCCACGATCGCCCGCAGCAGCAGCCCGAGGATGGCGAGCACCACCAGCAGGATCAGCGGCATCACCAGATTGCGGTCGCTCTTGTTGGTCTCGGCCTCGTCGAGCAGTTCGGCACTCGGACCGCCGACCAGCGCAGCCTCACCGGCAACCTCTCGTATGTTCTCCCGAAGGTGCTTGATCGTTGCGGTCTCACCCGCGCTTTCTGGCGAGTCGACCGGGATCACGGAGATCTCCACCCAGTCATCGCTGGCCCGGCCGATCTCGGCGCTGACAACCCCCGGCGTACTTTCGACGGCGGCCAGGACGTCGCGGCTCTGGTCCGGTCGACTCATCACGGTCAGCGGCTGACCGCCCTGGTCGGGGAAGCGCTCCTCGATCAGCTTCGCCCCGGTCACCGAGTCTGGCGCCGATCGGGCGAACTGGTCCAGCTGCGGGAGCGAGGCGTTGGCCCCGATGGTGCCCAGAGCAAGACCGCCCAGGAGCACCAGCGGCACCACCCAGCCGATGACGCGGCGGCGCGCGACCAGCTCCCCGAGTCGAGCCCAGCCAGATCGTGGTTTGTGTGCCTCAGCCCCGAGTCGCGGCACGAACGGCCAGAAGACCCGGCGCCCGAGCAACACCAGCAGGGCTGGGAAGAGTGTCAGCATGACCAGCAATGCGGCCCCGATGCCCGCCGCCCCGACCGGGCCGAGGCTGCTGATGCTGTTGAGATCGGCCGCCAAGAGGCACAACAAGCCGGCTGACACCGTCGCCGCCGAAGCGATGATGGCCGGCCCGGCCCCACGCAGTGCCGCCAGCATGGCGTCGATCGGTCGTTCGTGGTGGTGCAACTCCTCGCGGTAGCGAGACACGAGAAGCAAGGCGTAGTCGGTGCCCGCTCCGAAGACCAGCACGATCAGCAACGCTGAGCTCATGCTCGTGATGGTGAAGCCGAAGATCTGGGTGAGTAGGTACACCGCACCCATCGATGTGAGCGCCGCGGCCCCGACCGATGCGAGCGGGACCAGCCACAGCAGTGGACTGCGATACGTCAGGATCAGCAGGATCGCTACGACTGCGGCAGTGGCGAGCATCAACGTGGCGTCGACGGCATCAAAGACCTCGTCCATGTCGGCCCCGATCGCGGTCGGACCGGTGACGTACACGTCCAGACCGTCCGGCCGGTCGTCGAGAATGGCACGTGCATCGGCTATCGAGGTGGCCTCGGCCTCATCGACGACCCACTCATGATCGAGCGGCAACGCATACATCAGGGCTGTGCCGTGGTCGGATTCGACGATCTGGGGCGGCGCGTCGGTGTCGGTGCCGAATCGCTCCGCCAACTGGGTCTGGCCGCGCTCGATCGCCTCCCGATCGCCCGGTTGGAGGCCGTCGGCGCGTTCATACGCGACCACGAGCAGACCGTTCTCACCGCCAGGCAGACCGGCCTCGGCCTGGATCACCTTGGTCGACTGGGCGCTGGCCGGCAAATAGTCCGCCTGCCCATCGCGGGTCACCGAGTCGAGCTTGCCGGCCAGTGAGAAGCCGCCCACCAGCAGCCCCACCCACACGGCCAGCACGAGCCACGGCAGCACGGTCTTGGTTCGTGATCTCTTCGGTCTGGTTTTGGCGCCGGTGTGGTCAGGCGCCCGTAGTTCAGTAGTCATGGCAACAACGCTGTCAAACCAGCCGGGCTGACGCGTCTGGCCACGGCAGACACTTCGCCGTACTCCGTGAGGAGTACGGCGAGCGGTTGGGCAGGCGGCTGGTGTCCCGGATTTGAGATCCGTTGGATGAGTCGACCGGGTGGGCCGAGGATCCGCTCGGCGGTGACGTAGCCGAAGAACCGATCGACCAGGTTCAGCTAGGACGAGTGGGTCAGCGTGCAATGAAGAGTGACTCGCGGGTGGTTCGCGAGCCAGGTCTCGATGATCGGTCTTCGCGGTGGATCACGTGCGGCGGGAGCGAACGGCTGTCGCTGAACCCATCGCGAGTGCCCTGTCGGGGGACTCACGGCACTTGCGGCTATCTCGTCGGGGCGGATCCGACCGGGGATGTCGGGCACCGCAGGCGGGGTGGTCATTGGGCGTGGGACTGAGCGTGGTCGATGGCGAGGCGCAGTCCGTTGGGCTCAGCATGGTCACTGCATCGGGGGCAGCAGTGGATCACCGGTCATCCGGTGACCGCGTCAGGAGTAGCTGCGGTCACGTCGCTCACGTCGCTCACGTCGTTAACGTCGGTCGCGGCGACTGTTGTCGCGGTGGATCGTGGCCCGCGTGCGAGCACATAGGCGAACAGGACGGCCATGACTGCGGCGCCGGCCCACATAGCGTTTTGCCAGCCGTTGACGAAAGAGTCCTGAGCCGCACGCACCAGTGCATCTCTGTGTGTGCTCAGTGCATCGGCGGCCGCGATTGCGTTGGCAACACCTTCGCGGGCAGGCTCGGCCACGTCGGCCGGAATGCCATCGAGCTGCGTGCTGATGGAGGTTCGGTAGCCGGCGGTAAGGATTGCCCCAAGGAGTGCGACGCCGATGGCGGTGCCGAACTCCCGGGTGACGTCGTTGAGGGCAGATGCCAGTCCCTGTTGGTCGCGCGGTAGTGAACTGGTGATGGCCTCGGTCGAAGGCGTCATGGCAAGTCCCATTCCTAGGCCCAGGGTGAGCATCCCGGGGAGAATGCTGAGGTAGCCGCCGTTGGTGGAGACCAGCAGTGCCATGAGGACCAGGCCGGCGCTGATGAGCAGGATGCCCGCGGCCATGGTCGCGCGGCTTCCGAAGCCGGTTGCGATCTTCGGCGCGATGACGGACGAGAACATCATTAGAAGAGCCATCGGAAGCATCCCTAGTGTCGCGCTCAGAGCGGTCCAGCCGAGGACCACTTGGAGAAACGGGAAGAGCACCACGAGGATTCCGGCCTGCACTCCGAAGACAGTCAGCAACGACAGGGAGCCGGTTGCGAGGCCGCGATCTCGGAAAAGGCGAATGTCGAGCAGCGGCGCCCGCTGGCGTAGTTCCCAGGCCACGAAGGCGAACGTCGCCAGGAGACCCACGATGAGTGCGGTGAGGGTTACGGGCTCGGTCCAGCCATGCACAGGGCCCTCGTGGAGCGCGAAGATCATGCCGAGCACCGCGAATACCGAGGTGATGGAACCTATCGTGTCGTACCGGTGGCCGGTGGCTTCGCGCGAGTTCGGGACGGACCGCACGGTCATGGCGAAGGCCATTACGACGAGAGCGATCGGCAGGGCGAAGAGCCATCGCCAGGTGGCGACATCAACCAGGACAGCGGAGAGATACATCCCAAGGAGACCCCCACCACCGCCTACGGCAGTCCACACTCCTATGCCTTTTGCTCGCTCACCCTCAGGGAACGAGGAGGTGATGACAGCCAGCGTCACGCGCATGATCATTGCCGCTCCGACGCCGGAGACGAATCGGGATGCCAGCATCATTTCGGTCGACGTCGCCAAGCCGGCGGCGGCGTTCGCGGCACCGAAGATGACGAGTCCGGTCAGCAGCATGGGTTTGCGGCCCCAGCGGTCGCCGAGTGCGCCCAGTGGCAGCAGCAGTGCGGCGAGGCTGATCGTGTAGAGATTGATGAACCACAGCACCTCGCTCTGGGAGGCATCGAACTCGATGGCGAGGTCAGGTTGGGCCACGTTGAGACCTGTCACCGAGGCGATGACGGCCATCAGAGCGATGCAGACCGCGACGAGGATGGCTCGTCGCTGACGCGGGTCTTCAATTGTCACGTCGGCTTGATTGCCGCCGTCGGTCGAAATATCGATGTTCACGAGGGTCCTTTCAAGAGGGCAGGGTGAACAGGCGCCTTGGCGGTTGTGCCTGGCGCTGGTGGGATCTGGGTCAGTTGCGGCGGGTTGCCCTCATGACGACGTCGTGGATGGTGGTCCGTTGGCCTTTGGGGCCGGTCATGGTCCGTTGCGTCTCCTCAGCGGTGACGATGCTCCACGTGTCAGGGTCGAGGCGATCAGTGATGGCGGCGGCCGTGGCTGACGCTTCGGGGGGCGGCTGAGTCTGCTCGTGCTCGTGTTTCTGGTCGTGGGTGGGGCCGTGGTGGAGGTGTCCGACGATGAGCAGCGTGCCCTGCGGCGCAACCCAGGATGCGATGCGGTCGTAGAAGGCCAGCTGCGGCATCTCGGGGTGCGCGTAGTGAGTGGTGACTAGGTCGTACCGGTCGCGTGGTTCCCAAGTGGAAAGGTCCGCCTGGACCCATTCCACCTGGCCGGCCACCCCGGTGGCAGCCGCGCGCTGTGCGGCGAAGGTGAGTGCTGCGTCGGCGACGTCGGCCGCTGTGACCTTCCAGCCTTGGGTGGCGAGCCAGATGGCTTCGGCCCCGGCGCCGCAGCCTGCGTCGATCGCTGTACCGGCCTCCAGCCCGCCGACCTCATTGATCAGGTGGGGGTTCGGTTCGCTGGTGCTCATGGCCGTGGCGCGGTCGCCGGTCCAGATCTGGTCCCAGTAGTCCTTGTCGAAGGCGTGCGTCATCAGATGTCCTTTCCTGCGTCGGTATCGCCCAGCTGGGCTACGGCCAGATCCAGGTCCTTGAAGATGAGGTCGGTGTTGATGTGCTGGGCGGCGAGGGCGCCTGCGGCCGCGGCGCCGCTGACCTGTGCGCCGATGTCTGTGGCGTTGCCTGCGGCCCAGATCCCTGGCACGGAGGTCTGCCCGAAGCTGTCGGTCTCGATGTAGGAGCCGGCCGGATGGAGCGTGGGCTCAAGACCGATCCCGTTGAACGGTTCGACGCGAGCGACCATCGGGGTCGCTACGACAACAGCATCGACGGGAACGAGCTGGCCGTCGCTGAGTCGTACGCCGGTGAGGTGACCGCCGGCGACTTCGAGACTCGAGATCGTGCCGTTGACGACGGGGATGTCGAGCGCCTGCAGTTTGAAGCGATCTTCCTCGCTGAGTTCGACATCGCCGGAGAACAGCATGACCTGCGAGCTCCACTGACGAAAGAGGAACGCCTTGTGGATCGCCATCGGGCTGGTCGCCAGGACCCCGATGCGCTGATCGCGTACTTCCCACCCGTGGCAGTACGGGCAGTGCAGCACCCCGTGTCCCCACTGCTCCCGCACGCCGGGAATGTCGGGCAGTTCGTCCACCAGGCCGGTGGCGATGAGCAGGCGACGGCCATGGATCAGAGTCCCATCGCGAAGTGCGACCGCGAACCCGTAGGACGCGCAAGTGACGTCGACGACCTCTCCGTCAACGATCTCGCCGCCGTATCCCCGGACCTCCTCATGTGCGCGCGTCAGCAACGCCGCGGGGTTGATGCCCTCAAGCCCGAGAAGTCCGTGCACTGCGCCCGCGGGTGCGTTGCGTGGCTCGCCGGCGTCCACGACAGTCACCGTCCGGCGGGCGCGCGTCAGGGTGAGCGCCGCGCTGAGACCCGCCGCGCCGCCACCGACGACCACTACGTCTCGGACGGAACCGTCTTGAATTGAACTGTCCTGTCGTGCCATGTCCAGCCTCCCGCAAATCTGTCGGACCGCCCGTTCGGCAAGCCGCTCACTTTGAGAATGACTCGCAATCTTCTAGCTTGCAATCTATATTGCCAAATGGAAAACTGAAGGCATGGATGACACCGATCGCACCCTCGACGCCGTGGGCCTGAGACTCAAAGAACTCCGCCAACGTCGCGACATCACTCTCAATGAGCTGTCTGACGACACAGGTGTCTCGGTCAGCACTTTGTCCAGACTTGAGGCTGGCCTTCGTCGTCCTACGCTTGAACAGCTCCTGCCGCTGGCCCGCGTCTATGGCGTTACCCTGGACGAGCTCGTCGACGCACCACCGACCGGCGATCCCCGGGTCAACCTGCGCCCAATCCCGACGCGTGACGGCCGGACCATCCTGCCCCTGACCCGCCGGGCAGGCGGGATTCAGGCCTATAAATTCATACTCCCCGCTGGTCGTGATGACGCCAAACCCGAGCTGCGAACCCATGAGGGCTATGACTGGGCGTTCGTTCTAAACGGCAGACTCCGACTTGTCCTCGGCGAGCACGACCTCGTCCTCGAGCCCGGCGAAGTCGCTGAGTTCGACACCCGCACCCCACACTGGTTCGGCGCTACCAGTTCCGGACCCGTCGAGTTCCTTAGCCTCGTCGGAAAACAGGGCGAACGCGCCCACGTCCGAGCCGCCCCACAGCAGCGGGCTTCTGAGTAGAAGCAGCCACGGCCAAGCACCTGTGAGCAGGCGTCACCGCGAGTCTGCCTCAGGCCTGAGGGTGAAACGAGGGGGACGTTGGTGGACAACAGTGTCCTTGTGGTTGGGCACGCTCTGTCTTCATCGGTTGGTGTGATTGCGGCGGAGTAGTTCGGCAGTGCGTGCAGGGAGGTCGATGGGGCCAAGTAGGTCGTCGGATCGGTTGTGAACAGCCTCGGTGAGGAACGCCCTCGCCGCGTCTTCGTGTCCCTGAGCGACAAGAACCGCGGCGAGGTCGACGCGGGCGACTTCGTCGTACGGTGCGGCAAGCCGGGCGGTCTCGACAGCGTTAAGCGCGCGGTCGAGGGCGCCATCCTCAAGAGCTGCTGTGACAACGTCGTGAGCGACGTCGACGATGGCGCAGGCGAGAATCTCGTCGTCCCGGCAGTCTGCGTCCAGCAGCCAACTCCATCCGGTCTCGCGGAGGTCTGAGAAGGGTGCACCCTCAACGAGCCGCAATGCGGTGTCGAAGTCATCCTGCCCCTCAACGCCGCGACTCTGCCCGCGGGCGCGCAGCCGGCGGAAGAGATCGGCGTCGACAAGAACGTCGTCGACCTGGTAGGTCCAGACGCCCGCCTCGTCAGCTGCTCGTGACTGTGCGGCAGGAGGCAGATGCGGGTGGCCGGTGCGTTTGTTCTGGCCGAGCCACTTGCGGACAACGCCGACGTCGACGCGGACGCGGTCCTTGTTGATCGAGAAGGCCTCCGCGATCTGCTTGGTAGTGACGCCCTCGGGGTGGAGCGTCAGGAAGGTGAGCATCTCGACGTAGTGGGGCTTGCGGCGGGAAACGGCAGCAGGGTCACCGTGGGCCTGGGCTCGGACCGGTCCGAGGAGATGAAGCCGGGGGAGTCGGCAGTCTTCGTCGAACCACGCCTTCACATCCGCATCCAGATCGGGATCCAGCGGTTCGGTGATCGACATGGCTGGCACAGGGGCGGGGTCGTCAACCTCCTCTGCCGTCTCCACAGTTGGCAGAGAGTCAGGTTCGTTGACGGTCAGGGTGTCGTCGGAACCCGGCATGGCATCTGCGTACGCCATGGACAGGGCGCCTGAACGCTCTGTCGCTGCACGCCACGCGGGCTCGGGCGACCGGTTGCGTGGTGACGGAACGGTTACGGCATCCCGGGTGGCCGACACGAGTGCAGCAGTGGCGGTGGCTTCCTCAGCCGTAAGTCCTGAAGGCAAGAGATCCAGGTCGAGGGCAGGGATCTGCAGCTGGCCGTCGTCGGTGAGATTGAAGGGGACGTCGTGCTCATGCTCGTGGCCGCCGACGGTTACAACTGCGGCGCCGACCCGTTCGTGGCGGGCGGCGATGCATTGGGAAAGGGAGTCAGCCTCATCCGCCGCGATCGTGATGACCGCGTGGAAGATTTCGGGCTCGCGCTCTCCAAGTTGCGCCAGTTCCGTGGTCAGTTGGGCGAGGAAGGCTGCGTCGTCGGCGGCGTGGTGATGAAGCCGCATGGGGTCGAGATCAGCCAGTTCGTCGGCGATGCCGATCGTGTCGATGTCAGCCAGAACTGACCATGGGCTGAGCGTCAGTTCAGCCGTGATTGATCGAGCCAGTGCCTTCGCAGCCGTGTCGTCACCGGCGAGCCTCACGCAGCCAAGCTCCTCAAGGTTGGTCAGGACGAGGTGGTCCGACGAGGTTTGCCCGACGGCAGCGAGCAGCGGGAAGGGTGCCGGGCGGTCGGATTCGGGTAGACGCTGTTCGATGGTGAAGGTCCATGATCGTCCGTGCTCGGTCCAGCCAAGTGGGGCGGGAGCTTCTTCGGCGAGGTGGAGTGTCACGAGGTCGGACGCCATCTCGACCGTCTGGAGCCGGGGAAGTGGCTGCTTGGTGAGTTCCAGACCTTCGGCCAAGTGCCGCAGCAAACGATCGAGATCTTCGAGGCGCGGCACTGTCGCAGTTTCGGCAAGGCGCGCGGACTTCTCCACGTCGGCCAACTCCGACGGTGGTGCTTCAAGTACTTCTCCGGGATAGCGGTAGCGCATCTGCCGCCGGCGATGTCCACGCAGGACCAAGAACAGTGAACCCGCCAGCACGGATCCAGCGCCTGTGAGTCCCGGGAGTAGCCAGCCAGGTGTTTCGGCCGCCGTCGCATCAGCGGCGTGAGTGTCATCGGGCGCCGTCTGCTCGGCGCTCGCCTCTGGATGGGTGGGTTCGGCGGTGGGCGGCTCGACCACGGGCGGATCTTCCTGGATGGTCGGTGGTTCTACCTCCTGTTCGGGTGACGCCTCTGGTGCTGTGCCGTTGGGGATGTCCAATTCCCAGCCGGGGCGTATGAGGTCGGGGTCGGTCAACCGTGCGCCGTCCGGCTGAGTTGTGGTGCGGGAGGCGTCGAAGATCTCGCCGTATCGCATTGGGTCACCGAGCTCTTCCTCAGCGATGTCCCACAGCGTGTCGCCTTCCTCGACGACGTACCGTGCGTCAGCGTCAGGTCTGGGGTCTGCGAGGTCAGTCGTCGGCGCTGGCAGTTGGAGTACGACGCCGGTCGCGAGGAACTCGGGGCCGTTGGGGAACTGATCGGGGTTGAGGGCGACGATCTCGTTGAACCGTGCGCCGTCGCCGAGATGATTCTCGGCGATCTTCCAGAGGCTGTCGTGGGGCCGTGTCGTGTACGAGACCGGAGCGGGTTCGACTCGATCTGAGACAACGGTGCGTGGTGATTCGGCGGACGGGACCGACTGAGTAGTGGGTGCCTGGGCGGGCCGTACATCGTGAGGTGTCTGGGCCTGCGCGTGAGCCGGAACTGCAGCGAAGGTGATCGCGAGAGGCTGCGCCACCGTGAACAGAAGAGCAGCCGCGGCCACGAGTTGAGCGGCGAGGTGTTGTCCGGTCCCGATGATGGGCAGTCGCGGTGCACGGACCCCGCGGGCTGCTGCGATGACCTCGCTGATCAAGCAGAACGTCATCACCGCCCACGCCAGCCACGCGACGATCCCTATGAGGATCAGCGCGACCGTTCCGTCGTCGCGGCTGAGCAGCAGCATCCGCAGTTGAGACCAATCGACGTTCCAGGGAGTGGCTCCGATGAAGATCAGCAGCATGGGGGTGCCGATCAGCACGACGAGTATGAGTAGGAATGCGGCAAGGCCGCGGATACGTGGATTGATTCGGGTCATCGCTCGACTCCTCCGGTAGTTCTGATCAGTCGAGCCGAGGCATCGCCGGTGACTTTGAGGCTTCCGACGCCGATGAGGGACAGGAACGTCGGCTCGTAGATGTCCTTCACGTTGACCGTCAGGGTGTTGCCGCCGGTCACGGTGACGGTGCCCTCGACGCCGGCCGCAGCGAGGTACTCCTCGGCCGCCCGCCGTGCAGCGGCGGTGTCGAGCGCGACGTATCGACCTTCGACGGCCGGTGCGGCTTGAACTTGTTGCCCGCCCGTGCGCGCGGCCTGAGCCGCGACATCATGGGCACGCTGTTGGGCGTGGACCTGGCCACCGAGATCGACCGCGAGGCCGACCAGAATCATCATCGCCAGCGTTGCGGTGATAACCCAGATGCTGATCGATCCCCGCTCGTCACAGATGTGTCGTCGTGTCATTCGGACCGCTCCCGCCACGTGTCGAGGGGGCTGGTCATGGTCGCCGAGATCGTGCGGGTGCCTGGCACCCCCGGCACCGACAGGTCTGCGAGGTCGAGGAGGCACGTCACTGTCACCTCAACCAGAGCTGGAGTACCAACGTCGCGGCTGAACTGCTGGGTGTCCACGTCGACATTAACTCGGACGCAGTTGATTCCCTGGTTGCTCAAGCTGGTCGACGCTGCCTTCTGTGCTGCTGACTTGGCTTCCGTATCGGTGCGCAGAATGGACGCTGATCGGGCTGCGTCAGAGGCCGCGGATTCGACCGATTGTTGGGTGATGGCGGTGCGTCCGCCGAAGATGATGAGGCCCACGAACAGGCCGAATGCCGGCACGGCGATCGCTGCCTCGATCGAGGCAGAGCCACGGTCATCTCGTTGGATGTTCATGGTGTCGTGAGGCGTTCGATGGGGACGGTGGCACTTTGACGGATGGTGGGGTTCCAGCCGGGGATGACGCTGAGGCTGCGTGCCTCAATCACGACGGTTGCCGTTGTTGCTGTTCGTTCTGCTGCCGCGGTGGGTCCTTGCAGTACGTCGTCACCAACGTCGGCGATGAAGTCTTGGGCCGCGTTGACGCCACGTGATTCGCTGCCGCCCTCGGCCCGCCCCGAGCCTGGGTGCCCGACTGGACACATTGGCCTCGGAGTCCATCGCGATCCTCCACGACCGCGGCATCCCTGGTTCGAAGGCCAACATCGACCACCTCGCTGTCACGTCCGCTGGCATTTGGGTCATCGATGCAAAGCGCTACAAGGGACGGCCTGAACTGAGGATCGAAGGCGGCATCCTGCGACCCAAGGTTGAGAAGGTGCTCGTCGGACGACGAGACTGCACCAAGCTCGTCGATGGCGTGCTCAAGCAAGTTGATCTCGTCCGCGAACTTGTCGGCGACATGGCGGTGACCGGAGTGTTGTGTTTCGTCGAAGCCGACTGGCCGCTCATCGGGGGCGCGTTCACAACCCGGGGTGTTCACGCGATTTGGCCCAAACGCCTCGCGAAGCTGCTGACTGAAGCCGACGGTTCCGTCGACGTCGTGGCCGTTCGGGAGATGCTTGCAGCGCACTTCAAGCCTGCCTGAACTCCAGATCCACGTTGGGAACAAGGTCGAGTCGGGCGGATGGCGCTGGGGGGAGGGGCTGCCGCGCAACGAGACGCGCGAGTTCGCGTTCCAAGGGGTTTACGGGTGGCCGGCGGCGGGTAGGGGATGTTCATAGCGGCTCCTCACATTCCCATGGCTGGGCGACTGGTTCCGCGCTCTGTTGGCGCCTGAGGTGCCATGAACGCCTCCGGTGCTCGCTCCCTCGAGAGCAACTTCGCCGCCTCCCACTCGCGAGGGTGCATGCCGGTCTGGATGGCCGCGGCGACGAGGTCGGCGAGGGCGTAAGGCTTGTCTCTGGGTACTTGGTCGAGGGCGCACCAAGCCATGGCGCCGTTGCCGTTCTGCCAGGCGGCGAAGCCCAGGAGGGCGGCGGGGGCGGCGCGCACGTCGTCGGGTGCTCGGCTGGTCAGGTCCGTCCATAGCGCGACGTGGGATGCTGAGTTGTCGCGGCCGATGTCGTTCAAGAGGGCGTCTCGGGTGGGGATGGACTCGGCTGCCACGAGGAGACGGGCTGCGTCACGGTCGGTGAGTCGGACGCCGTCCGCGTGGAACTGCTGGAGGCGTCCGAGTGCCCACGCCCCTTCCCGGTGTGGCGTGCTCTGAGTGGACTCTTCCCGCGTCTCGGGCAGGAGTTGTGCGACTGGCTCGCGGTCTCCGATCAGTGACGCAGCGAGTGCGTCACGGTTGTTCGCTGGCTGTGCTCGCCCGGCCAGCACGGTGGTGGCGGCCAGTTGATCGCGGGCTGACTTGGTTTGGAGGCCGGATTCGCCGCGGTCGAGGTCGTACCAGTGGGTGGCATCGGCCGACAGCTTCAGCGGCGTGCCGATCCGATGCCGGCGAGTCGGACGGCGAAGTCGTGGCCAATGAGTTCGGCGGCCTGCTTGTCGTGGGTCATGCAGACGATGGCGACACTGGCACCGGGTTGGACGTACCGACTGAAGGCGCCGCGGATGGCGTCCCAGACCTCGTTGCGTTCGTTCGCGGTCGTCGGGAGGTCGACACGTGCGATTGGAAGATCGGCGCGCAGTGGCACGAACACGATCGACTCCACGGCCTTGAATCCGAGCAGGTGGGGGACGGCGGCGATCAGTTCATCGGGGGAGTGAATGGAGAGGGTCATACCCACCAGGCGCGAGGTACGGTCCGCGCCATGGGA
>CAYNFY010000076.1:0-20938 GCA_964396585.1 uncultured Nocardioides sp.
TTCGCAGAACACCGTCCAGGTCACGGACCCCACCCGGCAATTTCGCAACAGGCTCCATAGCCCTGCTCGTGACGTTATAGGGCGCGAGCGCTGACGTGACAGCAGCTGCCTGGGACCGAATGGCCGTTGCCGCGCGACGACAGTAGGCTGGCGCCCGACAGACGTCTGCTCGCAAGGAGAATTCATGCCCATCGCAAGCCCCGAGCGCTACGCCGAGATGCTGGACGCCGCGAAGTCCAAGAGCTTCGCGTACCCAGCTATCAACGTGACGTCCTCGCAGACGCTGAACGCAGCGCTGCAGGGATTCGCCGAGGCAGGCTCCGACGGGATCATTCAGATCTCAACCGGCGGTGCCGAGTATCTGTCCGGGTCATCGGTCAAGAACATGGTGGCCGGGTCGGTGGCCTTCGCCGCCTATGCGGCCGAGGTGGCGAAGAGTTACCCGGTGAACATCGCGTTGCACACCGACCACTGCCCCAAGGACAAGCTGGACACCTTCGTGCGTCCGCTGATCGACCTCTCGGCCGAGCGGGTCAAGCGCGGCGAGAACCCACTGTTCCAGTCGCACATGTGGGATGGATCGGCCACGCCGATGGCCGAGAACCTGGTCATCGCCGAGGAACTGCTCGCCAAGGCTGCCGCCGCCAAGATCATCCTCGAGATCGAGATCGGTGTGGTCGGCGGTGAGGAGGACGGCATCGTCGGCGCCATCGACGAGAAGCTGTACACCACCCCCGAGGACGCACTGGCCACCGCCAAGGCCCTGGGCGTGGGCGAGAACGGTCGCTACCTCACCGCGCTGACCTTCGGCAACGTGCACGGCGTCTACAAGCCGGGCAATGTGAAACTGCGACCCGAGATCCTCAAGGCCGCCCAGGAGGCGGTCACGGCTGCACTCGGCCTTCCGGCCGGCTCCAAGCCGTTCGACCTGGTCTTCCACGGTGGCTCGGGCTCGAGCGAGCAGGAGATCTCCGACGCGGTGGACTTCGGTGTGATCAAGATGAATATCGATACCGACACTCAGTATGCGTTCACCCGCCCGGTGGCCGCGCACATGTTCGCCAACTATGACGGTGTGCTCAAGGTGGACGGCGAAGTGGGCAACAAGAAGCTCTACGACCCCCGCTCGTGGGGCAAGGCCGGAGAGGTCTCGATGGCGGCCCGCGTGGTCGAGGCCTGCGAGAACCTTCGCTCGTCCGGCACCACCCTGGGCGTCTGACCCAGCGGAAGAAGAAGGGCCGGAACCCGAACGGGTTCCGGCCCTTCTGTCCTGTTCGGGTGTTACCGCCCGGACGCCTCGGCCATCTAGTTGGGGGCGAAGTGCTTCGGTCGTTCGAGGAAGAGCACGGCGAGCAGACCGAGGCAGAGCGCTATCGGCACCATCCACAGCGTCTGACTCATCGCATCGCTGAACGCCGAGGCGATCGGTTCAGGCATCGGATTCCCGCTTCCGGAGACCCCCTCGCCGCCGGAGAACCCGGAGCCGGGGATGTTGGCTGCCATCCGGGCGTCCAACAACACCGCGACGGCGGCCGAGCCGAGCACCGCGCCGAACTGGCGGGTGGCGTTGAAGATGCCCGAGCCAGCTCCGGCCTGGTTCATCGGAAGGTTGCGATTGGCCGTGGTGGCCAGTGGTCCCCAGAGGAACGAGGAGCCGATCCCGAGCAGGAGTAGCGCCGACCACAGCACCCACAGGTCAGTGTCCGGTTTCAGGGCCAGGGCGACCCAGGAGAACGCGAGGATGCTGCAGACGAATCCGAAGACGGTCAGCAGGCGCGGGTGCACCCGGTCGGTCAGCTTCCCGACCGGCTTCGCCAACAAGATCGAGGCGACGGCCATCGGCACCAACAGCAGCCCTGCCTCGGTGGCGGAGTCGCCTCGCACCGCCTGGGCGTAGAACATGATGGGGAAGCCCATCGCGGTGAACGCGAACATCAGGACCGCTGCCGCCAGGGTCGCGACCGTCAGATTGCGATCGCGGAACAGGTCGAGTGGCATCAGCGGCTCATTCTGGTTGCGTGACTGCCACCAGATGAAGGCCACCATCAGGAGCACTCCACCCACGATCATCGAGAGCACCAGCGGGTCCCAGTCGCGCTTGTGTCCTTCTTGGATCCCGAAGACCAGCAGGAACATCCCGATCCCGGACAGGGCGACCCCGAGCCAGTCGAAGGCATGGTCGGAGGTCTGTAGCTTCGGCACCCACTTCCAGGTCAGGGCCAGGCTCAGAATGCCGACCGGAACGTTGATGAAGAAGACCCACTCCCAGCCGAAGTGCTCGGTCAGGAAGCCACCCAGGATCGGACCGACCAAGGTGGCCACCCCGGCCGCGGCGCCCCACAGTGCCATCGCGGCCCCGCGTCGAGCCGCCGGGAAGATCCGGGTGATCACCGCCATCGTCTGCGGGGTCATCAGTGCCGCACCCAGGCCCTGGACAGCGCGCGCCGTGATCAGCATCTCCACGTTGGTGGAAAGACCACACCACAGCGAGGCCAGGGTGAAGACGCTCAGACCCACCATGAACACGTTCTTCGATCCGAACCGGTCGCCCAGACGGCCGGTGATCAGGATCGGGACGGCGTAGGCGAGCAGATAGGCACTGGTCACCCAGATGACCTGGTTCACGCCGGCATCAAGGTCCCGGGTGATGTCCGGCGTGGCCACCGTCACGATGGTCACGTCGACCAGGAGCATGAAGAACCCGAGCACCATCGCCCACAGCGGTGGCCAAGGGTTCTGCAGTGTCTCATCAATGGCGTCCACCGGTGCCTGAGAGGTGGACGCCATCAGAGCAAGATCTCAGCAGCCGTCGGTGAGGAGTCACGCAGGAACGTCGAACACCGGTGCCATTCCTCGTCCTCACCGATGGCCTTCGCGGCCAACGCCAAGAGCGCCAGCACGGTCAGGAAGCCGCGGTTGGGTACGTGCTCCCACGGCACCGGCCCATGCCCCTTCCAGCCGTTGCGGCGCAGTTGGTCCAGCGACCGGTGGTAGCCGACCCGAGCGTACGCATACACCGTCACGTCGTCGGCGTCCTGTGCCTTGGCCTCACCGGCCAGGGCCGCCCAGGCCGAGGGGGAGTCTGGATGTGCTCGGACGACATCTATTACAGAGGTGCCTGCGGAGAGCTCGGACATAGCCGGGTCCTCGGGTAGGCGGGTGGCCGGCGGTTGGGCCATCAAGTCCACGTGGTTCATAACAAGAGAACCTGTCACACTCCGCCGACATTCCGTGCGCCGGGCTCATCGGGCGTCGCCGGGTCAGCGTCGTGATGGATGGGTCCCGTCGAGGCGGTCAGTCGGCCACCGGGCCGGTTCCACCGGCTGGCCACGATCTCGGCGGCGATGCTGACGGCGGTCTCCGCGGGAGTACGGGCTCCCAGATCCAGTCCGATGGGACTCGACAACCTCGCCAGCTCGTGCTCACTGAGACCCGCGGCGCGCAGCTGGTCCAATCGGGTCAGGTGAGTACGCCGGGACCCCATCGCCCCGACATAGGCGACCTGGGGGAGCCGCAGCGCGCAGGCCAGCAGCGGCACATCGAACTTCGGATCGTGGGTCAGCGCCACGAGCACGGTCCGGGCGTCGATTCGCTCCGCCTGCTGCTCGGCCGCCAGGTACCGGTGCGGCCAGTCCACGATCACCTCATCGGCATGCGGGAACCGGGTGCGGGTGGCGAACAGGCTACGAGCGTCGCAGACCGTGACCCGGTAGCCCAGGAAGGTGCCGACCTCGGCGACCGCGGCGGCGAAGTCGATCGCGCCGAAGACCAGCATCCGGGGCTTCGGCGCGAAGGCCCACACCAGCACTCGGGTGCCCTGTCCCCGCCGTTCGCCGTCCGGACCGTAGGTCAGGGTGGCGTCGCTACCCGTGGCGAGGGCCCCGAGCGCGTCATCGTGCACCGCGTCATCGAACCGGGCCGAGCCCAGAGTGCCGTGCCTGTCCCCATCGGGCCGGATCACCAGACGGCGTCCGACCATCGCGGGTTCTGGGTGCTGCACCACCGTGGCCAAGGCGACCGGTCGGCCGGCGGCAAGATCGGCAGACACGTCCTCCAGCTCCGGATGGGTGTCCCGGCTCACCTCCTGGCAGAAGATGTCGATGATGCCGCCGCAGGTCAGCCCGACGGCGAAGGCATCGTCATCGGCTATCCCGTACTGCACCAGCGCCGGCCGCCCGGACTCGAGCACCAGCGCGCATTCCTCGTGCACGGCGGCCT
Source organism: uncultured Nocardioides sp. (assembly GCA_964396585.1). Lineage (GTDB taxonomy): Bacteria > Actinomycetota > Actinomycetes > Propionibacteriales > Nocardioidaceae > Nocardioides. The sequence continues at coordinate 4,219 of CAYNFY010000076.1, forward strand.
CGACGCAACCACCCGAGACCGAACCGACCGCCGAGCCGTCCGGTCCGCGCAGCAGTGAGGTACCGACCGGGCGGGGTGCGGAGCGGAAGGTGGAGACCACGCTCGCCACCGCGACCCTGTCACCGGCCCGCCACCACTCCATCAGTTCGGGTAGCACCTCACGCATCGTGCTCGGCCGTCTTCCCGGTCCGGTCACCGCACCGGTCCACATCTTGACCATCGGCCAGGTCTCCGCACTCGACTAGGCCGACCCGGTGGCGGCGCAGATAGGCGCGGGCCCCCTGGTCGCCGGTGAGCTCGCTCTCCAGCCTCGACCAATGCGCCCGGCCGATCAGTACCGGGTGACCGGGACGCTTTCCGTATGCGGCTCGGATCAGGGAGTCGGGCCCGGTGCCGTGGTCCAGGACTCGGCGCACCACGTCGGCACCCACATCGGGCAGGTCGACCAGATGCACCAGCGCCGCTACCTGGCTCGTCGTGGACAGGGATCGCAGTCCGGTTCGCAGCGATGCGGCCATACCAGTGTCCCAATCGTCGGCGATCTCGATCCGGATGCCCTGGGGGACCAGGTCGACGGCCTCACGCCATGCGGCACCCAGCACCACGGTGACCTCGGAGCAGCCGCCCGAAGCCAAGGCCCGGACCGCGCCGACGAGCCAGGACTCACCGTCGGTGCCATGCACCAGAGCCTTGGGGGTGCCCATTCGAGACCCGGCACCGGCCGCGAGAAGAAGTCCGCCGATCACGTTCGCATGATGTCAGGCCATCCGGTGACCGGCGCCCCCGATCGGGCAATCATCTCGTAACTCAAGATGCTATCTCAGACGATGTGGCGGACGGATCACTCTGCGTCTTGCTTGACAAGATGCCATCTCGCATCGAAACATAGGTCCATGCATGCTGTGACCACTGATCAGGGCCTCGGTCGAGTCGAGGGCGAGGAGATCGCACTCCTCGACACGCCCTACGCCGACCTCGGGTCCGTTATTGAGGCGACCGGCTCGCTCGACTGCCTGAAGGACTCCGTCGTTCGCGGTCGGATTCCGCTCGGCGAGGTCGGCCTGCTCGCCCCGTTGGGACGGCCCCGAGCGATGTGGGGCGTGGGCCTGAACTACCGGTCCAAGGCGGCCAAGGCCGGGCGTGACCTGCCAGACGAGCCGATCTTGTACCTGGCGGCCGGATCCTCGGCGCTGCCCCCCGGTGGAGAGGTGCATATCCCCGAGGCGACCGAGCAACTCGACTACGAGGCCGAGGTGGCGATCATCGTCGGCTCCCGGCTGCACCGGGCCACCGAGGCAGACGTGTGGCCGGCGGTGGCCGCTATCACCGCTGCCAACGACATGACGGCCCGAGATGTGATGAAGCGGACCCAGACCCCCGTCCTGGCCAAGAGCTTCCCCGGCTGTAACCCGATCGGCGCATCGGTGGTCACCCTCGACGAGCTCGAGAACCGTGACGCCATCGAGGTCCGCAGCTGGGTGAACGGTGAACTGCGCCAGCAGGACACCACCGCCGGGTTCATCTTCGATGTCCCCGATCTGCTGGCGCGGATCTCCTGGTATGCCGCGCTCGAGCCCGGCGACGTGGTGCTGACCGGTACCCCGGCCGGGACGGGCCAGGACCGAGGCACCTTCCTGCAGCCCGGCGACGAGATCCGGATCGAGATCGGTCCGGTACTTCCGCTGATCACCACCGTGCGCTCAGGTGCGTCATCGCTCTGACCGCACCAGCACCACACGGTCGGCCCCGCCGGGACCGCCCCTATCACCTGGTTTAGCCAATGAACTTAGCCAATGAACACTGAGGAGCCATCCATGTCCGACACCAACGGGTTCGACCTCGTCCTGCGCGGCGGCACCGTCCTGGACCCCGCCGCCGGTCGCAACGAGCGGGCCGACGTCGCCATCTCCGGTGGCACGATCGCCGCCATCGGCCCCGACCTGGCCACCGCGGGCGCCGAGGTGATCGACTGCACCGGCTCGACGGTGATCCCCGGCCTGGTGGAGGGGCACAGTCACATCTTCGAGCACGTCTCGGCGGTCGGTGCGCCCGCCGACGAGGCGCACCTGCGCCGGGGTGTGGTGGCGGTGGCCGACGCCGGTACCGCGGGTGCCTCGACCTTCAACGCCTTCCGCAAGGTCGTGGTCGAGGCCAACGACATCCGGGTCGTCAACTTCCTCAATGTCTCGGTGCTCGGGCTGATCGACTTCCGCTTCGGCGAGCTGCTCAACCCCGGCACTCTGGTGGCCGAGGACGCGCTGGCCACCGCCGCAGCCAACCCGGATGTGGTGCGCGGATTCAAGATCCGGCTCTCCGAGGACGTCGTCGGCGAGAACTGGAAGGACCTGCTGAAGAAGTCGGTCGCCCTGGCCGAAGAGGCGGGCCTGCCGCTGATGGTGCACATCGGTGAGACCACCGAGCCGGTCCCGACCGTGCTGGAGTACCTGCGCGCCGGCGACATCGTGGCGCACTGCTACACCGGTAAGCCGCACGGCATCCTGGAGGGCGAGAAGGTTCTCGCGGGGGTCAACGAGGCGCGTGAGCGTGGCGTGCTGTTCGACTCCGCCCACGGCAAGAGCAACCTGAGCTTCGAGGTGGCCCGCCGGGCCATCGCCGACGGCTTCCTGCCGGACATCCTCAGCTCGGACACCTCGGCCCGTAACTGGTGCGGTCCGGTCTTCGACCTGTTGACCTCGATCTCCAAGTTGCACGCCCTGGGCGCGCCGCTGGACGAGTGCATCCGCCGGGCGACCATCGTGCCCGCTCAGCTGCTGGGCCTGGACTCCGAGGGCTACGGCACGATGACGGTGGGCGGTCGCGCCGACGTCACGGTGATCACCGAGACCGAAGAGGTCGTGCTTCCGGACGCCTCGGGCAACACCATGGTGGCGCCGCGCTTCGAGCCCACCACCGTGGTGCACGGCGGCAAGTTGGTCGAGACCACCGAGTGGCGGGGTCTGGACCCCGAGCGCGCCGCTCGCCAGCCCTGATCGCGCTTGCCACACTGTTCGTAACCGAGCAGTACTGATCACCCCGTGTCCGGACGCTTCCCAGGAGTCGCCGTGGAATCCAGCACCGCCTTGCACGCTCGCAGACGCCGTCTGCGTGAGGCCCTGGGGGCCGGTACCCGATTGGCGGGCACGTTCGTCAAACTCGCCACGCCCGATGTCGTCGAGGTGGCGGCGGGAGCCGGACTCGACTTCGTGGTGGTCGACCTGGAGCACTCCACTCTGAGCGAGGCCGAGGCCATTGGCCTGGTCCGGCACGCAGACGCGCTCGGTCTGGCGGCACTGGTCCGGCTACCCGAGGTCGACGCCCCGCTGGTGGCCCGGTTACTGGAGAACGGTGCCGCCGGCATCCAGCTCTCCACCCTGCGCAGTACTGCCGAGGCGCAGGCCCTGGTGGCTGCCTGCCGGTTCGCGCCGGTCGGTGCACGATCGGTCTCGCTGGCCAACCGGGCCGCCCGGTTCGGGTCGGTCCCGTTGGCCGACTTCCTGGCCGCCGAGGCCGCCGACCCGCCGCTGCTGGTGGGCCAGATCGAAACCCGAGTCGACGAGCCGCTGGAGCAGGTGGTGGCCGGTCTGGACGTGGCCTTCGTCGGCACCACCGACCTCGCGGTCAGCCTGGGTCTTCCCGCGGCCGAGGAGTTGGCGAGCGCGGTGGCCGGGGTCCAGCAGGCCGCAGTCAGGGCCGGGGTTGCCTTCGGTGGCTGGGCGCCTGCGTTGATCCAGGTGACCGCGCTCGGGCTGGCCGATGCCGGGTACGTGATCGTCGGCTCGGACCTGCAACTGCTCGCCCAGGGGATGCGCGGCATCCAACCCAAGAACCAGGAGAACTGATGTCTGCTCTGAACCCGTCCCTGTTCGGCAAGGTCGTCAACTGGGACGACATTCCCCAGCGCGAGATCCGGCCGGGGGTGAAACGACGCATCTTCGCCACCGACGAGGTGCTGATCGCTCACCACGAGCTCGAAGTGGGGATGACGCTGAACCCGCACAGTCACGAGGACTTCGACCAGTTGGTCTTCATCGCCTCGGGCCGTTGCCGCTATCACGTGGCGGGTACTCCGCACGAGATGGGACCGGGCTCGTTCATGCTGGTCCCGCGCGGTGCCGAGCACTTCGTGGAGCCCACCGAGGGCCCCTGCGTCAACATCGACTACTTCGTGCCGCCCCGCGCCGACCTCCTGGCCAAGTTGGAACTCGACGAGCTGATCGCCGACTGACCTCCCTCTTCCCCGCTGAGGAGGCACTTAGGTGCCGCATCGATCCCCGCTGAGGGGGCATGAAAGAGCCTCCTCAGCGGGGAAGGGCAGGGTTGTGGATGGGCCGGAGCGGAGATCGGATGAAACGGCCACGCTGGGTCCATGAGTCGTTTCCTCAGGCATTGGGACGTTCCCACCGAGATCCCACGTGACCGACCTTTCACCTCGGCGGACCTCAGACGGGCGGGGGTCAGCCAGGGTGTGCTGAGCCGGTTGGTGAGTGATGGCGTGCTTCGCCCGCTGATCCGTGGGACCTTCGTGATGTCGGACGTTCCTGACACGATTGGTCTCAGAGCCCAAGCCCTGGCACTGGTGATTCCACGCGATGCGGTGGTCACCGATCGCACCGCTGCCTGGCTGCATGGTGTGGAGATCCTGCCGCGCAGGTTTCACACGGGTACGCCGCTGAGTGTGGAGTGCTTCAGCACCAGACGCTCCCGGTTGCGACGGGCCGGGGTCCAGAGCGGTACCCGTGCCCTCTCCGTCGATGATGTGTGCACGGTAGAAGGGGTCCAGGTCACCTCGCCGGTACGGACCTCCTGCGACCTGGGTCGCCTGCTCTGGCGCTACGACGCGCTGGCGGCGATGGACGGCTTCGCGAAGCACGGCGTGACCCAGGATCAGCTGCGGTACTCGGAGCCGCGTTTCAAGGGCATGCGTGGGGTGATCCAACTACGCGCCCTTGTCCCTCTGGTCGATGCCCGAGCCGAGGCGCCCAGCGAGTCTGCCTTGAGACTGCACTGGATCGATGCAGGTCTCCCACCCCCGACACCGCAATTGTGGGTCCATGACGAGTGGGGAGCTCGCCGCTTTCGGCTTGACCTCGGTAACGAGCAGGAGAGGTTCGCCGCGGAATATGACGGCGAGGAGTTCCACGGACCGGAGCGAACCGCCCATGACCTGGCTCGACGTGCCTGGTTGGCCGACCGGGGATGGACCGTGCTGGTGCTCACCAAGAAGGACATCTACGAGCGCGAGGATGCCTACGCGACACTCCAGCAGGGCTACCGACGGATGCTGAGATCCCGTCGCTGATGAGGCACATACCAGCCCCCTCAGCGACGGGAGAGGAGGCTATTAAGTGCCTCCTCAGCGTCAGGCGCCGGTGGCCCCGAGGGCCTCTGAGACCTGGCGGGTGGTACGCAGCAGGGCGCGGGCCATCGGGCTCTCCACCTCGCTGGAGACGGTCACCGCCGTTCCGATGATCGCCATCGAGGCGATGATCGTGCCACCCTCGAAGATCGGGGCGGCGATGGTGCGCACGCCGTTGATGTGTGGCGAGTTGAGGGACAGACCCTGCTGCCGGATGGTCTCGAACTCTTCGGCCAGATGGGGCTGACGCCGCAGGATCCCCTTCAGATTCGGGACCAGCTCGGGAGCCAGGAAAGAGCAGAAGACGCGACCCTGGGCCGAGTCGGTGAGATCCAGCCGAGACCCGGGGCGGATCCCGATCTGCACGATGTGATCGGTGTTGTCCACCGAGCGCACCACCGTAGCGGTCTCACCGTCCCAGACGCTGAGTACGACGGTCTCGTCGACCTCGTGCAGCAGTGACTCCATGAACGGTTCGGCCGTGGCCACGATCGGCAGGCCCGCTCGCGCCGAAGCGGCCAGGGTCAACACCTGAGGCCCTAGCGAGTACAGCGCGGTGCGCTCGTCGTATCGCAGCAGATGGGCCGCGCGCAACGCCTTCGTGTACCGGTGTGCGGTGGCCTTGCTGGTGCCCAGCGAGGCCGTCAACTCGTTCAGGCTCAGATGCGGTTTGGTGACGCTGAAGGACCCAAGCACGATCGCCGCACGCTGCACCGTCTGGATGGTGGGTGCAGTGATTGCCTTGGACGTGCCCTGGGGGCTCTTGCTGGTACTCATGAGGACCTCGAATCAGCGCATGGCTCGACGTAGTAAAGCATGGTTCAGTCCTAGTACGAACACGTACTTAGATCACTGGTCAGAGGAGTGCCCCGGGTTCAGTGCCGTACCGGGTCGAACCAGGGCGGCGATGTGGTTCACCGCCAGGGCGGCCTCACCGAAGCCGATCGAGATCAACTTCACTTTGCCTTCGTAGTGCGCCAGGTCGCCCGCGGCGAACACCCGGGTCCGGTTGGTCCGCATGGCGCGGTCGACCACCAGGTGTCGTCGATGCTGCTCCAGGCCCCAGGAGTCCATCGGGCCGAGGTCGGCGATGAACCCCAGGGCGGCCACCACGGCCTGCACCTTGAGTCGTCGCTGCTCACCGTCCTTGGACTCGACCACCACCTCCTCGATGGTGTCCGCACCGTTCACCTCGCACACCTCGAAGGGGGTGAGCACTTCGACCGTCGAGGTCTCGAGTTGGGCGACGCTGCGTTCGTGCGCCCGGAACTGGGGGCGCCGATGGGCCAGGGTGACGCTGCGCGCGATCGGCTCCAGGCCCAGGGCCCAGTCCAGGGCCGAGTCCCCGCCGCCCACGATCAGCACGTCGGTGTCGGTCAATTCGTCGAGCCGGGGCACGAAGTAGCGCAATCCCCGGTCGAGGTACTCCGAGCCGACCGGCAGTTCACGCGGGGTGAAGCTGCCGATGCCGGCCGTGATCAGTAGCGCCTTGGCGTGCACGACTTCACCCGTGTCGGTGCTGACGGTGATCCCGTCCTCGTCCTCGTCCAAGGTGAGGGCCGAACGGCCCAGCAGCATGATCGGGTCCGCCGATCGCGCCTGCTCGTGCAGGGCGTCGACCATCTGCTGCCCGCGCACGCCGGGCAGGCCGGCCACATCGTGGATCGCCTTCTCGGGGTAGAGGGCCGCCACCTGGCCGCCGACCTGGGGCAGCGCATCCATCAGCGCCACGCTGAGCTCGCGGAACCCGGCATAGTAGGTGCCGTACAGCCCGCTCGGGCCCGCACCGATGATCAGCAGGTCGACCTCGTAGGTCCCGCCCTCGATGACCGGGGTGCTCATGCGCTCGCCGGCGGTGCGGTGACGGCAGGGTGGTCCGCGCCGGTGCGGCCGACCTTGCGGGCGCCGCCGGGTGACCCCAGATCGGTGAAGAACTCGGCGTTGATCTGTTCGAACTTGGCCGCCTCAGCGGGCAGGTCCTCGTGGTAATAGATCGAAACCGAGGGGCAGACCGGTTCGCAGCGCGCGCACTCGACGCACTCGTCGGGCTGGATGTACAGCATCCGGTCACCCTCGTAGATGCAGTCGACGGGGCACTCCTCGACGCAGGACTTGTCCATCACGTCGATGCACGCATCAGTGATCACGTAGGGCACGACCAGACTCCAATCAGAAACACATTGCAAGAGACCATCACGTAATACGAGATCAGAATGCGGCAGCGCGGAACTCTCTGTCAATACCGAAGGGGTGGAGTGGGGTGACCCTTGACACAGGGCATGCATCCAGGGAACCATCAACGCTATGCGAGACGCCGTATCGCATTGGCGCCACAGTGAGCGCATCAATCCGTGTGACAGGAGCAGCGGCATGCTAAGCGAAACGTCCGAACGGGTGGCTGACCCCATGCTCGTGGAGGACTGGGAGCATCTCACGTTCCGAGTGAACCGGGAGGCCTATCGGTCGCCCGAGATGTTCGCCAAGGAGCGCGTCAACATCTGGCTCAAGACCTGGCTGTACCTCGGTCACGTCACAGAGATCCCCGAAGTCAACGACTTCAAGGTCCGCACCATAGCGGGCCGCCCCCTGATCTTCTGCCGTGACGCCGAGGGTGAGATCCGGGTCTGGCTGAACTCGTGCCCGCACCGCGGCACCGTGCTGTGCCGTGAGAACGAGGGCTCTCAGCGTAGGTTCCAGTGCTTCTACCACGCCTGGACCTTCAACAACGACGGATCCGTGGCCGCGATCCCCGACGACGGTGCCTACGAGAACGTCGAAGAGTTGCGTCGGAGCATGAACCTGCGCTCGGTGCCGCGTCTGGCGATCCACGAGGGCTACGTCTTCATCGCCTTCACCGAGGACGTGCCGCCGCTGCTCGAGCACCTGGGCGAGGCTGCCGAGTACATGACGATGATCGAGGAGCAGCACGCCAGCGGCGTGACCACGCTGCCGGGCATTCAGAAGTACAGCGTGCGGGGCAACTGGAAACTGGCCGTCGAGAACGCGATGGACGGCTACCACTTCAGCCCCACTCACAACACCTTCGTGGGCTACCTGCGCGAGAACGGTTTCGCCGTCACCGACGAGGGCCAGTACGCCTACAACCTGGGCAACGGCCACTCGCTACTCGTGCTCACCGGGCACGGTGGCCGGATCAGCATGATCTGGGAGCCCCGCTTCGGGGAGGCCGAGAAGGCCCGCACCGAGGAGCACCGGGCCGAGATGGTCGAACGACTGGGTGAGAAGCGGGCGCACTACGTGGCAGATGAGAGCCACATCCTGTTCGTCTTCCCGAACCTGCTGCTGTTCGACATCGAGGGCCTCTCGATCCGCCAGCTGGAGCCGGTAGCGCCCGGGCATACCGACGTGCGCGCCTGGCAGCTGGTGCCGCGCGAGGAGGATCCGGAGTCCACCGCGTTGCGGATGAAGACCGTGGTCAGCTTCGTCGGACCCGGTGGCCTGGCCACCCCCGATGACATCGAGGCCTACGAGGCGGTGCAACGTGGCATCGAAGCGACTCGCGGCGCCGGGGCCGAGGACTACAGCGACATGTCGCGGGGTCTGGGTGACGAGGTCAAGGGCGTCCAAGGTCGCTCCATCGACGAAGGTGCGATGCGGGGCTTCTGGCGACACTGGGAGCAGACACTCGACGCGGGAATCCAGATCACCGGCGATCGACCCGAGTTCCTGGAAGGGCGTGAGATGCCATGAGCGCGGTTGATCTGACCACCGTGACCCGCGCCGAGATCGAGGAGTTCCTCTATACCGAGGCCGAGATCCTGGACGCCTGGGACTACGACGGTTGGCTGGCCCTGTTCGAGGAGGGGGCTCGCTACGAGATCCCCACCACCGACTACTCAGGCTGGTCGCTGCACCAGGGCGGCTCCTTCGTGGACGACGACTGGGAGCTGATCCGAGCCCGGGTGAAGCGGCTCAAGTCGCGCAAGGCACACGCCGAGAACCCGCACTCGCGCACCCACCGGATGATCTCCAACGTCCGGGTGGCGCCGGGCGATCTCGACGGCACCCTCAGCGTGAAGGCCAACTTCATCGTCTCCCGGGCCCGGGACGGTCACTTCGACTCCTACATGGGTCGTTACGAGCACGTCCTGGTGCCCAGCGCCGAGGGGTTCAAGTTCCGGCTGCGTCGTACCGTGCTGGTACACGAGGAGCTGCAGCTCGGCGCCCGATTGAGCTTCATCCTATGAGGGAGGACGGCAGATGATTCGACACACACTGCTGTTCTCGTTCAAGGACGAGGTCGCGCAGTTCGACCGGGACGCCGTCCTGGCCGAGCTGGCGACCTTCCCCGACACCTACCCGCAGATGCAGAACTGGTCGCTGGGCACGAATCTGTCCAGCCGGGACCAGAAGTTCACGCATGGGATGGCGATCGACTTCGATGACGAGCGGGATCTGCTCGCCTACCTCAACAGTGACTCGCACGAAGCCTTCGTGCGGGACAAGTGGCGCCCGGTGATCGCGGACCAGGCCATCGTCGCCTACGAATACGACCGGCTCGCCGGTGAAGGAGGACGCATGAACCAGCGCCCACGCGGCCCGTTCGGCATGGAGTACGCCCGGATCGAGGTGCCCGACCTACAGGCCACGATCGACTTCTTGATCTATCACGTGGGTCTGCAGCTGGAGCAGCAGACCGAGGAGTACGCCTACCTGCGGGCTGACATCGAGCACCACTGCATCGAACTGATCGCGGCTCCCGAGCGCGAGGACGGCTGGACCACCGCTATCGGGTTCAGCGTCGAGAGCGAGCAGGTGCTCGAGGAGATCAAGCAGCGGGCGATCGCTGCCGGTCACCAGGTGTTGCCGCTGCAGGAGCGGATGCAGGGTCTGTGCGACAACGGCTTCGGGATCTTGGACCCCGAGGGGCTGATCGTGGAGCTCTTCACCGAGTTCCAGGAGTACGCCGAGCCGCCGCACATCGAGATCCGCCCGGTGGACCTGGTGCACCCCTTCCTCGCCACCACCAAGTACGAGGAGATGCTCACCTTCTACATGGACGTGTTGGGCTTCATCGCCTCCGACCACATCGTCGGGTCGGCCACGTTCCTGCGCTGCGAGGACCGGTACCACCACAGCCTCGCCATCCAGAAGAACGAGGAGCACTACGTCGCGCACCTGTGCTTCGCGATGAAGAGCCTGGACCACGTGATGCGGATGCGGGCCAAGGCGCTCTACAAGGGTGCCCCGATCGCCTCCGACATCGTGAACCATTCGGCGTCCACGTCGATCGCGTTCTACCTGCACGACACCAAGTTCGGTCCGCGCTTCGAGCTCTGTGACAGCCACCGGGTGTTCACCCCGGAGGAGCACCAGACGCACCGGGCCCGCAAGATGCCCGCCGACCCCCGCAATATCGACGTCTGGCGTCCCGCCTCGGACGACTGGGGTCGTTTCTGACCGAGGATCTGGTCGCGCTCCTGGGCGTGCTCGACCAGACGCCAGCGCCCCGTGGTCGCGAGTTGCTCGCGGCCACGGGCCTGGCGGCGTTCTGTTCGACCCGGTGGCCGGAGATCGAGTGGACCGTGCAGCCCTATGGCACCGAAGGGGCCAATGTGGTGGCTCGCTGTGGCGAGGGGCCGTTGCTCTATTCACACGTGGACACCTCGCTGGATGGTGACGGGCTCACGCCGCCCGAGGTCACCGGCCGGGAGGATGCGCCGGCTCGACTCAAGGTGAGCGACACCCACGTCGAGGGTTTCTGCCTGGGCGTGGCCCGGGCGCCGGTAGCGGCCGCAGTGGCAGCGTTTGCCAACGCACAACGCGGCACGTTGCTGATCTCCGGTAGCGGGACCCACCGTCGAGGTGGTCATGGCGAAGGCGTCGGTGCCTTCTTGGCCGATCAGGCCCACCGTGGTTCGTCGGTGCCGTCTGCGATCGTGGCCAAGGGGGGTCCGCCCGCGCTGATCACCGCAGAACCCGGCGCCGCCTTCCTGAAGGTCCGCATCACCGGGCGCAACGGCGTGGCGATGATGCCCGACAGCGCGTTCCCGTCTGGAGGCGTGATTGCGCACGCCGGACTGGTATTGGAGGCCATCGAGACCTGGCGTTCGCGCTATGTCTCGAGTCGTGGCCCCTTCGGTCGGGTGGGAGCTCAGGCCGGGGTCGGTGCCATCCGGGCCGGATGGACCCAGAAGCCGGACCTGCTACCAGCCGAACTACTGCTCGACCTCTATGTCCTCACGGTGCCCGGCGAACAAGGTTCGCGCTTGGCCACCGAACTGACGGCCACGCTGCACGCGAAGTTGGCGGGCGGCCCGTTGGAAGGCTGCTCGGCGCATGTCGAGGTGGAGTGGTTGCACGGTAGTGAGGGCACCGATGAGTCCGCGCCGATCGTCGAGGCGGCCCGGCATGCCTGGGGTCACGTCTTCGACCGGGCGCCGCTCGAGGTTTCCGGCTGGACCGGATCGACCGACGGCATCGTCTTGCGCGCCCACGGCATCGATACGGTTCGGGTCGGCCCGCAGAGCGAGCGCAGCAAGTCGGATCCGCGCCTTGACATCGTCGATCTGGCCGTGCTCTCCCGTTACCAGCGTCTGTACGAAATGCTGCTCAACGACGAGCACGAGCACTGAAATCAGGTGTGCCCGGCTCGATAGATTCCTGTCGGGTCGGGCACATCTGCGTTCGCTCCCTGGCCGGTGCTTCTGTGCGGCAACCAACCCAGCCCTAGAACATCTTGCATTGCAAGACATCATCTCGCTCTCTATTGACCCGGATTACACCCGCGACCTACCATCATGTGGTCGGCATCACCTGAGCAGATGGTGGTGGACAACCCCTGTCGCACTGAGCGCTGGGTGTGCGCCGACAGCCACCCGCAACACACCAGTGCGCGTAAGCATGCGGAGGCCAGATGCGCGTCGACACCATTGTCACCGGCGGGCGGATCGTTAGCCCCAGTGGCGTCACCGATGCCGCGATCGCGATCAAGGGCGGTCGTATCGCGGCGATCGCTGATGAGAGTGTCCTGCCTGAGGCGGACACAAGGATTGACGCCGGCGGTAAGTACATCCTGCCCGGCATCGTCGACCCCCATGTGCACCTGGGTGGTGGCCGGCCGCTGGGCGAGATCTTCGCCTCCGAGACCGCCAGTGCTGCGGTCGGTGGCGTCACCACGGTGATCCAGTACCGCCGCTCACCGAGCAGCTTCTTCGACACCTTTCCGGCCGAGCTCGAACTGGCCAAGACCCGGATGCTGGTGGACACCCAGTTCCACTTCATCATCTCCTCGATGGAGCAGGTCGAAGAGATCCCGCGGATCGCCGAGGAGTTCGGCGTCACCAGCTTCAAGTTCTACATGGGCGGCTACGAGCCGGGTAACCCGATCGGTCTGGTCTCGGTCAACGACGCGGTGCTCTACGCCGCGATGGAGAAGATCCGCGAACTCGGTCCACACGCCTGGACGATGGTGCACTGCGAGGACGACTCGCTGGTCTGCCACCTCACCCACAAGGTGAAGGAGGCCGGCGGCAACGACCTGGCCGCCTACTCGGCCTCCCGCCCCGACTTCGTGGAGGAGCAGGACCTGCTCCGCGCGATCTGGCTGGCCGACCTCCAGGACTGCCCGCTGTATGTGCCGCACACCACCGTCGGGATGGCCGTGGATGCGGCGGCCGAGTCGCGCCGCAAGGGCAGGGTCGTGGTGCTGGAGACCTGCCCGCACTACCTGGCCCTGACCGCCGACGACGAACGGTTGGCCGGCTCCGGTGTCGGCAAGGTGGCCCCCGCCCTGCGTAACGCAGAGCACCAGGCCGAGCTGTGGCGCGGCCTGCGTGAAGGCTGGATCTCGACCATCGGTTCGGACCACGTGCCGATCCCCAAGTCGGGCAAGGGCATCTGGGAAGAAGCCCCCGGTTTCGCCGGACTGGCCGTGATGCTGCCGGTGATCTTGACCGAAGGCGTCCGCAAGGGCCGCATCGAGATCGAGAAGGTCGCCGAGACCATGTCCTACAACCCCGCCCGCCTCTTCGGCATGCACCCCACCAAGGGGTCGCTCCAGGTTGGCGCGGACGCGGACCTGGTGATTGTCGACATGGAGACCGAGAAGGTCGTAGGACCCGAGGTCACCCACAGCGAATTCGTCAGTGCTTTCGAAGGTGTGCCGCTCGTCGGCTGGCCCACCCTGACCATGCGTCGCGGCGAGGTCATCTTCCGCGACGGCGAGGTGCTGGCAACCCCCGGTAGTGGCCACGTGGTCACCAAGACCGAGTCCGAGAGCTCTGAGAAGAAGGAGAGGAACTGGCATGCCGCTTGATGTGAAACTGGACCCGAAGCGTGTGGGGGTTCTGGTCGTCGACATGCAGAATGGCTTCTGCCACCCCGAGGGGTCGCGTGGAAAGGCGTTCGGTGCCGATGCGGTCGCCAACCCCCAGGCGATCATCCCCAACGTGCTCAAGACCATCGACCTGGCCCACGGCCTGGACATTCCGGTCTGGTTCACCCAGCAGGTGCACTACAACGAGGACGTGCTGCGCGAGCGTCGCGTCATCCCCTCGCACCTGAAGAAGCGCGGCGTCAACCTGGAACTGTGCCGTCGTGGTACCTGGGATGCCGAACTGCTCGACGAGATGAAGGCGATCAAGGAGGACCGCGACGAGATCGTCGTGAAGCACCGCTCCAGCGCGTTCTTCCAGACCACCCTCGAGGTGGAACTGCGGATGCGTGACGTTCAGGTACTCGTGGTTCTGGGTACCACCACGAGCTTCTGCGTGGACTCCACGATCCGGGACGCCTACGCCCGTGACTTCGATGTCGTGGTGCCGGCCGAATGTGTGGCCGACTCCGACGACGCCGCCCATGCCGCGACCCTGGCGAGCATCGAGCGGTTCCACGGAGTCGTGACCGACCTGAACGGGTTGACCGCCGCCCTCAATGGCTAGGCGGCCCGATGGTTCGACCACCACTGTCAACGTGGACGGCGACATCGTCGCCGTCCCGAGTCCCGGAGCCACCTTGCTCGACGTGCTCCGGGCCTCGGGCCACGAGGCACCCAAGGGGGCGTGTCGTCGTGGCGAGTGCGGTGCCTGCACCGTGCTGGTGGGCCACCATGCCGTGATGAGCTGCACCATGCTGGCGGTGTTGGTGACCGAGGAGGTCACCACCGCCGCCGGCCTGGGAGACGGATCCGCGGATCTGCGCGAGGCATTCGCCGACCATCTGGGCTTTCAGTGCGGCTTCTGTACCCCAGGTCAGGTCGTGCGTGCCGAGTCGGTCCTGCGGGAGAATCCGAACCGGTCTCGAGAAGAGATCATGACCGCCATGGCCGGCAACATCTGTCGATGCACCGGCTACCGGCAGATCATCGACGCGGTCTGTGACGTCGCCGCGCAGCGATGCGGTCGCGGCTGTGCCGCCGGCGCGACGTCAGCCGAACCGACTACTGAAGATCCCGACCAGCAGGGGAGTGCGCGATGAACGCGATCGGTCGTTCGGTACGCCCCCTGGATTGGGTCGAGAAGACCTCCGGAACCGCTCGCTACGCGGCCGATCAGCCCCCAGCGGGCACGCTCGTCGCCAAGGTCCTGCGTTCCCCGCACCCACATGCGCGGATCACCAGACTCGATGTGTCCGCGGCGTTGAAGGTGCCCGGCGTGCGAGCCGTCATCACCCAGGCCGACTTCGTGCCGGGTCGGGTCTACGAACATTCCGGTGCTCCCTATTCGGACCGGCCTCCGTTGGCCGTCGACAAGGTTCTGTACGTCGGCCAGGAGGTGGCGGCCGTCGCTGCCGACACGGTCGAAGCGGCCGCGGCCGGAGTGCGCGCCATCAAGGTGCGTTACCGCCGACTCAAGCCGAACCTGACCGTGCCCGATGCGCTCAAGCCCGGAGCCCCGCACCTGCACGAGCGCACCGATGGTGCCAACGTGGCCCTGCATGCCATCGGGGCGTGGGGCGAGGTCGAGGAGGCCGAACGGAACAGCAAACGCCGGGTTTCGGGCACCTTCTACTACCCCAGGGCCACCCACGTCTGCATGGAGCCCAACACCACCATCGCCTGGTGGCATGAGGACCGCCTCGAGATGTGGACCTCCTCCCAGGCGCCACACTTCGTGGTGCACGAACTTGCCGCACTCTTCGATCTGGAACTCGACCAGGTGGTCTGCCGCGACGTCTCGGTGGGCGGCAGCTTCGGCTCCAAGTCCAAGATCTCCGAGCACGAGGCGCTGGCCGCCAGACTGTCGATGAAGTGCGGCCAACCGGTGCTGTTGGAACTCACCCGCGCCGAAGAGTTCGCCTTCACCAAACCCCGCCACGCCTTCACCACCAAGCTGGCCGCGCACGCCGACGCCGATGGCCGGATGTGCTTCCTGGACGCCGACATCGACGTCGACAACGGCGCCTACAACCACTACGGCCCCTCGGTGATGCGGGCCGGTATCAAGCAACTCGGCTCGATGTATCGCCCCGACGCAGTGCGCTGGGACGCGCGCCTGGTGGACACCAATCTGACCCCGGGCGGACAGTTCCGCGGCTACGGCCAGCCCCAGACCGCGATCGGTCTGGAGACGTTGATGGACGAACTCGCCGAGGCCTGCGACGTCGACCCGATCGAGTTCCGGATCCGCAACTCCGGGCTGCCCGACACCACCCAGCTCTCCGGCTCCCAGATCGGGTCCAACCGGCTGCGCGAATGCCTGGCCGCGGTACGCGAGAAGATCGAGTGGGACACCCGCCGCTCCAGCGTCCGCGCCCCTAGCGATGACGGCCTTCTGCGCGGCGTCGGTGTCTCGTCGGGGATGCACGCCTCCGGCTCGTATGCCTATCCCGGCGGCAACACCAGCGCCTGCGGCATCGACGTGACCGACACCGGCGACGTGCTGGTTCGCTTCGGGGGCGCCGACGCGGGTACCGGTCAGCGCACCATCTTGGGTCAGATCGTGGCCGAGATACTGGGTGTCGACTTCGATCGGGTGTCGGTGATCATGGCCGACTGGGACGAAACCCCACCCGACATGGGTGCCTGGTCCTCGCGCGGTACCCACATGGGTGGCCACGCGGCCCGACAGAGCGCCGAGGCCATGGCCGCCCGGCTACTGGAACTCGGCGCCGAACGACTCGGGCACGCCGACGTGTCACTGGGCGAAGGCTCGGTCAAGGCACCCGGCGGCGAGGTCAAGATCGGCGAACTGGCCGCTGCGGCAGCCGAGGCCACCGACGGCACGCTGCGCATCGACACCGAATACGTCGAACCCAAGATGCAGCCCTACTGGACCGGCATCGAGCGACCCAACATCTCGGCCACCTACGCCTACGCGGCTCATGCGATCGAGGTATCGGTCGACCCGTTGACCGGCGTCATCAAGGTGCTGGACTACGCCGCCGTGCACGATATCGGCAAGG
>CAYNFY010000077.1:0-20856 GCA_964396585.1 uncultured Nocardioides sp.
TCGTCACACGGCTTGAGTTCTACCGATTAGGATGGTGACTTCTGAATAATGCTCAATCACCTCTACTGAAAAAGTTTCACAGAAAATGAGTATTGTGCGGACCGGTGTACTGATCTCTTGCCTTCTTGTTGTTGCGGGCGCTTCGGGATGCGCGGCACGAGTCAACGATCACGCTTCTAACAATGCAGCCAGCAGTGCCGCGACTTCAGCGGGTCTCATGCACCACCCCACCCTGGGGAGCGGGGTCACTGCTGACTACGTGATGGAGATGCGGGGGGTGCTATCGACACCCTATTTCCTGCCGTCCCTGGAAGAATTTGCGAAGTCACCTCTCGTGACCGATGTGGTCGTCGGCACCGCGCAGTCGACTCGGACTTATGTGATGGGACCCGGTGACGACGTCTATACAGATGTGACTCTGCGCGTGGAGGCCGCCCGCTCCACGAAGGCGGGTTCGCTGGTGACGATCCGTGAGTCCGGAGGCACTGTGACCCTGGACCAGGTCAAGAGCAATTTCGAAGGTAGGTTGTCCGAGAAGGAGATCAAGCAACAGGCTGACACGACGGTGGATATCAAGATCGCAGGGCAGCCGCACACCGAAGCCGGCGACCGGGTGTTCTTCTTCGTGGGAGGAAGTGCGAGCGATCCGGGCGGACGGTTCGCGGCAGCGCGAATGGTGGATGCGACCGGATCCGGTGACTATCGCTGGATGGGTGAATCTTTCAACCCAGAATGGGTCTCAAGTCTCCGCCTGGCGCAGGCTCAAGAAGCATTCGGGCTCAAGGGGTAGCGGGCACAGGGGAGCGGGCACAGGGTAGCGGGCACAGGGGAGCGTGACCTGACTTAGACAGCGAACCTCAGGTCCGCGATATCGCTCGCCGCGAGCGGGCTAGCGCGTCGCCGGTGAAGAGGGCCAGGGCCACCCAGACCAGGGCGAAGCCGATCCATCGGCCGGTGGACATGTGCTCGTCGAACAGGAAGACGCCGAGCGAGAACTGCAGGATCGGGGTGATGTATTGCAGCAGCCCGAGTTGGATCAGCGGCACCCGGATCGCGGAGGCTCCGAACAGGATCAGCGGGATCACGGTCACCACGCCGCTCAGTACGAACAGTGCGGTGTGGCCGGACCCGTGGCCGGTGAAGGTGGCATTGCCGGCCGCGTCCAGCCAGATGAGATAGCCGAGCGCGATCGGGAGGGAGATCGCGGTCTCGAAGGTCAGCGATTCGAGTGCGCCGGTATTGGCGGTCTTCTTCAGCAGTCCGTAGGTCCCGAATGAGAAGGCGAGCGCCAGTGCGACCCACGGCGGGTGCCCGTAGTCGACGGTGAGCACCAGGCAGGCGACGAACGCGATCCCGACCGCGACCCACTGGACCGGTCGCAACCGTTCTTTGAGCAGCACGACACCCATCAGCAGAGTCACCAGTGGGTTGATGAAGTAGCCGAGCGAGGCTTCGACCACCCGATCGTGGTTGACGCTCCAGATGTAGGTGCCCCAGTTCACCGAGATCACCACGGCGGCGCCGGCGAGCAACGCCATCCGGCGCCGGTCGCCGAGCAGGTCGCGCAGGGCCGCGCCCCGGCGGGTCACCACGACCAGACCAGTCATGATCACCGCCGACCAGACGATGCGATGAGCCAGGATCTCGACGGCGCCGGCAGGCTCGAGCAACGGCCAGTACAGAGGGAACGCTCCCCACATCAGATAGGCGAGCGCACCGAGCCCCAGACCCCGTCGGTTCTCCACCGACCAAGCATAGGAGCGGCTGCGCCGCGAGCCGAACACACGGCGGTCGTTTGACCTGACCAGCACTGTGCGGCAGGGTGAACGCCGACCGGACACCGACGTCACAGGGAGCAGCGATGGTCGACAGGCGGGCACGAACCGCGGCCGCCGTGGTGCTCTGCGCCATCGTCGGGCTCGCCGCAGGACTGGTCTCACCTGTCCAGGCCGAGACGGACCCGCCAGGAGGGGTCTCGTTCGCCGAGGTCACCTCATCGCTTCAGGTGACCCCCGAGACGAGGCTGCCCAAGCGGCCGATGATCGCGCCCAAGGGGCGGCAGGTGAACTCCAAGACCGCCCAACGGATCCGGGGGCGTGCCGTCGATCTGGTCCGCGCCAAGGTCAAGGTCGAGGTCAAGCTCTACGGAAAGTACCGCAAGGGTGCGAAGAAGAAGTTGCTCAGTTGGCACAAGGTCAAGAGGGTCAGGACCGATGCCAAGGGCCGCTACCAGTTCGTCTTCCGGGCCGGCGGCAAGAAGTGGTGGATGCGGATCTGGGCCCCCGGTGACGAGTACTACCGCCCCACCTATGCCCGTCGGGTCCAGACGGGCTTCTACGGCGGATAGAGCCGCCGACCCCGCTTCTGGTCGACCCGCGTAAGCCCGGTCACCGCCTCGAGACTCCCGCTCATGGCTCTCGGGTGACTCCTGGTGCCCGGTGACGCCCGTCGCGGCGCGCACTGGACTGCGACGCCCGGCCCCGACAAGCCTGGGCCGCGCCACAGTGCATCCACCACCAGCCTGCGTCAATGAGGGCATCGTTCCGGCGTGACCCGCGCGGGCGGGACGCGGTCCGTCGCGCCAACTCCACTGATCCATTGACGACCCATATCGACGTCCCGTAAGATTGAAACAGAGTTCCGCAGAACGGAACATGCCTTGTCTAGTCACATGGGAGTGTCATGACCCTGCTCTACATCCGTGAGGCCGTGGTGGCCTGCTCCGACGTCGAGGAGGCTGTTCTATTCCATCGTGAGTCCTTCGGCATGGTCGAGGTGGAGCGGGACGACGAATCGGTGTTGTTGGGAGCGTCGGGTGCGGTGGCGGGTCGGGTCCGACTGGTCCAGACACGAAGTCCTGGGGGGCGCCGAGCGGAGGTCTGGGACCTGGGTCCGCGTCTGCTGGGGATCTACAGTCATGACCTCGATGCGACGGCCGAGACCTTGCTCGCCGCGGGTGGGGCGCCGCGCACCCCCGTCACCTATCCATACGGAACTGCGAGCCTGTCCGAATTGGTCGCCTATGGACGTGACAACGTGTGGTGGACGGTTCCGCTGGCCGTTCCAGGGGCGCACCGGCACTCCGATGTGTACGCGCAGACTCCCGATCGGCTTCACTCCGAACTACATACCGCCGTGCTGGTAGTCGAAGACCATGACGCTGCGGTGGCCTTCTTCACCGCGGGTGGCCTCGGTACCGTGTTCGACGGTGAGATGGCGGGTCCCGAGTTCGAAGAGTTGGTTGGGATGCCTTCCGGTGCCAGGTTGAGGCTCGCCTTCATGGGTGGCCCCGATCAGCTGCCTGCTCGGTTCGAGGTGATGTCCTTTACGGGGACTCCCCAGCTCGATCGCGCGGGGGACGCCACGGGTATTCAGCGGCTGGTGTTCGTCTGTGACAACGCGACGGCGACCCGTGCGGCGCTCGTGGCAGCCGGTGCTGAGGAGTTGGCGGACGGCGGCCTGGGTGGCCCGGTCGGCGTGATTCTCGACCTCGTCGATGAGGTGGCCTGATGTTGCTCCCGTCTGGGGTACCGACTTCCGCTGCCGCACGGCACCCGGGAGGGAATCGATGAGCACCCTGATCGGTGGCGTTAATGGCGCATTTCTCGGTGTCAGCGACCTACAGGCGCATCTGGATCTCTACGTCGGGCAACTGGGCTGGGAGGTCCATGCCAGCGGCACCCTCATCGCGCAGCAGGCCTCCGCCCTGTGGGGGGAGGGAATCGGTGATCTGTCCTGGACCGAGCTGCGTGCGACCGGCGCTGGTCACGGTCGGCTGGTGCTGCTGCGAGTCCCCGAGCAGCCCACGCCACCCCATCCGAAGCAGGCGGACACGGGTCTGGTGGCGATCAACATGTACACCCGCGACATCGCGGTGAGTCACGATGTCCTGTCTTCAGCAGGTCACAAGTTCCGCACTCCGCCGGCCACGTGGGCGGTGCCACTGGGGGAGAACGTCGTCTCCGTCACCCAGATGTTCCTGCTCGCCCCCGACGGCGTCGACATCGTCTTCGTTCAACCCGCGACCGCCCGTGGCACCGCAGCCTGGGACGCCGATCCGAATCGTCATTACACGGAACTGACCTCGGTGGTCGCGCACGTAGAAGACTTCGAGGCCGAGACGCGGTTCTGGGGACCCGAGGGTCTGGGGCTGCGGTCCTGGTATGACGTTTCGTTCACGCACCCCGGGTTGGACGCGATGGCGGAGTTGCCTGTCGGTTCGGTGATGCGGCTGTCCTTTCTGGCCGGTGACACGACGTCCAGACTGGAGATCACCAGACTCGAGGATCGGACCTTGGGTGTCGACCACCGCGCCCGACAGCGAACCGGGCGGCACCTCGGCCACACGGGGTGGCTCTACGCGGTCACGGATCTGGACGAACTCCTCACTCAGGTCAGGGCGCTCGGTGGCGAGGTGCTCTCCGGCCCCCGGCCTGGCCCGGACTCTCTGTTCGGTGGTGCTCGGGTCGCCTTCGTCAACACTCCCAATGGGTTGCCGGTGACCTTCTATCAGGTCTGTGAGTCCCGCCCTTCCCAGTCTTTCGGACAGCACGATCAATCACGAGATCACGAGGTGTGAGTATGCGACCCCATGTTGAACTGATTCAGGAAGACGACTACGTCTGGCACGGTGCCGAACTGCCCGGCGGTGAGGGCCGCGCGAGCGAACGCCGTCTATCGGTGGACGAGGAAGACGGGTCCTCTTCGTTGCGCGTCGACTTTCACACCGACTGGGGCCGGAGTGCCGGCATCCACCACGCCAATACCGAGTACTACGTGCTCGCGGGTGAGATCGACTACGGTGGCCGCAAGATCGGCAAGGGCGGCTACCTGTACGCGCCCAAGGGGGTGCCGGTCGACTACCTCAAGATCGCTGAGGGCAGCAAGTTGCTGCACTACCGCGAGTATGGTGACGCCGGCTTCGATGCGGTGGACTCGCTGGCCGGTGCGAAGCGGTGGCGCGAGGCGCGCGAGGACGCGAGCGTGATCGACTCCGAAGCGATGAAGTGGGACGCGGTCCCCAACCCGGGTCCGATGCCTGGACTGTTCATCAAGTACCTGCACGTCGACCCCGTCACCGGGTTCTACACCCGGTTGGTCCATGCCCAGGAGGGCTGGTCGGACCACCGTCTCGCTCACCACCCCTGCTACGAAGAGGCCTACACCACCCAGGGCCACATGGAGTACAACTTCGGCACTCTCGACCTGGGCACCTATTTCTTCCGACCCGCGCGCGTCAAGCACGGCCACTTCACCTCGATGGAGGGTGGCGCCACCTGGCTGCTGCGTTCGGATGGGGAGCTCAAGAACTGGTATACCCAGAACGAATGGGTTCGTTGGGGCGGTGACGGTGTCAATTACACCCCGACGGGTCTCGACGAAGAGCCGCACCCGCCGACCCGTTGGTCCTCCTCGACCCACGACATGGCCACACCGTGGCGAAGCGAAGAGGACATGCGTCTGATGACCGCCTCATGGCAGTTCCAGATCGATCAAGGGCAGGACAACAGCCCCGTCAAGCACCAGGGCAGCGGCCTGGATCCTTCACGCCGGGCCATCATCGCGGCCATGAAGAAGGCAGACGCCGTAGCGCTGCAGGGCGGTCATGAGGACGGCCATACCCACTCGCACGACCACGACCACTCGCACGGCGACGAGCACGACCATGGTCATTCGCACGATGAAGCCGCCACCGAGGAGTCGGCCCGCGAGCGTATCGACCTCGACTGGGGTTGGGCCGGCAAGGCCGTCGAGCACCGTGACGAGCGCACTGGCGAACTCGCCCACAACTGGGGCGCCCGCGTGACCTGGGAGGACGGGGACCCGATCCCCGCCCCGATCATCTCCTCGCTACCCGTCCGCAGTCGCTCTCGCGGACGCTGGGACGGCGACGGAATGTGACCACGTCGGTGCTCCCCGACTCGACACGGGGAGCACCGACCTTCGGACCTGCAGCAACAGCCGGCCTCGTCTCCGGCATCGTGAGGAGTGAAGAGTCATTACCAGGCAAACTCGTTTCGACGTCGTGGTCGTGGGTGCCGGCACAGCTGGAATCCCGTGTGCGATCCATGCCGCCCAGAGTGGAGCCAGCGTGCTGCTGGTCGAGAAGGACGCGAAGATCGGCGGTACGTTACACGTCACCGGTGGTCATCTCGCCGCCGGCGGCACCCGGCGCCAGGTCGAACAAGGGATCACCGACTCGGCGGCACTGCACCTGGCCGATATCTTGCGGATCACCCAGGGCACTGCCCGTGAGGATCTCGTCGGGATCGTGGCCGAGCATGCCCCCGACACCATCGAGTGGCTGCAGGATCGCGACTTCCCGTTCGCTCCCGAAACTCCGCGGATCGTGTACGGACACGCACCCTATGAGATCGCCCGTACCTACTACGGCAAGGACGAGGGCGCCTCGATCTTCGCGGTACTCGAACGCGAGTTGGACACGACTCTCCGTGAGCACGACCTGACGGTCTGGACCTCGTCGCCGGTGGTCGAGATCGCTCAGGACGAGCTGGGTGCGGTGGCCGGCATCAGTGTGCTGCGCGGTTCGGACGAGATCATGATCCAGGCCGGCGCAGTGGTACTCGCCACCGGTGGCTACGGCGCAGACCCGGAACTCTTCCAGGAACTCGAGGGGGCGCCGCTGGTTTCCGCAGCGGCCAGGACGTCGACCGGTGACGGCCTTCACCTGGGCAGGTCGGTCGGTGCTCGCCTCCAGGGGCAGGGCACCTACCTTCCGACCTTCGGCGGTCTCCCTGATCCACAGAGCCCCACCCGGGCCAACTGGAACGACCGGCAGCGGCTCACCAGCGAAAGGCCACCGCGCGAGATCTACGTCGATGTCACGGGCAGCCGCTGGGTGCGCGAGGACGAGGAATCGATCGATGAGAAGGAGCGTGCTCTGGTCACGATCGCCGACCAGACCTTCTGGACCATCTTCGACGACGCCGCGTTGTCGCTGTCCACCGGCACCATGAACGAGATGATCGTAGGCAAGGACCCGGACCAGGTGCGTGCTATGGCAGACACTCGACCTGGCGTGCACTCCGCGGGATCGCTTGGTGAACTGGCGGCCAAGGCAGGTATCGATGCCGTCGGCCTTGAGGACACGGTGGCGAAGTACAACGGCTACGTCGTCGCGGGGGAGGACCCGGAGTTCGGGCGCACCTACCTGCCGGCTCCGATCGCGCAGGGGCCGTTCTACGCGGTGCGCAATCATGCGATCACCCTGGTCACCTTCCAGGGGCTCGATATCGATGCCGAGTTCGCCGTACGTGACGAGTCGGGCGTCGTCATTCCCGGGCTCTTCGCGATCGGGGAGGTCATCGGTGCGGGTGCGACCTGCGGCAACACGTTTTGTTCCGGAATGCTGATGACTCCGGCGCTCACCTTCGGTCGGCTACTCGGCCTGAGACTGGGTGAGCGACCCCGGTAGGGGACACCCACACGAGAGGTCCCCGGCGTGGAAGAGATTCTGCCCTCTTGACGGGGGTAGGAATCACAGTCATTCTGTGCTGAAACGCTGTTCCATTTTCAGTGCATCGTTGAGTTGTCGACTTTTCGCAGAGGAGCATCAAGTGTCCGAGGTTGTTCTCACCGAGGCGTTCGTGGTGACCATGAACGGAGCTCGCGAGGTCCTGCGGGACGGCTACGTATGGATCCGCGGGAACCTGATCCACAGCGTGGGTCCGATGAGCGAGCTGACCGCCCCAGCGGACGTGTCGCGTCGTTCGATGCGCGGTTTCGCCGTGCTGCCCGGGCTGGTCAACACGCATACGCATATCTCCAGCTTCGCGCTGCGCGGAATGCAGGACCAGGGGCCGCAGGACTATCCCGGTATCAAGATGTACGACGGTCTACGAGCCCTCGATGGTACCGGAGGCTACTTGGGCTCGGCGGTGGCACTGCTGGAGCAGATCCAGGGCGGAATCACGACCGTCGTCGCCGGCGAGGCCGGATCGGACGACTGCCTGGCCGGCGCGGTGCGTGCCAGTTGTGAATCAGGCGCCCGGGTGATCCTGTCCCGCGCGACCATGGACAGCTCTACCAGTGTGGCGGCCAACCTGATCATCCCCGAGGATCTGCGCGAGGACGTGGCGGATGCGTTGGCCCGCCTCGACTGGCTACGTGGCACGGTCACCTCGGATCTGGTCAGGGTGGTTCCCGAGGCCTTCTCAGTGATGCGGGTGTCGCGGGAGATGATGGTGGCCCTGCACGGCTACGCCACCGACCATGGACTGCCGTTGTTGATGCACGCCGGGGCCACTGAGAACGAGCGCAACGAGTGTCTGGAGCGCACCGGGCTGCGGCTGGGCCACTATCTCGATGACCTGGGCGTGCTCGGTGAAGGCGTGCTGCTGGGACACGGGACCTGGTTCGATGAGGAGGAGAACGCTCTCATCGCGGATCGTGGCGCCTCCATCGCGCACTGTGCGGTGGCTAACGCCTGGTCGGGTAACAGGTTCTCCCCGCTCAAGGAGTGGCTGGAACTGGGCGTTCGAGTCGGGATCGGTACCGACGGCGCCACCTCGAATAACGGGCAGGACATCTTCGAGGCCGCAAAGTTCGCCATCTACGGACAGAAGATCCGGCTCTCGGACATGTCCTGGGGATCCCCGGAGCTGGCCTTGGAGCTGTTGACCATCAGAGGGGCCGAGGCTGTCGGGATGGCCGAGACGATCGGTTCTCTTGAGGCCGGCAAGCTCGCCGACCTGATCTGCATCGACCTGCAGCGCCCCTCGATGGCACCCATGACCTCGGTCCTGTCCAACCTCATCTACGCCCACGATCGCGGTGCGGTGCGACACGTGATGGTGGACGGCGCGTTCGTCGTCGAGGACGGTGTCCACCGCAGCTTCGATGCTCCCCAACTGATCGAAGACCTCAACGACTGGGCCGAGCCGGCGCTGAGCGCCAGCGGACTGCTGAGTCACTTCCGGGGCGTCAGCCCCTTCACTCTCGTCTGATCCACCTTCGTCTGATTCACCCTCGGGAGCCAAGGCACTACCACCACTAGGAGAAGCAGTGACTCGACACAACAAGCAGGGGCGCAGATTCCCCACGGCTGTGGCGGCCCTTGCCGTAGCCGCGTTGACCCTGACCGCCTGCGGTGGTTCCGATGGGGCGGGGACCGGAGGAGAGAGCGGCGGTCTCGACCAGTTGCGAGTGGTATCGGCCATCGTGCCGACCTCACTCGACGCCGACTCAACGAATATCAACGACATCTACACCAATTACCAGGTCGCTGCCCAGTACATGGCCACCCTGGTCCGGATCCGTCCCGATGACGGTGACGGCCCGTTGACCTTCGAGAGCAATCTCAAGCCGGAACTCGTGGAGTCATACGAGGCCGCGGACAGCGGGGTGACCTTCGTCCTGCGAGAAGACGCGGTGAGCCCGGCCGGAAACACGTTGACCAGTGCCGACGTCAAATGGACCATGGACCGGATCACCGCCAACGGTGCGGTCGGCGCGCTGCTGCTCGGGATCGCCAACGTGGATGCCAAGAACCCGGTCACGGTGGTCGATGAACACACGGTGAAGATCAACACCACGAGCCCGTCGAGTCTGCTGCTCCCGATCCTGGACAACGCCGCTCTGGGCATCTTGGACTCGACCGAGGCCAAGAAGCACGCCACGAAGCAGGACCCGTGGGCCGCCGAGTGGCTGAAGACGAATACCGCCTCGTTCGGTGCCTACGGAGTCTCGGGCTTCAAGCCCGGCGAGGAGGTGACCCTGGCCGGCAACGAGAAGCACTTCGACGGTGCCCCGGCCATCGGTACCGTCACGGTACGCAATGTTCCCGAGGCGGCAAGCCGGGCCCAGCTCCTGCAGACCGGGTCCGCGGATATCGCCATGGGGGTGCCTCCGGTGGAATGGAAGGCGCTAGAGGCGAACGGCAAGATGCAGACCCAGGCGATGGATTCTCCCAATGCGCTGCAGATCTGGTTCAACACGACTAAAGCACCAATGTCTGATGTGAATCTCCGCAAGGCCATTTCAAATGGGGTCAACCGGCAAGACATCGCCGATGGCCTGTTCCCAGGTGTGGGAAGGCCGGCCGACGGATGCTCGGCGGCGACAATGCCGGTGGCTGGGTTCACCCTCGACGTGCCGATGGCCGGTGACGCAGGCAAGGCAAAGGAACTCGCCGATGCCTCGACTCTGGACGGTCCGCTGCTGATGATCTACAACTCTGCCGCGAACGTGTTCAGCGAGACCGCGGCCCGTCTGGTCCAGGACCAGTTGAAGGCGGCCGGAATCACGGTCGAGCTGAAGGGCTATGGCACGCAGGCGGAGTATCAGGCGGCGATGGACAAGCGAGAGTGGGACCTCAACCTCGGCGTGCAGGGCCTCTTCGTCAACCATCCGC
The DNA here is from genome assembly GCA_964396585.1 of uncultured Nocardioides sp. Taxonomy (GTDB): domain Bacteria; phylum Actinomycetota; class Actinomycetes; order Propionibacteriales; family Nocardioidaceae; genus Nocardioides. The sequence goes on from CAYNFY010000077.1 coordinate 10,373, forward strand.
TGTACGAGTGGAAGATGTTCCTTACCGGAGAATCCTCGCTGAACATCCCCGCTTACTCCAACGAGGAGTTCACCGGTCTGGTGGACAAGGCGCTGTCCAGCACCGGTGATGCTGCCGAAGCGGCCACCCTGGCGGCCTGTCAGCTGGCGATCAACGGTGACGTGCCACTGGTCAACTTGATGGCCTACCCCTTCACGGTGGCGGCCTCCAAGGCAGTCGAGGGAGTGCGAACCTACCCGTACGACCGACTGCCATTCGCTGACCTGAGCTGAGGCTCGGGCCGCTAGACGGCTGCTGCGGCAGGGCATGAACCTGCCGCAGAAGCCCTTCCCTTGAGGACGAAATGCCCATATCTGCACCCAGGAGCAATCCTGTTCGGCGCCGAGGCCCGTCGCCGCTGCGAAGGTTCATCCTGATCCGGGCCGGGATGCTCCCGGTCACCATGTTCGCGGTACTGAGCGTCTCCTTCCTGGTCACCTCGGTACTACCGGTGGACCCGGCCCGTTCCATTGCCGGTCCGATGGCCACCGAGGAGATCGTTCAGCAGGTACGCGAGCGACTCGGCCTCGACCAATCGCTCGGGGCGAGGTTCCTCGACTACCTCAGTGCGCTGTTCCATGGTGACCTCGGCCGCTCATTCGTGACCGACCGGCCGGTTCTCGATGAACTGCTGGAGAGGCTGCCGGCCACGCTGACCTTGGTGATCCCGGCCCTCATGCTCGCGGGGGTACTGGGAATCGCGGCGGGCACGGCATCCGCGTACTGGCGCAACTCGGCTGCCGCGGCGTCGGTGAACGGACTGGTCAGCATCCTCCAGGCGGTGCCGGACTTCTTGTTGGCGTTGCTCCTGGTGGTGGTGTTCGCGACTACCCTCGGGGTCCTTCCCGGCCCGGAAGGGCAGCTGTCGATCGGGACGGCGGCACCGCCGAAGGTGACTGGTTCGCTCCCGATCGACGCGATCCTGGCCGGAGACATGAGCGCGTTGGGTAATGCGCTATCGCATCTGGCACTACCGGTGCTTACTCTCGGCCTGGCCTACAGCGTGATGTTCGCGCGACTCTCCAAGGCGATGCTTGCGAAGGCACTGGAGATGGAGTGCACCCGGTTCGCCCGGGCCTCCGGATGGTCGGAGTGGCGGGTCATCCGCTCCTGTCTGCTCACCTCGCGGGTGCCATTGATGACCTATACCGCCATGCTCCTGGCCGGGCTGATCGGCGGAGTGGCCATCGTGGAGAAGGTCTTCTCGTGGGGTGGAGTCGGCCAATGGACGGTGGACTCGATGCAGCACGTCGACATGCCGGTGATCCAGGGCATCGTGCTCTTCTCCGGATTCGCCACGGTCGTGGTCTATCTGGCCACCGATGTCGCGTCGGGAATCCTCGACCCGCGAATTCCGCTCGGGAAGGGTTGAGCCGATGCTGAGAAGGTTCTTCATGGCCCGCACGGTCCCGTTGGCTCGGCGCCGTAGAGCGGCGCGGATCCGGCTGGGGATCGCGGTCTCGGCGGTCGCAGTGATGATCATCGTGCCGTATCTCTTCGCCGGACTACTGGACCCCTACGGGACCAACGTCAAGCATGTCCTGGAAGGCCCGAGCGGGCAGTTCTGGTTCGGCACCGACAAGGTCGGCACCGACGTCTTCTCGCGCACCATGTGGGCTGCCCGGACCGATCTGCCGCTCGCCCTCGGGGCCACCGCGATGGCACTTGCCATCGGCGCTCCGCTGGGCGCCTGGTTTGGCTATGCGCACAAGTTGGGGGAGCGGGCGATGCGGGTGATCGACGCCTTTCAGGCGCTACCGCTGTTGATCATCATTTTGGCCCTGGTCGCGTTGAGCGGCGGTGAGACGTACATGGTCGCGGTGGCGATCGTCCTCTATGCGGCGCCTGCATTCATCCGGGTGATCCGTAGTGAGGTGTTGGCGATCAGTTCCTCGCGCTATGTGGAGGCTGCCCGGGCCTTCGGTGTCTCCACCCCCAAGATCCTGCGTCGACATGTGCTGCCCAACGTGATCGAGATCGTGCTCGCCCAGACCGCACTGATCGCTGCCGCGTCGTTCATGGCGATCTCGGCACTCAGCTTCCTCGGTGTCGGAGTCACTCCGCCGACACCGACCTGGGGCGGCATGGTCGCTGACGGAGTCGGGCCGCTGATCAGCGGCATCTGGTGGCCGGTGCTGTTTCCGGGCGCCGCCATCTTCATCAACATCGTGGCCTTCAATGCGATGGCCAACGCCGCGCGTGAACTGAGCGGGGACCAAAGATGACAGCGCTGGACAGGAAGGGAACGGCCACCCCGATCCTGCGGATCCGTGACCTCGGCGTGGACTACGACACCGTCGGCGGGCGCTGGGTGACCGCGCTCGGGGGAGTCGACCTGACGGTTCGGGCCGGCGAGATCCATGGGTTGGTCGGTGGTTCCGGATCGGGCAAGTCCAGTCTGATCAACACCGTCCTCGGGCTGGCTCCGAGCAATGCCCGGATCACCGGTGAGATCACCCTGGACGGTGAGACCGATCTGGTGGCGCTCGACCAGAAGGAGTTCCGTCGCCTACGCGGGTCCCAGATCGGCTATGTGGGCCAAGACGGGCCCAGCTCCCTGCATCCGCTCAAGACGGTGGGGCAGCACTTCCGCGCCCTGTTTCGCGCGCACCGGGTGCCCGGGTCCCGCCGCGAGCACCTCGAACGAGCGATGGGGGCGCTGGGCGGGGTCGGGATCGTGGACCCGGAAGGGACCCTGACGCTGTACCCGCACCAGTTGAGTGGGGGGATGGCCCAGCGGGTGGTGATCGCGCTGGCCACGCTGCTGTCCCCACGACTGCTGCTGGCCGATGAGCCGACCAGCGCATTGGATCTCACCGTGCAGAGACGGGTCCTGGAGCTGCTCGAGGGGCTCCGGACCGCGGGCACGTCGATCCTGCTCATCACGCACGACCTCGGCGTGGTCGCGCACTACTGCGACTCGGTCACGGTGCTGCACCAGGGACAGGTCGTGGAGGCCGGACCGGTCTCGGAAGTGTTCGTCAGCCCCGCCCATGAGTACACCAGCGACCTGCTGGCCGGGGCCGCCGCCAGTACCAGGAGTGATCACGATGCGCAGTGACGAGACGACCCGCGACCTGGTCTCGCTACGCGGGGTCTCCAAGAGGTTCCGCACCCCGCTGACGGAGGTTCGTGCGGTCGATGACGTCACGGTCGGTCTGCGAGCCGGCGGCGCCCTGGGGATCATCGGCGAGAGCGGTTCGGGCAAGTCCACGCTCGGACGGATCGCGGTCGGGCTACTGGCTCCCGACTCCGGCGAGGTCGAGACGGTGGGGATGAATCTCGCCACGCTCGACCGGGCGGAGCGACAGCGGCTGCGGACGAGCGTCAGCATCGTCTTCCAGGAACCATTCGCGTCCTTGGACCCACGACGTACGGTCCTCGAGTCGGTGCTCGAACCACTGGAGGTCAAGGAGCCAGGTCGGGCCGCGGCACCACGGCGTCGGGCGGAGGCGCTCCAGGCTCTCGAACGCGTCGGCCTGGGGGCCGACTACGCGGACCGGTACCCCAAGATGCTCAGCGGTGGCCAGCAGCAGCGGGTCGGCATCGCCCGGGCGATCGTGACCAAGCCGGCGGTGGTCCTTCTCGATGAACCCACCTCGGCGCTGGACCGGTCCATCCGGGCCGACGTCCTCACCCTGCTGCGTGACCTGCGCAAGAGTGAGGGGCTCACCTACCTGGTGATCACTCACGACGTGGAGACGGTGGCAGCCCTGGCCGATGACATCATCGTGATGTACCGAGGCCGGGTGGTCGAGCAGGCGACTGCACGTGATCTGCTGTCCGCGCCGCAGCACCCGTACACGCGCTCCCTGCTCGCGGCCCGACTCTCGGTGGATCCTCGGGACGTTCTGCCGCCGCTGCCCGACGTGCCCGACGGAGACTTCAGCGGGTCCGGAGAGTCGGACTGCGATTTCCTCGTGCGGTGCCCCTACGCGGGGCCGATGTGCCTTGACCGACCTATCGATCTGCAGGGGTCCGGAGAGCACCTGGTGCGGTGTGTGCTCGCCGAGCAATGACCCCTGATCACCCCGGCGCTCTCGCTGACCGCATCACTGTGAGAGCGCCTCTCCCGCGGCCCGAGGCCGACAGAGAAGGACGAGACATGACTGAGAACCCCCATCCTGCCCAGGCGACCATCGAACGGATCCTCGATGCGGTCCGTGATCGAGACGTGCCCCAGATCCTCTCCGGGCTCCACCTGGAGGGAACCAAGAAGCTGAGCTTCCCCGAAGGTCCGCGCTGGGCGGTCAGTGAGGCCGACACCGTCAAGCGTGGTTGGAACGACTACATGGACAATCCGGTGGTGCTCAAGGACTGGCGCTGGGTTCAGGGCCCGATGGTGAATGCCGAGGGTTCGATGGCACTGGTGGCCGGGATCGTCGACTATCGCTTCGAGGTGGACGGTCGCCCGAATCCTCTGAAGATGAGGATGTCCTGGGTCCTGCAGGAGGTCGACGGCGAGTGGAAGTGCGTCCACGAGCACGGCTCGCAACCGTTGGCTGATCCGTACGGTCTCGGCGATTGGCTCAAGGGCGACCCGGCCGAGGGCGACGCAGCCTGGGCAGGATCGCGTCCGGCCGATCTCAGCCCGCTCCAGGTGGCCGAGAAGATGCTCGACTCGGTGGCCTCGCAAGACCTCGACGGGGTCGTCTCCTGCTTCTCGCCCGCCGATGATGCCTACATGTACGTCGAGGGGCCTCGATGGACGACCCAGGGCGGCGGGAACGTCCGCGAAGGCTGGGCGGCATACTTCGCCGGCGGCTTCGGGATCGGCGAGTGGAACTGGGTAGAGGGCCCCCGGGTCTTCTCCGACCAGCGTCTGGCCCAGGTCCTGGGCGTGATCGACTACGAGATGATCGGCAACGGCAAGCGGACCCCGCTTCGGCTGCGGATGACGTGGCTGATGCGGCGCGAGGAACAGGGCTGGCAGATCATTCACGAGCATGGGTCGCAGCCGCTGGAGGATCCGTACGGCGCGGGTGACTGGTGGCCTGAGGGCCGGACTGCGCTCGACGCTTGATGCAGCCCGAGACCACCGACTGGCGAGCGGTGTCACTGCTCGTGGTCGGTGGGGTGACCGCGGCGATGAACATCGGCAAGGTATCGATCGCGCTGCCGGTGCTCCAAGCACCGGCCGGAGGTGCTCTTCTGAGCGTCCAGGGGGGTGCCTGGTTGCTCGCGTTGCCCGGCATCGTCGGGTCGCTGTGCGCAGCCGGGGTCGGGTTGAGCATGACCCGAGTCCCGTTGGGCGGTGTCTTTCGGGGCGCCCTGGTCGGCGCGGCCCTGGCCGCACTGCTCGGGGCGAGCGCCGGGTCGGCGGAGCTGCTGCTGGCCTGCCGGACGGTCGAGGCGCTGTGCGGTATCGCGGTGATGGTGACCGCACCGGTGCTGCTGACCGCCGTCGTGCGGGTGCGAGACGCCCCCCTGGCGCTGGGGATCTGGGGCGGGTACATGCCGCTGGGCCAGGCGCTGGTGGTGCTCTGCGGTGCCTGGGTGATCGGCCATGGCGGTTGGCCGATGCTCTGGATCGTCGTGGCAGTCACGTCCTTGCTCACCGCGCTGGCCAGTGCCTTCGTCCGGCTCCCACGGGGCGCTACGGCCGAGGACGGCCCGGCGCCCGGACCCGCCGCACCGACCGGGTGGATGCCGTTGGCGATGTTGGCGGGGATCTTCATGATGTACACGCTGCAGTGGATGGCCCTGACCGGCTACCTCCCCACCCTGCTGACCGACCTCGGCCTCTCGCTTCTGGCCAGCGGTGCACTGAGCGCACTGGTGCTGCTCGGCAATGTCGCGGGCAACGTGGGGGCGGGGGTGCTGGGGCGCCGTGGCGTTCCGGGCGCACTGGTGCTCGGCGTGGCCGGGACTTCGATGCTGATCTGCGGTGCCCTGGTCTTCGCCTCCTTCACGGCACTGGAGGTGAAGGTGCTCTGTGCCGTGGCGTTCTCGACGCTCGGCGGTGCGATACCGGGTACGTTGTTCGCGCTCGCCCTGGCCCAGCGCAGCCCGGGCCGACAATGGCGCAGCGCGCTCCTGGTGCAGGGATCCCAGATCGGATCCGCACTCGGGCCCCTGCTGGTCGGCTGGGCGGTCGCCCTCGCCGGCGGGTGGTACGCGGCCGCCTACCTGATCGTCGCGGCGGGCGGGATCGGTCTGTGCCTGACGGCCGGCTGGGTCCGCAGCCGCACATTCGCGGTACGGGCCACCGGCCCTGCTGCTTCGCTGACCACCAACTGAAAGGGACCGAGGATGAACAACCTTGCTGACCAGAGCCATGTCGACCTCCTATTGACCGGCGGCAGCGTGGTGACGATGGATGCCCAGCGCACCGTCCACGAGACTGGCTACGTGGCGATCAAGGCCGGCCGGATCGTCGGCGTCGGGCCCAGCGAGGGGTGCCCGTTCACTGCCGACGAGGTGCGCACCCTGAACGATGCGGCGGTGCTCCCTGGCCTGGTCAACGGGCACACGCACCTGTCCAACGGAATCTCACGGGGGCTCTTCGACGAGCTGCCACTGGCCGACTGGGTGGAGCACGGCATGTGGCCCTCGCTGCGGGCGAGCCGGGCGGACACCAGCTATCACGGAGCCCGGGTGGCTCTCGCCGAGAACCTGCTGGGCGGGGTCACCACCACGGTCGTGGGCGAGTTCGGCGGTCCCAACACCGATGCCATCGAGGGCGTGCTGCGGGCAGTCACCGAATCCCGATCCCGAGCGGTGGTGGCGCGGATCGCGGTCGACTCCGACGACGACCATGACGCCTCCCAGGCCACCGCCGAGGATGTCAGGGAGAGCATCGACTTCGCGCTCGGTGAGGTCACGAGGCTGCGCGGGATCTTCGACTCGAACCTGGTCGAGGTGGTCCCGGAGGCGCTGGGTGTGCTGCGATGCACACCTGAGATGGTGCGCGAGTTCGCGGCCTATGCCCGGGCCGAGGGCACCCGAATGACGATGCACGTCGCCAGTTCCCCCGATGAGCGTGATGAGGCGCTGCACCGCTTCAAGATGGGCTCCATCGAGAAGCTCGCGGAGCTTGACGCGCTGGGCCGACACCTGCTGATCGCGCACTGTGTCTGGCCCGATGAGACCGAGCGTCGGCTGTTGGCCGAGACCGGAACGGGTGTCTCGCACAACCCGGTCGCCAATCTGATGTACGCCTCGGGAGTGGCGCCACTGGCCGAGATGATCGAGGCCGGGGTTCGAATCGGATTCGGCACCGACGGTGCCTCCACGAACAACGGGCAGAACATGTGGGAGGTCATGAAGACCGGCATGTTCTTGCAGAAGTCGCGCTTCGGCGCCGCCTGGGGCTCGGCCGAGCTGGCCCTCGAACTGGCGACCATCGGTGGGGCTCGGGCCATCGGAATGGATGAGGAGATCGGTTCTCTCGAGGTGGGCAAGCGGGCAGATCTGATCGTCGTGGACCTGGCCCGCCCGCATCTCGTCCCCCGCAGTACCTGGCCCTCCAACCTGGTCTACTCGGGGAACCCGGACGCGGTCGCACTGGTCATGGTCGAGGGACGGATCCTGGTGGATGCCGGGCGACTCACCATGTGGGAGCACGACGAGGTGGTCAGCGGTGGTGACCTGGCTGCCGAACGGATGAATGCGGCCACCGGGCTCGCTGAGCGGTACCGCTCCCGGAGTCGGTGGTCCTGGCAGGGCTGAGTGGGCCGGCGGAACGGATCCGGGCGATCAGTGCTCGCACATCCTGCGGCGCCGGGGAGGCCAGGTCCCAGAAGGTGCGGCCGGTCTCGGCACACGCAGCGATCGTGGTCGCCCGGAGTGGATCGCTGGGGGTGGCCACCGCGGTCGCCGGTCCGGAGAGGCGGGCCAGTGCCGCGGCGGCGTCGTGGTGGAAGGCCGCGCGGTAACCGCTGGCGTAGGAAGGACCGCTGGCCAGGAACTCGCCGACCAGGCGCTGCAGCACCTCCGGGTCTGGTGGCGAACCGGCCCGCACCGTCCCGGGCTCGGTGCCGTACCAGGGCCAGAACATCGCGACGTCTCGGAGCAGATGCCAGGCGGTCACCAGATGGCTGCCATGCCTGGACGGGGTGATGTCGGCGAAGTAGTGGGCGTCCAGTTCGTCCAGCTCCTCGCGGGAGAACCTGGTGAGTCCGTTGGCGACCACGGTTCCGGTGAGTCGATGGTCGATGTCGGCGAGTTCGAGTGCCAGGCCGGCGCCGGTATGGATTCCGTAGCTGATCTCGGCCCGGGTCCCAAGCCCCGAGAGGGCCTGGTGCAACACCTCCGCGAGATCCGCGAGCGCCGGTCGAGGCTGTGAGTGCGGGGTGGATCCACCGTTCCCCGGACAGTCCGGAGCCAGCACCAGGTAATCCTCTGCCAGCGCAGCCAGGGTGGGGGAGAAGCTCTCCGCGGAGCCGGGCGAGCCGTGCAGGAAGAGCAGCACCGGGGCGGCCGGATCTCCCTCGATGCGGAGTCGAACCCGGCCCAGTCGGGTCGGGAGGTAGGTCCGGGTGATGCCACCGGGGTGCGTGCTCAGCACCGACCCGGCCACGGGCTGGACCACGGGCGGGGCGGGGAGGCTCCCCGGGGGTGTCGCCAGCGCCGATTCGAGAGCGCCCCAGCAGGCTTGTGGCCAGATCGCGGAGGGTGACTCGGCAAGTGCCGGCCATGGCTCGGTAGCTCCGGGCGGGGCAGCCGCCGAACCGGTCGGTGCGGTTCTCGCGACCCGGATCAGATCGGCGGTCCGTCGGGCGAGCCGGTCCAGCGAGGGATGACCTCCCTGGTGGCGGCTCTGCTCCGGGCCTGAGAACAGGTCCGTGTCTCGGACCCGATGCCAAGCCCGCAGCAGATGGGTGCCGTCCTGGCGTGGCCCCAGTTCCGCCAGCTCCTGCCGCGATGGCTCGGCCGGCCCCGGCAGCCGGATGCCGGAGCGGACCGTCGTCGGTAGCAGCGAGGCGATCTCGGAGGCCACCTTGCGGGCCGAGGGTGGAATCACCAGGGCCACCTGCTCAACGTGCCACGCCCGCAGCAGGGCAACGTAGGCCCGGCTGGTCTGTTCGCAGCCACCCCAGAGGTCGGTGGGTAGCGGGTCGGGGACCAGGAGGGTGTGCGACCTGATGAGATCCGTGTCCAACCATTCGGGGTCACCGCTGAACGGGAACTCGGGGAGGAACAAGACGGCCGGACCGATACCGGCCCGGTGGCAGTGCACCTGGCCGCCGGGAACATCGACCCAGTACGGGCCCGAGGCAGTCACCAGAGCACCGCCACCCCGATCAGCGGGATCAGCCCGGCGACCCCGGTAGCCGTGGTCGCCAGTCCGACGACCCGCCAGGGCAGGGGCAACAAGGTACGCAGCACGATGCCAGCCCCCAGACCGAACATGCCCGCGCCCAGAAGCAGGGTGGCGACGACATCGAGCGTATCGAGCACGTCGGAGGGCAGGTTCAGCGCGCTGCGCACGGCGACCGCCCCGAGAAAGCCCGTCACGAACCAGGGCAGTACCGGGAGCCGGTCGGTGACCGGGCCGCTGCTGCGCACCGCCAGCAGGTGGACGGGCGCGAGCATCAGGACCCGCCCCAGCTTCACGGTGACCGCGATCGTCAGCGCCGATGTCCCAAGTAGGGACCCGGTGGCCACCACCTGGGCGACCTCATGGATGCTGGCGCCCGCCCACACCCCACGTTGCTGCTGGCTCAGCCCGAGCAGGTCACTGACCAGTGGGATGAGACCGATCATCGCGGTCCCGAACAGAGTGACCAATGCGACCGCCACCGCGACATGCCGCTGGGTGGCCCGTACCCCGTCCTGGACCGCAGCGATCGCCGCCGCACCGCAGATCGAGAAGCCGGCTGCGATCAGCTGGGTGAGATCCTCGGCGATGCCGAGCCGGCGCCCCAGCCAGAGGGTGAGGCTCCACACGCCGAGCACGGTCACTGCGATCACCAGCAGTCCTCGAACACCCAGGTCGGCCAGTTGGCTGAACGAGATGCGCAACCCGAGCAGCACGATGCCGAGCCGCAGCATGGTCTTGGCTGCCCCCTGACTGCACCAGCGGGCCAGGTCGTCGGACCGCAGGGTGTTACCGGCCACCGCTCCCAGCACCATCGCGACCAGCAGCGGGCTCAACAGCGCCCACTGGCGCCCGAGCGCCAGCGCGATCGCGGCCGCAGCCATCGGGAGCAGCCAACCCGAGATCCGATCGCCGAGGTGAAGACGCCGTTGATCGGGGGAGACGAGGGGAGGAAGGCTCACCCCTTGAGCATCGCCGCGGATCGGGGGTTGCGGCAGACCTCGTGGTGGCGCCACGTCATAATCAATGATTATGACTCCGGATGTCGATATCGAGACCCTGCGCCTGCTCGTGGCTCTTGAGCAGCACGGTTCCATCGGACGGGTAGCGCGAGCCTCCGGACTCAGCCAACCGGCGGTCAGCAAGCGGCTTCGCGCCTTCGAGGCCAGGTGGCGGATCCAGG
>CAYNFY010000078.1:0-20413 GCA_964396585.1 uncultured Nocardioides sp.
TCGGGTCGCTGGTGGCCGCCCCGTAGGTGAAGGACCCCAGATTCGCGATACCGGCCTCATTCAGCATCTTCACCGCGTCCGCCTCCATGGTGGAGACCGACATTCCGGTCATCGCCGTGATGTCCTGCTTGATCAGGTCCCGTACGCAGGCACGACCCTTGTTGGGGTCCAGCGACTCGTTGCAGAAGACGATCTCGACGTCCTTGCCGCCGATCCCACCGCGGGCGTTCACCCCGGCAGCCGCCGCCTGGGCACCGGCCACCACGTCGGCGAAGTCGACGCGCGTGCCGACACTGGTCACGATGCCGAACTTGACCGTGTTCCCTTGGTCGGCGACCGCGTCGTCGTCACCGCATCCGGTGAGCGAGAATGCCGCGGTCAGCAAGGCCACCGAGGTGGCCAGCAGGCGGCGGGTGTGGCGAACCTTCATCCGTGCAACTCCATCGTTTCAGGCAGCTCTGCGCTGCGGTGACGGGTCGATGCCTTGTGCGTCGAACCGGTGGATCGATCAGTCCCGAGATGGGCGAACGTGAGAAGCGACCGTCAGCGGTAGGTGAAGCGGAGCGGAAGTCCGGCCAGCTGGTTGATGCCGGGGACCGGATTGCGCCGGACCTCGTGGAGCGGAATCGCACACTCGAAGGCCTCGAGCCGATCGAAGAGCACCTCGAAGGCGATCCGGGCCTCGGCCCTGGCCAGCTGATGGCCGATGCAGAAGTGGATCCCGTGACCGAACGCCATGTGAGCCGAGGCATCCCGGTGGATGTCGAAGACGTCGGGATTCTCGAAGTAGCTCTCGTCCCGGTTGCTCGAACCCCATCCCATGCGGGCCCGCTCCCCCTTCGAGACCGGGCAGCCGCCCACCTCGTCGTCCTCATGGACGGTGCGCATCGTCCACTGGGCCGGACTGACGTAGCGCAGCGACTCCTCGACCAGGTTCGGGATCAGGGCATAGTCACTCCGCACCTCGGCGAGAGTCTCCGGGTGCTCCAGCAGCAGCTTCATGGTGCCGCCCAGCAGATTCGCCGTGGTGTCGTTGCCGGCCACCAGAAAGGCCCGCAGCAGGTCGAGGATCTCGGGCACGTCCAGCGGACGTTCCCCGCCGACCCGGGCGGTGACCAGATGGGAGACGGCATCGGTCCCCGGATCCGCTCGGCGCTGCTCGATGATGGCGGCGAAATAGTGCTGGAACTCCACGTAGCTGTGCTTGCACTCGAGCTGGCGTTCCCGGCTCAGCCGTGGCCCGACCATGATCGTCTCGACGATGTCGTCGGACCACGCCTTGAACCTGGGCTGCTCCTCACGGGGCACCCCCAGCCAGTCGGCCATCACATAGCAGGGCACGACATCGGCGAACTCCTTGACGAAGTCCACCTCTGTACGGCCCTCGAACTGGTCCACCACCTTGTTCACGATGTCCCGGATGCTGCCTTCCAGACGCTGCACCACCTCGGGGGCGAAGGCACGGTTGATCAGCTTGCGAAACCGGGTGTGTTCCGGCGGATCGTTGTTCGTCAGGGTCGGGACGATCGGGTAGCCCGTCTGCTGGATCGCCTCCAGCTCCGGGTCGCCCCCGCCGAAGATGGGCCGGAAGGAGGAGTAGACCTTCGGCCGCATCGATGCGGACTTCACGTCGCTGTATCGACTGATCACATAACCCTGGTCCTCAGGCAGCAAGAATGCCGGACACTCCGCTCGCAACGAGGCGAAGAACGGCTGCGGGTCGGCCCAGAAGTCCGGTGCCGAGGTGTCGAACTCGTCAGGCTTCATCATCTGTTCACTCCTTGGTGACGGCATCGCTGCTCAACCGGCCGCGTTGAGGATGACGGGCAGACTCGTGAGTGCCCGGACGGTCAGGTTCGGGGGATGAACCGGGTCACCCACACCGCGGCTGATCGACGAGGTGCGCTCGAGCAGGCGCTCCAGGAAGATCCGTCCTTCGGCGCGGGCCAGCTCGGCGCCCGAGCACAGATGAGCACCGAAGCCGAAGGCCATGTGCCGGCGTGAGTCCTCGCGGGTGATGTCGAAGGTGGCGGGGTCGGCGAACACCTCGTCATCGAGATTCCCCGAAGAGATCATCATCAGACACAGGGTGTCGGCCGGGATCTTCTCGCCGCCCAATTCGGTGTCGACGGTGGTGATCCGGTAGACCAGTTTGATCGGCGACTCGCTCCGGAGCGACTCCTCGACCGTCCCGGGGATCAACGACCGATCGGCACGCAGCGCCTCGAACTGCTCGGGGTGATCGAGCAGCGAGTTCAGCATGTTGCCGATCAGGCTCGCGGTGGACTCGCCTCCGGCCACCAGCAACTGGGCACAGACCAGGACCAGTTCGTTCTCCGAGACGCCGTCCGTGTCGCCGGCCACCACCAGGTCGGAGAGGAAGTCGTCCTGCGGTGCGGCCCGCCGGGCGTCGAGGGCCTGGTAGAGATACTGGTGGAAGTCGACCAGATCACGCGCGATCTGGAGGTTCTCCTCCTCGGTCTCCCGGGGCTCTCCGAACCGGTGCACCTGGGCGTCTGCCCAGCGCTTCACGTCCGCCTCGCGCTCGTCCTCGACGCCGAGGATGTGCCCCATCACCAGGATCGGGAGCCGGATGCAGAAGGACTTCCAGAAGTCCACCTGCGCACCGGTCACCGTGTCGTCCAACAACGTGTCGACCGTCTTGGCGATGTAGTCGTCCAGTTCCCGGACCCGGGCCAGGGTGAACCCGCGGCGCACCATCTTGCGGTGCTTGGCGTGCGTCTCACCGTCGCTGAACGCCAGGGCATCGGCGTAAGGACAGGCATCCTTCATCACCGCTGCCACCGCCGGGCTGTCCTCGTAGGCTGACATGCCGCCCTTGAACTGACGGCTCAGCTGGTTGGAGAACGTCTCCGGGTCGCGGAGCGCCTTCTGAACGTCCTCGTAACGGGTCACCAGTGTGTAGCCGCGTCCTTCGTCCACGGCGTGAACCGGCGCCGTCGTGCGCAGAGCCTCCCAGTAGGCGTGCGGCTCCGCCAGGGTCTGCGGGTCGAGGAGCTTGAAGTCGTCAACGGTCTTGATACTCATGGGATCTTGTCTCGCTGTTCTGGTCCGCTGTCTCGGACCGGTGGAGGTGGTACTGGTGGATGACCGGGGATCAGCCGCTGATGTAGGAGGCCTGAAGTTCCTCGACCCGGGTTCCGATCTCTTCGGCCGTGCCCTGCATGGTCAGCTCCCCGCGCCGCATGACGTAGACGTAGTCCGCCACGGCCAGGGCCTTCTCGACGTGCTGCTCGACGATCAGCACCCCGACTCCGTTCTCATGGGCGAAGGTCCGCACCACGTCGAGCAGCCGGTCCACCACAAGGGGAGCCAGCCCGAGGGAGAGCTCGTCGGCCAGCAGTACCGAGAGCGGGCGAGCCAGCACTCGGGCGAGCGCGAGCATCTGCTGCTCTCCACCGGACAGCAGCCCGGTCCGGCGGCCCGCCAGCGGTTCGAGCTCGGGAAAGATCTCATAGGCCCGCTTGACGTTCGCCCGAGCGACCTTGAGGTTCTCCGCCACGGTCATCTGCATGAAGACCGAGCGCTCCTCACCGACGTACCCCAGCCCGGCGCGAGCTCGCTTGTGCAGCGGTTCGGTGGCCGGTGAGCCATTGGCCAGGATCTCGCCCGAGATACTCGGAAGCTCCCCGGCCAGGGTCAGAACGGTCGTTGACTTGCCCGCGCCGTTAGGGCCCAGCAGAGCCACCACCTCACCGGGCCGGATCTCCAGATCCAATTCGCGGACGACCGGGATTCCGCCGTATCCGGTGGTGATCTGGCTGGCCGCCAGGCACGGGGTACCGCCGATACGCTCGTTGGTCGTGCTGTTGCTGGATGCCACGCTGGTGCTCACACCGGCTCCTTCACGTCGGAGGTGTGGCCGTCGTCGGCGACCTCATGCGGGGTCCCCAGGTAGGCGGCAAGCACCTCGGGGTTGGTCTGTACCTCGGTCGGGGTGCCGTCGGCGATCTTGCGACCGAAGTCGAGGACCGCGACCCGATCACAGACCTTCATCACCAGATCCACGTCGTGTTCGATGAGCAGCACGCCGACGTTCCACTCGTCGGCCAACCGGCGGACCAGGTGCCGGAACTCGGTGGCCTCCAGGCTGCCCAGCCCGGCGGCGGGCTCATCGAGCAGCAGGAACCGAGGTTCGGCCGCCATCGCGCGGGCGATGGCCACCAGCCGACGCTGGCCGTAGGAGAGCTCTCTGGGGAAGCTGTCCAGCACGGGTCCGAGCTTGAACTCCTCAACGATCTCGTACACGACCGAGGGCAATGGCTTGATCCGGCCCGGCAGCAGGGCCGTCAGGTAGCCGCGGTTGTCCTTCGGCTCCGCCGCCGCCCGCAGGTTCTCTGCCACGGTGATGTCGTCGAACAGTTCCAGGGACTGGAAGGAACGGGTGATCCCGGCCAGTGCCCTGCTATGCGGAGCCAGGCCCTGGATCTCTCGCCCGTCCAGCCGGATCTGGCCAGTGGTCTTGACGTAGCCGGTGACACCGTCGATGAAGGTGGTCTTACCCGCGCCGTTCGGACCGATCAGGCCCACTACCTCGCCTGAGGCGATGGTCAGGTTCATCTCCTTCAGTGCGTGCACCCCACCGAAGCGGACGTTGAGGTCGGAGATCTCCAGGGTGGTGGAAGGCCTCGGTTCGCGCGCCGCTCCGGGGACTGGGGCAACCGTCTTGCGAGCCGACTTGGCCTGGCGGCCCTTGGCCGCCCGGTTGCGCCGCAGCGTGGCCAGCGTTCCGGCGATGCCGTCGGGGTTCATCCGTAGCGTGATCAGCACGATCAGCGCGCCGATCAGAGCCAGCCACTGCTGGGCACTGTCGCCACCGAGGTTGTTGGCGATCACGCCACCGGGCAGTCCGCCGTTGGCCAACTGGCCTCCGAAGACCGTGCCGGAGATGTGGGCGACACCGCCCACCACGCTGAGCATCACGGCGTTGATCGATTGCAGAGCCCCGAAGCCCTCGGAAAGGAAGACCGACGAGCTACTGAAGCCCAGCAGCACCCCACCCAGGCCGGCGATTCCCGCCGAGACCACGAAGGCGTACAGCTTCGCCCCGCGGACGTTGACGCCGATGGAGGCCGCCGCACGCTCGTTGGTCCGGATCGCGATCAGCCGTCGGCCGACCCGGTGGCGACGCAGGTTGCGTACCGCCAGCACGGTGAGGGCGAACCAGCACAGCGCGAAGATGGCGTAGGTACGGGTGTTCATCAACGGGTCGACGCTGATCCCGAAGAAGGTCTGATCCATCACCGAGAAGCCGTAGGGACCACCGGCATGCTCGCCGTTGCTGAACACCACGCCCTGGATCGCGGTACCCAGGCCCAGCGTCATGATGGCCAACGTGGCCCCCTTGGAGCGCAGCGCGGGGATACCGAAGAGGAGACCGGCGATCAGAGCGGCGACCACACCGGCCACCAGGGCCAGCTCGAAGGGCCAGCCCTTCTCCACCACGAGCCGGGCGGCCACCAGGGCCCCCAGGCCCGCCAGGGCGTACTGACCGAGCGAGAGCTGTCCGGCGTACCCGGTGATCACCACGATGGAGAGCAGGATGATCGCCACGATCACCGAGATGCCGAGCGCCACCGTCCAGTTGAGCGGGAGCAGCAGCGCCGCCACCACGCCGACCGCGAAGAGGCCACCGATCATCGGCAGATTGGCCTGACCGGTACCCAGGGAGGGCAGCCGGTGCAGCACCTCGCCCCGGGCGCTGATCGCCTGCTTGCGCACGATCAGGACGATCAGGATCAGCACGAACGGCATCGCATCGGCCAGACCGGGAATGTCACCGGAGAAGTTCGTGGCGGCGCCCTGCGACATGCCCAGGATCAGCGCACCGACGAAGGCCCAGGTGAAGGACGAGAACCCGCCGACCAGGGCGACCGCCAGGGCCGGCACGACCAGCAGGGTGAGCGGGCCGACCGAGAGCGAGGTGATCGGCAGGATCACGATGCCGGCGAGCGCGGCCAATGCCGAGCCGATGGCCCAGTTCACGGTGGCGATCAGGGTGGGGGACCAGCCGACGGCTGCCGCGTTGCGCTGGTTCTCTGCCACCGCACGAGTCGCCAACCCGAAGGTGGTCCTGCTGGAGAGAAGGTGCAGGCCCAGGGTCAGAACGGCAGCCAATCCGATCAGCCACAGCCGGTCCTGAGGGATCGAGATACCGAACAGCTCGACCTTCTCATCCGGAAGCACCTGCGGAACCGTGTAGATGGTGGAGCCGTAGCGCAGCGTCGCCACTGCCTCCAGGGCCACCATGACGCCCAACGTCGCGATGATCCGGACCAGCAGGGCCGCATCCCGCAGTGGTCGCATCAGCACCAGGTAGACGACGGCGCCGATCGCTCCGGTCAGCACCATGCTCACCAGCGCGGCCGGCAGATAGGCCCAGTCGCGCACCATGTTGAGCTCGTAGAAGAGGTAGCCGCCCACCATGGCCAACGCGCCATGGGCGAAGTTCAGTACCCCCGATGCCCGGTAGATCAGGACCAGGCCCACGGCAAGCAATGCGAAGGCGGCGGATCCGCCCAGGCCGAGGACGGCCAGCTCAAATGTTTGTTCCATCGATCAGATTGCCCTTCCCGGCGGTCTGTGTCCTGGGCACGAGGCCCACATCACATTTCTAATGATGTTATGCGCCACAATTGGGAACCGTCAAGAACACAATTGAAGTCTCGGTCCTGAGGACGGTCGGTCCGACTCACCGCCCGCCCACTCAGCCTGGATCAGTCCCGCGGCAGGCAGCGCCAGGCCGCAACGGCCAGCAGCACCATGGCCATCGCAATAATGATCAGGCCGACCGCGAAGCCTTGGTCGAAGGCGGCGCGGGCAGCCGACGCCACGCTGGCCGACCACGCCTGAGAGTCGTAGTCGGCCAGGCCGATGAGAGCCTCACCCAACGATGAGCGCATCGTCTCCCCCAGGGCCGCCGGTAGCTGGTCGGCCTGCTCGGTCAGCCGGGAAGCGTAGACGGAGGCCGCCAGCGAACCGATCACCGCGACTCCGAGGGCGCCCCCCACCTCGCGCGAGAAGCTGTTCAGGGCGCCGCCGCCACCGGCCCGACGGGCCGGAACGTGACGCATGATCGCGACGGTGAGTGGTGCCATCCCGAGGCCGAACCCGATGTGAAACAGGCACATCAGCAGGGTGAACTGCCACAACGAGACGCCGGGGTGGACCAGGAGTGCCAATCCCACCAGTGCGACCGCCACCAGCGATGCCGCCGCGGCCACCGTCCGGGCTCCTCCCCACCACTGCGCCAGCCGTGCGGAGTTCGTCGAGGCCACGAAGATCATCAGCCCCCACGGGATGTTGACCAGGCCGGCCACCAGAGGTGAATGACCGTCGACCAGCTGGAGGTGCTGGGCGGTCAGGAACATGACGCCCTGCATCGACAAGAAGAGCAGGATCGTGCCGACCACTCCCACCAGGAAGGGCGCGTTGGTGAACAGCCTGATCTCGATCATCGGGTTGGCGGTACGCAGTTCCCAGAGCACGAACAAGGTCAAGAAGAGTGCGGCGGTCACCAAGGTGACGGCCGTGAGAGCAGAGGTCCATCCGTGTGATGGCCCCTCCACGATCGCGTAGACCAAGGCGACGATGCCCGCCGTGGACAGCACTCCCCCCAGCAGATCGAGTGGCGCCCGTTCGGGATCTCGTGAGCGCGGGAGCAGCACGGCTCCTCCCAGCACGGCCACCAGGGCCGGCGGAACCGCCAGCAGGAAGACGGCTCGATAGTCGGCATGGGCCAGGGTGAACCCGGTGGCGACCGGAGCCATGGAGCCCGCGATGCCGAGCGCGCTCGTCCAGATGCCGATGGCCTTGTTGCGTTCGGGGCCATCGAAGATCGCGATCAGGATCGCCATCGAGCACGGCAGGATCAGGGCGGCGGACACCCCCATCAGTACCCGGGCCAGCACCATCGATTCCAAGGTCCCGTCCACCGCGGCCAGACAGGAGGCCGCGATGAACATCGCCAACCCGGCCAGCAGGCCGCCCTTACGGCCGAACCGGTCGCCCAGAGCACCCCCGGTGAAGAGAAGGCCGGCCAGCGCCAATCCGTAGGCCGAGGCGACCCACTGAAGGTCCTGGGTATCGGCGTCCAACTCACGGGCCAGCACCGGGAGCGCGATATTCACCGCCCCGTTGCCGATGGTGACCACCCCCAGGGCGAGGGTGAGTACCGCCAGGCACCACCAGCGACGACGCTGCGTGAATGCGTCGGTGGGGTGCCCGGCGGCGAGGGTCAGACTCAACGAGTCGACTCGACGAGTGACCCGGCTGCCTCGGAGTAGATGAATGCCTGGGTGAACGCCCGGTCATATGCCTCCGGGCCGAGGTGATCCACCGCGACCGACAACAGCCAGGGCATGAGTTCCCGGTTCGCCGGGACAGCCCCGGTGTTGTCGAGGTCGTAGAGGGTCAGATACGGGGTCTCGATCTGCCGCACGCCGACCAGTGATTCCGGCTGGGGTAGCCGCTGGTGACGACGGCCGCGGTGAACGTCGATCAGGTGCAGGGTCTCGGGTAGGTGGAAGTGGTTGTACCACTCGTTGTAGGCCGCTTCATTCTCCTCACCGTCAGGTCGGGTGAAGGCCATGAAGATCCCGGGAGGTCCGGCTGGGATCTCGTGCTCGGGGCGTGGCTGGGCACCTTCCGGCAGCGGATTGCCCTCGTAGGTGGACCAGATCTCGGCGAATGGTGCGACCCGCACCCCGGACAGGTCCACCCGCTCGGCTGCTCCCGGGACCGATCCCGGAAGTAGTTGCGGAGTGGCGGCCAGCATCGCTTCGGTGGTCTCGAACTCGTAGATCGCGACATGTCGATGCGAGGCGTTCGCCGCGCGGTGCGGCAGCAGCTGCTCCGCGGCGAGGTCGAAGTGTCGGATCCGGGTCAGCCCGGCTGATGCGCCGCGCGAGGCGTCGAAGTCGCGATACCAGTCCAGGTAGTCGCCGACCGCCGTGCCAGGCGCGGGGTCGGCCAGGACCAGGAGCAATCCTGGCGCCGCACCGTCGGAGGGCAGTCGGCTAATAATGAAACCATCGTCTGCAATAGTCATGAGACAAGATTAGAAACCATGTCAAGAGCGCCCTCCTTCCGGGCTTCAGTTGGCGAGGTACCGCTTGGAGAGTCCCTGCTCGTCCCGGATCCATTGCCGGGTGAAGGTGCGCTCAGCGATCCGCCAGCCGGTGCCGGTCCTGATCATCACGTCGTCGTAGCGACCACCCGTGGTCCAGTTGTCGCCGTTCTCGGCGTAGTGGGTCGCCTGGATGTAGCTGGCGCACTCCGCTCGATCGCCGACGACGCTCACGTGCAGGTTCGAGATCAGGTGCTGGGTCGAGGCCAGTTGCACGATATTGCGGCATTCCAGCTCGAAGAAGTCGGCGAATCCACCGGGAAATTCGGGGAGTGAGGAGTACCTGATCACCGCGTCGGGCAGGAAGCAGGAGGCCACCAGATCGAAGTCCCGGGTGTCCCAGCCATAGGAGTAGCGGCTGAGCACCTGGGCCACGTCGAGGCGGTCGACCAATGTCTGCAGCTCTCTGCTCGACGCGGGCCGCTCGGCGTCTCGGGGGGCACTGTCGGGGATGGTCACGGGTGATCACGATCCTCTCGGGAGACGCTGCCGGATGACGGCGGACGGATGCGGTTCATCCGGCCACGAGTGAGCGTCCTATAATGTTGTTGAACACAACATAGAGGATTCGAGGTCGAGGGCTCAGCTGCCACGAATCCGGGTAAGGAGGAAGTCGTGCGCATCTTCGAGACCGTCGAGGATCTCGCCGCCGCGGTCGGCACCGAAGTGGGTGTCTCACCCTGGGCGCTGGTCGATCAGGCGCGGGTGGACGCCTTCGCCGATGCGACCGACGATCATCAGTGGATCCATTCCGATGTCGAGCGGGCGACCTCCGGGCCGTTTGGAGGCACGATCGCACACGGCTATCTGACCCTGTCCATGCTGCCCGGCCTGGCGAACGCGACGTACCGGATCACCGCGGGGCGGGCCCGGCTGAACTACGGGCTGGAGAAGGTCCGGTTCCCGGCACCGGTCCCGGTCGGGGCTCGGATCCGGGCCCGGATCGCGTTCCAGGCACTGCGCCCGGTCCCGGCCGGCCATCAGCTTCTCATCGGCTGGACGGTCGACGTCGAGAACGGCACCAGGCCCGCCTGCGTGGCCGAATCGATCGTGCTGCTGACCTGAGGCCCCTACGCCCACTGCATGCTTCAGGCCGGGTCGAGGGCCGAGACGATGTCGCGGGCGAGGAGCAGCCGCTCCTGCAGGGCCGCGGTATCCGGCTCCTCCAAGGCGAGCAGGTCCACCTCGCCGGGCCAGACCACCAGGGCGAGTCGCGGCGCGGCTATCCGGCCGAGCAGGGGCTCGAGCTCGGCGAGGACCGGTTCGATATCGCCGCCGGCCATCACCTGAGCCTCCGGTAGCAGGGCGACCCGATCGCGGAACACCTCCGGCATCACGATCGGACGATGCGCCTCGGGCATCCGGCCGAAATAGATCTCCCGTCGCACCCCGGGTGCCGGGAATCGCAGCACGTGCAGTCGCAGCGCCGGCGCGGTGAACCGTGAGGCGCCGGCCCGTGCGCAGCGCCAGCTGGTCAGTTCCCAATCCGCCGCCGCGACCACCCGCTCGCGGCGCTGTGGGCGCAGCATCTGCGCCCTCAGGTGTGCGGGGAACCCGATCCGCTGGGCTGGGACGACCTCGGTATCCAGGCTCCACCCCTGCCGGATCGCTCCTGCCTCGAGATCAAGACGGGCCCGGCGGGCGCGGCGGGCTCCCTGCGGGCGCTGGCGAGGGGGCATGCCCAGATCCTCGCAGAGGCCTCGACGGCTGCTACCGGCAGGGCTCGCGCCCGAAATCACTGCGTCGTCCACCCGACAGCCACACCCTGCCGCGAAATGCACGGATCCCCCGAGCAGAACTCGGGGGATCCGTGACGACGTCAGAGCGCCGACTCAGCCTCGGCGTGGATTCAGCCGAGTGCCTTGACGATGTCTTCGACGCGGTCCTTGGCGTCACCGAACAACATCCGGCTGTTCTCCTTGAAGAACAGCGGGTTCTGGACACCGGCGTAACCGGTGGCCATCGAACGCTTGAAGACGATGACCTCGTGCGCCTTCCACACCTCGAGCACCGGCATCCCGGCGATCGGGGAGTTCGGCTCCTCCAACGCGGCCGGGTTCACCGTGTCGTTGGCACCGATCACCAAGACCACGTCGGTCTCGGGGAAGTCGTCGTTGATCTCGTCCATCTCCAAGACGATGTCGTAAGGCACCTTCGCCTCGGCCAGCAGCACGTTCATGTGCCCGGGCAGACGACCGGCCACCGGGTGGATGCCGAAGCGGACCTCGACGCCCTTGTCCCGCAGCTTGCGGGTCAGCTCGGCAACCGGGTACTGGGCCTGGGCGACCGCCATTCCGTAGCCGGGGGTGATCACCACGGACTTGGCGTGGGCCAGCACGTCGGCGGCCTCCTCGGCCATCACCTCGCGGTGCTCCCCGTAGTCACGGGCCTCACCGGAGACGGCACCGTCGGAGCCGAAGCCCCCGGCGATCACGGAGACGAACGAACGGTTCATCGCCTTGCACATGATGTAGCTCAGGATCGCACCGGAGGAACCGACCAGCGAACCGGTCACGATCAGCAGGTTGTTGCTGAGCATGAACCCGGCTGCAGCCGCGGCCCAACCCGAGTACGAGTTCAGCATCGAGACCACGACCGGCATGTCGCCACCGCCGATGGCGGCCACCAGGTGGAAGCCCAGGAAGAGCGCGAGCGCGGTCATCAGCAGCAGCGGTACCGCGGCCAGCCAACGCTGGTCGAAGTTGTCGGCCATGCTCAAGAACCAGACCATCAGGACGATCGAGACCACGATCACGCCGAGGTTGAGCAGGTGACGGCCGGGCAGCACCAGCGGCGCCGACTTCATCTTGGCGCTCAACTTGAGGTTGGCCACGATCGATCCGGTCAGGGTGACCGCACCGATGAAGACGCCCAAGAAGACCTCGACCCCGTGCGCACCGCCGAAGCTACGGCCCTCGTTGGCCAGTTCCAGGTAGCTGTTGAGACCGACCAGCACCGCGGCCAGACCCACGAAGGAGTGCAGGATCGCGATCAGCTCGGGCATTCCGGTCATCTCGACCGTCTTGGCCCGCTGGGCGCCGATCACGCCGCCGATGGCGATCGGAACCAGGATCAGGACCAGGGTCAGCCCGACCCCGTGGCCGTAGCCGAACTCGGAACGCTGCATCGCCAGCAGGATCGTGGCGACCAGGGCGATCGCCATGCCGATCATGCCGTACCGGTTGCCGCGCTTCGCGGTCTCGTGCTTGCTCAGACCGGCCAGGGCCAGAATGAAGAGCAGAGCGGCCACGATGTAGGCGCCGTTGATGACTCCGTTGAGTTCGGAGGACGTGAGGAAATCAGACATGGTTCAGTCCTTCCTGAACATCTCGAGCATCCGGAGCGTCACCAGGAAGCCACCGAAGATGTTGATACTGGCCACCAGCACCCCGACCATCGCCAGGATCGAGATCAGCCAGTTATCGTTGCCGACCTGGAGGATGCCGCCGACCAGGATGATTCCGGAGATCGCATTGGTCTCGGCCATCAGCGGCGTGTGCAGGGCATGCGCCACATTCGAGATCACGTAGTACCCGACGAAGATCGCCAGCATGAAGACGGTCAGTTGGGTCAGCAGGACACCGTCGGCCTTGGCGGCCACGAATCCGAAGAGGATCGCGGCGAGCGCGGCCCCGTAGAACTTGAACCTGGGATCGAGCGGCTTCTTGGGCTCCTGCTCGACGACCACCTCCGGCGCCGCTGCGGGCGCGGCGGAGACCTGGACCGGCGGCGGCGGCCACATCTCGGCCCCGTCGTGGACCACGGTGATCCCGCGCTGCACCACGTCGGTGAAGTCCAGCGTGAGCACGCCGTCCTTGGTCGGGGTCAGCAGCTTGAGCAGGTTGACGATATTGGTGCCGTAGAGCTGGCTGGTCTGAGCCGGCAACCGGGAGGCCAGGTCGTCGTAGCCCAGGATGATCACGCCGTTGTCGGTCACCGAACGCTGGCCGGGAACGGTCAGCTCCGAGTTACCGCCGTTGGCGGCGGCCATGTCCACGATCACCGAGCCGTTGGCCATCTGCGCGATGCTCTCGGCGGTGACCAGCTTGGGTGCCGGGCGCCCCGGGATCAGCGCGGTGGTGATCACGATGTCGGCCTTGGACGCCTCTTCGGCGTACATCCGAGCGGTCGCGGCCTCCTGGTCGGCGGTCATCTCCTTGGCATAGCCGTCGGCAGAGACCTCCTGCTCCATGTCGACGCGCACGAATTCGGCGCCCATCGACTCGACCTGCTCGGCCACCTCGGGGCGCAGGTCGAAGGCGCGCACGATGGCACCCATCGACTGAGCAGCACCGATCGCGGCCAGACCGGCGACACCGGCACCGGCCACGAAGACCCGGGCCGGAGCGGTCTTACCGGCGGCGGTGACCTGGCCGGTGAACATCCGACCGAATTCGTTGGCAGCCTCGATCACGGCGCGGTAGCCCGCCACGTTGGCCATCGAGCTCAGCACGTCCATGGACTGGGCGCGGCTGATCCGCGGCACGGCGTCCATAGCCAGGGCCGTGACGCCCTGAGCCTCCAACTGCGCCAGCAATTCGGGGCTGCGGGCCGGAGCCATCAGCGAGATGACCGTAGCGCTGCGGCGCAGCCGGGTGATCTCCTCGGGGGTGGGTGCCTGAACCTTGACCACGACGTCACTGGCCCAGGCGTCGTCAGCACTGACGACCGACACGCCGGCGTCGATGAACGCCTGGTCGGTCTGGTCGGCCAGCGACCCGGCGCCACTCTCGACGACGACCTCGTAGCCCAGCTTCAGCAGTTGCTGGGCTGTTTTTACGGTCGCCGCGACGAGGGTTTCGCCCGGCTTGGATTCGCGGGGAATTCCGATCCGCATCGTTTCCTCCTCGGGATGCAATCGCCACAACGTATCCGGGCCGAAGGGGGTGGGGGGAACTCGTCTCACGTGGTTTGCGTCACACGATCGATGATTCCGATCCCCTACCGATCGGTAACTGGCATGCGGTACCGGATGAACGGTACTCAGTCATCTCAGTTAGCCATGTCGCCCAGTCGTCTGAGTTGCGGGAGACTGAACCCATGACTGTGAACGACGCCGACCTGGTCTGGTTGGAACGCGCCATCGCGCTGGCCGAGGAGGCGCTGGCCGAGGAGGATCTGCCCTTCGGGACGGTGCTGGTCGACGCCGCCGGCAGCGAACTGTTCGCGGATCGCAACCGGGTCGGTGGCGGTGACCACACCCGGCACCCCGAATTCGAGATCGCTCGCTGGGCGGCCGGCAATATGACGCCGCAGGAGCGCTCCGCCGCGACCGTGTACACCTCCGGCGAGCACTGCGTGATGTGTGCCGGGGCGCACGGCTGGGCCGGGCTGGGGCGGATCGTCTACGCCCACTCCGCGGCCCAACTCGGAGAGTGGCTCACCGAGTGGGGTCTGCCCACCTCGCCGGTGGCCGTGTTGCCGATCTCGACGGTGGTCCCCGGTATCCAGGTGGACGGACCCGCACCGCAGCACACCGAGCGCCTTCGAGCGCTCCAGGCCAGGGCACGCGGGATCACCCTCTGATCCTCGGGCCGGGTCAGTCGGCGATGCCGTACAACCGGTCTCCCGCGTCACCCAGGCCGGGCACGATGTAGCCGTGCTCGTCGAGCCGCTCATCCATCGCCGCGGTCACGATCGTGACCGGCACGTCGATGTCGGCGAGCAGACCCTCCAGCTTGCCCGTCCCCTCGGGAGCGGTGAGCAGGCAGATGGCGGTGATGTGGTCGGCGCCGCGGTCGACCAGGAACCTGATCGCTGCGGCGAGCGTGCCACCGGTGGCCAGCATCGGGTCGAGCACGTAGCACTGCCGACCCGACAGGTCCTCGGGGAGTCGCTCGGCATAGGTGGAGGCCTCCAGGGTCTCCTCATTGCGCACCATGCCCAGGAAGCCGACCTCGGCGGTGGGCAGCAGGCGCATCATCCCGTCGAGCATGCCCAGGCCGGCCCGCAGGATCGGCACCACCAGCGGCTTCGGCGAACTCAGCTTCACTCCGGTGGTCGGGGAGACCGGCGTGACGATCTCGACCGTCTCGGTTCGCACCTCCCGGGTCGCCTCGTAGGCGAGCAAGGTGACCAGTTCGTCGGTCAACCGACGGAAGGTCGGCGAGTCGGTGCGCACGTCTCGCAGGGTGGTGAGTTTGTGGGCGACGAGCGGGTGGTCAACGACGTGAGTGCGCATGGTTCAGGGTATCTGGGTGCAACCTTGTCAGGAACCGGCTGGCCCCCGGGCCGCCTGTCTGACAGGCTTGACAGTGGCGTCGGGTCGAATCGGGCGGATCGATGCCGATCCCAGTGGATGCTGCAGCAGCGAACGGAGGACGGCGATGGCCGACGAGTGGGTGGACTTCGCGGTGGCCGCCTACCGGGAGGAAGGCGTGTGGCAGGTCCAGGAGCTAGCGCACGAACACGTCGAGGATCTCGACGACCTGGCCCGGGCCCTGCGACGCTTCCCCGGGGACGGAGGCGCGCTGGGATTGATCGGCATCGACGAGACCTACGCCGTCCTGGTCCGGGTGACCGGGGCTCGAACCCAGGTTCTGCTCTCCGACATCGAGGCGGCCGAGGAGTTCGAACTCGCCGAGTCGATCGTCGAGCATCTGGGGCTGCCGATGCCCGAGGACGAGGACGAACCGGCCGCCGCCGGTGACCTGTCGATCCTGGCCGACGTCGGAATATCGGCGATGGACCTCGGGATGCTCGTCGCCGACGAGGAGCTGTACCCCGACGAGCTGATCAGCGATATCGCCCATCGACTCGGATTCGGGCGGCTCTTCGACGACCAGGTCGACCTGGTCACGGACTGACCCCGTTTCCGCCCACCTCGACCACTCCTCGATGACCAGCCCACCGACCACCCCACCGACCAGGCACGCCCGTTACGAGCCCGCCATGCGGGCCGCGCTGGCCGAGGCGGACCGGGCCGGACGGCACGGTGACGTGCCGATCGGAGCGGTCGTGCTCGATCGGCACGGCAGGGTGATCGGTACCGGTCACAACGTGCGGGAGGCCGACGCCGATCCGACCGGTCATGCCGAGGTGGTCGCGCTGCGCGCCGCCGCCCGGGCGGTCGGGGAATGGAGATTGTCCGGGTGCACCCTGGTGGTCACCCTGGAGCCCTGCACCATGTGCGCCGGGGCCAGCGTGCTGGCCCGGGTGGACCGGATCGTCTTCGGGGCCTGGGACGAGAAGGCGGGCGCGATCGGCTCGTTGTGGGACGTGGTCCGCGACCGACGGCTCAACCACCGCCCCGAGGTGGTCGCCGGGGTCTTGGCCGCCGAGAGCACCGCACGCCTCGACGCCTTCTTCGCCGCCCAGCGTGACTGAGTTCAGCCGCGTTGCGGACGCCAGTGGACGGAGCGAGGACAGCTCGAACCCGAGCAGTCGTCATAGCGCAGCATCCAGCGCTGCAGCTTGGCCCGTATCTTGCGGTTCTTGGCCAGCCGGGCCACGTTCACGGTCTCGTAAGGGTCGCGTCTCAGGTCGAGCAGCTTGCCGCCGGTGCTGAACCGCACGAAGGTCCAGCGGTCGTCCACTCGGACTCCTTCGTACAGTTTGATCCTCCCGTTGAGCGTGTGCCACGCCTCGATCGGCACCACCCGTCCGGTGTATCGCCGGCCGCTCCAGAGCCGCGAGATGTCGATCCCGTCCTGGCGGCGTTGCGGAGTGGCACCGGCGAGTGCCGCATAGGTGGTGGGAAGGTCGTAGTTGGCGACCAGACTGTTCTGGACCGACCCTCGATCGACGCCCGGCCCCCGAACCACCATCGGCACCTGCAGCGACTCGCGGTACTCCAGGAGTTTGCCGGTCCGGTTGTGCTCCCCCATCAGCATGCCGTTATCGGAGATGAAGACGACCAGCGTGTTGCCCAGCTGCCCGGTTCGACGCAGGACCTTGAGATGACCGGCAACGGCGTCGTCCACCGAGCGCAGCGCCTCGAGTCGCTGCTGGAACAGTTCGGTGACGGCCGCCTTCTTGCCGGCACTGAACGGCGGGAAGAACTTGGTGTTGCGGGTGGCTCGCCACAGGTTGGGCTTGCGGGGGAGCTTCTTGCCCGCGTAGGCGTTGCGGTACTTGGCGGCCGGTGAGGGGGTCTGCACCCCGAAGCCGCTCGGGTCACCGGCGTCTCGCGGGCTGCCGGTATGCGGCGCGACGTAGTTGAGGCTGAAGAACCAGGGGCTCCGGGTCCGCCGGGGCGCGGACAGCATCTCGTTCGCCTCATGGGCCAGCAAGTTGGTGGTGTACCCCCGCTTGCGCACGACCCGGCCGTTCTTGTTGAGCACGAGCTTGCGATAGTCGTAGGTGAACGGGTCGATCGAGCCCCGCCAGTCGGTCCAGCCGGGTGGTACATAGCGCTGGTTCCTCTTGCCGTAACCGTTCAGGTACTTGCCGGCGAACAGGGTGTCGTAGCCCGCCGCCTGTAGCCAGACCGGAAGCGTTCGAGAATCCTTGAACGAGGCGAAGCCTGCCTGCGGCCCGCTGATCGAGTGAGCGCCGTGGTTGTGAGCCAGTTGACCGCTCAGCATCGAGGCGCGAGACGGGACACAGATGGGAGTGGGGGCCACCAGATTGGTGAAATTCGTGCCTCGCTTGACCAACATCCGATTGATCTTCGGAAGGTAGCGCAGGTCTCCGATCGCCATGTCGTCCACGGTGATCTGCAAGATGTTCGGCTGATCGGCATCGGGACCGACCACTGCCGCGCTGGCCGTGCTCCCCCCGGTGAGCGCCGGAGCACCATCTGGCACCGCGGCGGTCGCCAGACAGAGGCCGCCGCCGAGAAGTGCGGCAGCGCTCAGGCCTACCAGCCTGTTTTGGAATCGTCGTCGTGGAGACACCTGGATCACGTTGCCATTCAACATCGTGGGCATCAGCTGGGCGACAGAGACACCGAAAACGACCCGCTCCACCCATCGGAATCCAGCTCCGGTCGCCGAAATATGTGGAGCCGCTGCCCACGGGGGATAGGGCAGCGGCTCCGTCGACAACATTACATCGAGAACGGCAGGACGCTCACGGTTTGCGAAAATTCGTTCATGATCCGCGGGGCCGCACAACGACCCGGAACTGCCACCACTTCAATGACCCTGGTGACGCCGCAACCCGGTCTGGAACCTTTGGCGGAGTAGGGGCGAACGTCCCTCACCCCGGGCCGTTCGTTCTCAGGTATCGGCATGTCCGCGCACCGAAATCAAGTTCTTCAGCCCAGAGTGGGTCTCCAGTCGTGGTCTCGTGGGGTGAGGGTGCCGGTGTCGGGGTTCCAGGGGTGGACGGTGAAGGTGCCCTGCTCGGGGTCGACCTCGCCGTCTGGGGTGAACCGGATGCCGGCCCAGATGCCGATGACGCATTGGTCGGGGTGGGTCCGCGCCCATGCGACTTCGTTGCGGGTCACGATGACGGTGTCGCCTGCTGTGGTGGTGCCTTTGGCTTCGAGGTAGCGGGTCTCGGTGCCTCGGGTGGCGATGGCGTCGTACGGGCCTTGGTATCGGACGTCTTGGACTTCGTAGCCGAGGTTCTCGTAATGGCAGGTGAGGCGGTCTTGGGCTGCGTCTTCGATTTTCTTTCGACGTTCGGGGTCTTGGATACGGCCTTGTCCGCCAGTGGGGGTTTCGTCGGGTTCATCGGATCCGCTGCCGCCTCGGTGGGTGGCACTCGCCTTGCTGTTACCGGTGTGGTCGGCCCACGTATTCGCGAGGGTCTTCACGGTGGCGTGGTCGAGGGTCACTCCCCCACCGCGTGGTCCCCAGTTCGCCGCCACACCGGGAAGAACTCTCTTGAGATGCGCGCGGTCGAGACGGTCTTCGACGGGGACGAGGGTGTCCCAGTCCACGAGGACGTAGTTCGCGTCGCCGGTTTGCCCGTCTTGCCAATGCCCCTTTTGGAACACGCCTGTGGCAGCCCAGCCAGTGCCGACGATGCCAGCCTGCTTCCCGATCGCGAACAAGAACACCCGGTCGCCGGGCTCGATACCGCCCGTGCGGATTCCACAAGACCAACGTTCGCGGAACCTTCCGGTCGCTGCCACGCCAGCGAGGGCCGCGTCGAAGTCCGTGAACCCGCCCTTGCCGGGGTTCCACACCAGCAACCAGCCCGGTCGCCCCGCCTCAAGCGGCAACAATGGCGCGTCAACGGGGATGGAATCCACGTCGGGAAGATCGTGATACGACCGACCACCCTGAATCGCTTCGAGGTACATCCCCAGTAGCGCGACCGACGCCGGATGCTCAGGTGGAAGCACCCACCCGGTAACTGCCCACTTCTTTCCGGTGGCTGTGTCTATGGGTTCCTTACCCGTGATGGCGGCAACGAATCGGATCTCCCCGTCGAACGAGAACGTCGCGTATGACTGGCCTTCGAACTTCTCCCCGAGTGCCCAGTCACCCCGGTTCATCTCGAACAGTTCCGCTTCGGTCTTGCTGGCGTCCCAGCCATACCAAGAGCGATCCCGGACGAACAACTCGCCCGTCTGTGCGTCAACGCGGGGAACAAGGCGGAAGTCGACAACCATGCGCCCAGCATGCCCGATGGTGTGAGTGAGAGCTGCTGTTCGAGCAATCGGTAGGCGACATCAACGGGCCGGAGCGCCGCCCGCTCTCCGACGAGAATGGGCACCTGTACGTCGGGCGATGCCAACCCACGGGCGACGGCACCCTCGGACGGGTCCTGAAACGCCGGAAGCCGGTTCCCGTCCGATTTCTCGGGCCGGAACCGGCTTCCACACGACTTTCGTCGCTCGGCTTCTCGACTTTCGTCTCAAGCCCCTGGCGGGCTACCGGCGAAAGTCCGTCGCCGCAGGTCAGGGACTCGTGATCGACCGGCTCCGGGGGGCATTCCCCGTCCGAGTCGGGCTCATTCCCCGAATTTCATGTCGCCCGAATGAAGGTTCACGCGATAGTTGGGGCCACTGGCACCGAGGCCGTGGAATGAAACTGTCGCCGTGATTGTCCGGCCCGCCGAGATGTGCACTGCGGCTGCTTCAGCGACAGCGTCGTCGAGGGGTGGGAGCCGACGGACCCTGAGTTCAGTCGTCAGCAGTGCGAGCACCTTGGCGTTGTCGCCGCGTTGGGAGTGCTGGGTCGTGGCCTGAATGGCTGAGTTGTAGTCCTGCTCGTACTTGAGTTGCTGTGCGGATACGCCGAGGGCGAGCATTTCACTTGACATGTCATCCACATTGGGTTCGTCGTCCCGTCTGGGCCTCTTGCGTGGGTTTCCTGGCTCATCGCAGTTGACGGTGTAGCGGTCGATTCGGGGGCGGTGGCCGGGTAG
>CAYNFY010000079.1:0-20324 GCA_964396585.1 uncultured Nocardioides sp.
TCGTCGCGGCCAATCACCGGGTCGAGCTTGCCCTCGCGGGCCGCCTGGGTGAGATTTCGACCGAACTGGTCGAGCACCAGGGAACTCGACGGCGCCTCGCCGCCGGCACCGCCGGTAGCCGCGGCCGCTCCGGCCGCCTCCTTGCCCTGGAAACCGCTGAGCAGTTGGATCACCTGCTGCCGGACCCGGTTCAGGTCGGCACCGAGCTTCTGCAGCACCTGGGCCGCGACCCCCTCGCCCTCCCGGATCAGCCCGAGCAGGATGTGCTCGGTACCGATATAGGAGTGTCCGAGCTGCAGCGCCTCGCGCAGGGACAGCTCGAGAACCTTCTTGGCACGCGGTGTGAAGGGGATGTGGCCCGACGGTGCCTGCTGCCCCTGGCCGATGATCTCTTCGACCTGGGCGCGGACCGCCTCCAGTGAGATGTCGAGAGACTCCAGCGCCTTGGCTGCGACGCCCTCGCCCTCGTGAATCAGCCCGAGCAGGATGTGCTCGGTACCGATGTAGTTGTGCGAGAGCATGCGGGCCTCTTCTTGGGCCAGCACCACCACTCGTCGGGCTCGGTCGGTGAACCGCTCGAACATCTGCACTCCCTCGCTACGTCTCGCGTTGCCGGTGTCGCCCGTCCCTGGTGTGGACTGGTGACCGACACCTCTGACAACGTGCGGCCCAGCCTACGTG
Source organism: uncultured Nocardioides sp. (assembly GCA_964396585.1). Lineage (GTDB taxonomy): Bacteria > Actinomycetota > Actinomycetes > Propionibacteriales > Nocardioidaceae > Nocardioides. The sequence continues at coordinate 682 of CAYNFY010000079.1, forward strand.
TTCCCTCCGGCGTACCCGAGCCCGTCCGCTGCTGGCGAACAAGCCCGGCCGCTCGATGGTCAGCAACCGGGACCACTTCGTCGCGACCGATAGGCACCAGAGGGCCCACTCTCCGTTCCGGAGAGTGGGCCCTCTGCAAGGCGCAGTGTGGCTCAGCCCGAACTCATGCCGGGCTCAATGCCGAACTCAGTGTGCGGCCGCGTAAGCCTCTTGGATCACGGCCGGAACCCGGCCTCGCTCGGAGACCTGGTACCCATTGTTGCGGGCCCATTCGCGGATCTCCTTGACATTGGAGGCCCGGCTGACGCCGGCAGTACGACGCACCCGTCCCGGACCACCACTGACTCGCCGGGCATGACCGGTCCACGGAGCAATTGCATTGCGGAGGTCTGCCGCGTTCTTCTCCGACAAGTCGATCTCGTAGTTCTTGCCATCGAGGGCGAACTGAACGGTGTCCACTGCTTCGGAACCGTCCAGGTCGTCGACCAGAACAATGGTGACCTTCTGGGCCATGGTTTGAGCTCCTCTGTGCGATGTTGTCGGTCACCTCCGATCGGCGGCAACACGTCTCTCTGGGAACTATGGTGTACTCCTCTGCGATAGAACACAAGTAGAGACAGCATCGTTTTGAGCTCAACGATAGTTTCATTCGAAGATTGCCCGATAGGAGAAGGTCTTCGAACTTTCCCCAGAACCGGTCGAGACAAATCCGTTGTCTCGCCAGGCATCAATAATCTGCGTGGTTGAGGGGTCCGCACCGGCGTCCACGGCGCCAGCCAGCGGAACATACCGGTCAGAGAGCGAATGGGCCTGCGAGAGTCCATCACCACCCGCATCCGCGCGCACTGTGACATGTCCGACTCCCTCCTCGTTGGCATGTCCGTCGAGGCCGACCACCAGATCGCGGGTGTTCTCCAACGACAGGGCAGCCACGGTGTCGGGTAACTGCAGGCCGCCTATCGGTGCCGCGGCCGTGAGCACCCCTTTCACGTTCCACCGAAAGTTCGGATCACCCGCCAGATGCGCCGCCTGCATTCCACCCGCTGAATGTCCACTGAGCAGGATCGGATCGTCACGGCCGGCGCCGGCATTGACCAGCGCCTTGTCGATGGCCTCCCCATATGCGGTGTCACGCCCCTCTAGCAGATGGATGTTGCCGGTCCAGTCCCGCACCGAGTCTGAATCATCCACATCGGTCCCGGGCAACTGGACCACCCAACTGGTCGTGCCGTCGGAACGCTGGATCCGCTGTATGGCGAATCCTCCGCTCGCCAACCCCGACGCGACCCGATCGGTCCCCTTCACCAGACTCTCGACTCCGGTCGGCACCGGCAGTTCCAGCATTTCCCGGCTTTGATCGGGATCAAGTGCTCCGTGGCGATCCGGCCCATATATACCGTCAGAGGCATCCACCAGCACCCCGGTCATTGAATCCGGTCCCCAGCGTTCTCCCGCCAGAATCCCGATGCGCAATCTCGGATCGAGGCGGGCACCTGCCAGCATTCCCGGCAACAATGCGGAAGCACTCTGGACCAATCCCGGGTGGGTCTGCAGCACCTCGCGCATGGACCGGGTGACACCGGGGGCGAGGACACCCGTCAGCAGCCCAGCCAGTCCCAGCCCCGGAAGTGCCTGCTCGAACTGCCAGCCGGCCCGGCTCAGCAGCGCCTCGCCGGCCCACCGCGAGCTCTCATCGGCCGCCGCGTAGAAGAGCTGTACCGCCCGAGTGGCCACCTCCGCTGCCGTGAGCGCGACGACCGCCCCGGCCAACCCGTGCGGGCCCAGGGTGGCGCCGAGGATGGCGCGCTCGGCGGCCGCGAACGAGTCCGGGGACAACACCGAGGATGCCACCAGGTCGGCGTCCGCGGCCTCGTCGGCATCCGTACCGGCCCAATCCCGCAGGGTCCCGGCCAGAGCCTCGAACTCGCTCCGCAGCGAGCGGAGATCCTCGTACTCGGCCACGACGCCGCCGATCCCGCCGCGGATCTCGAGTGGCTCATCCATCGTCGGCGCCCCGGCGGGCCGGTCGCATGGTCCGGCCTTCCTCCCCGCCGGGGTCGGCCGACCGCCCGAGGCTCAGGAGCAGCCGCCCCCTCAGGACCCGTGGGTCTCGCCGGACCAACAACGTGTACCCGCCGGACTGGGGACAGAACTCCCGCCACCCGTCGGTGAACCGTCCCCAGCTGATTGCGTTGTGCCGTTCATGCCCGCGATCCAGCAACGCCAGTCGGGTCCGACCGCGCAACGCCGGCAGGAGTCGCATCAGCACCCGGGCCGCCTCCCCCTCACTCGCTCGGTGCCAGCTCCGAGTCCCCGACGGACAGATGAGAACCGGCGCTCCGATGGTGTGCACCAAGGTGGGAATGCACCCATGGAGACCGCTGGCCCGAGCCTCGTCGATCCCCAACAGGAGCTCGGTCGGCACCATGAGCCGCTCCGGTAGGGCCACCCCGTGGACAGCCCCACCCATCCGCGCGCTCGGGTCCGGCAGGTGCGTCGAGGCCGACGCTCCCCGCCGCATCCGGGCGACCAGGCGCCCGACCCACTCCGGCATCGTCAGGCAGGCGATGGTCCACTCCGGATCGTCCGATCCCTCGTCCCTGGTGGCGAGCTCGACGGCCGCCCCGTTCTGGATGCCGCACCAGCCATACCGACGCACCTCGTGGTGAGTCTCCTCGAGGTGGACCAGATGCCGGGCCGAGGTGAGCCGCACCACGGCATGCATCACCGCCGCCGGCGGTGGCAGGGCTGACACGTCCGGGCTCTCGCGCAGGTCCATCTCGGGTAGCCACGGCAGGGTGGTGCCGGCCTCGAGGGCGGCCCGGCACAGGTCGGCATTGCGGACACCGTGGACCAGGACCGGTCCCGCTCCGATCCCGTCGGCTGATGAGTTCACGCCGCCAGCCCCAGCCGAGTGGGCACATCCAGCCAGTCCCGGTGTCCCTCGGGTGGCAGCTCGGTGGCCACCAGTCGCCGATCGGACAGCTCCTGAGGGTCCGGGGCCTCGGCCTCCGTACCGAACACGCCGCCGACGGCGTCCACCACACCCGACACCGCCGCGCCGACGGTACCGACCGCGACGTCCCAGACGGTGTGGATCCGCTCCCAGGCACCGGCCACGAGTGCCCTGACCCGCCGTTCGATCTGCTCGATCAGGTCCAGCACCTGCTGCACTCGCGCAGCATGTTCTCGCACCGCGGCTGCGGCGTCCTCATACCGGCGGGCCACCCGAAGCAGCTCCTCGTACTCACGTCGGATCCGATTGCCCATCCGGTCCGAGGCCAGTGAGACCCACCTGGTCCGCCTCGCGGCGGCGAACAGCTCGGCCGCCCGATGCCGGATGTCGTCGGCTCGCGCATCGAGCCGCGCCGCCGACTCCAAGATCCTGCGGGGTTCCCCGTACATCTCATCGCCCTCCCCAGATGTCACACCCTGTGACTACCCGTGCGATCCAGCGTGCGACGCGTACGGGGGTGCTGACGGAGAGGTCGGGCCGAAGCAGCGAAATTGTGCACGATCGCTCACGGGCCAGCGGTGTGGAGAACCGTCAGGGGTCAGATATTGCGGCGATAGACCAGTGCCAAGCCCTGCAGAGTCAGCCAGGGAGCGTGATCGGTGAAGCAACAGCAGTCGGCAACGACCAGGTCGGCCAGGTGGCCGGTCGAGATCACCTTGACCGGTGGATCGCCGAGTGCCCGGCCGCCGAGCTCGACCAGCATCCGCTCGACCAGCCCGTCTACCTGGGCCGCGCCGCCGAACACCATCCCGGACTGCAGCGCCTCGATCGTGTTCTTGGCGATCACGCTGCGCGGGCGTTTGAGCTCTACGGTGCGCAACTGGGCGCCGCGCCGGCCCAGTGCCTCGAGGGAGATCTCCAGCCCCGGCGAGATCGCACCGCCCACATACCGGCCCTGGGCGTCGACGACGTCGAAGACGGTGGCGATCCCGAAGTCGACGACGATCGCCGGGCCGCCGTACAGGGCGGCCGCCGCGACCGCGTTCATGATCCGGTCGGTGCCCACCTCGCGCGGGTTGTCCATCAGCACCGGCACTCCGGTACGCACCCCCGGTTCGACCACCACGTGCCGCCAGCCGGCGAAGTGTCGGGTGAGCATGTCGCGCCACTCGTGCAGGACCGCCGGGACCGTGGCGCACAGGGCGATGCCCTCGATCCGGTCGGTCAGATCGGCCTCACGCAGCAGCCCACGGACCAGGACGGCCCACTCGTCCGAAGTGCGCCGTTCGTCGGTGGCCACCCGCCAGTGCTCGCCGATCTCGGGCCGCTGTGGGAGCACGCCGTCGACGGACGGCACGAAGCCGAGGGTGATGTCGCGGTTGCCGATGTCGACAGCCAGCACTCCCATGTCGTTCCTCCCGTCCGGCCACCCCTATGGTGGCTCTCGACTCCGCCGGATCAGTAGAAGTCGAAACCCAGGTCGAACACTCTCACCGAGTGGGTCAGCGCCCCCACCGAGAGATAGTCGACGCCGGTCAACGCCACCTCCCGGGCCCGATCGAGGGTCAGCCCACCGGAGGCCTCCAGGGCGGCCGTGCCACCGAACTGCTCCTGGTTGATCCGCACCGCCTCGGCCATCGTGGGCGAGTCCATATTGTCTAGCAGGACCCGGTCGCAACCTGCCCGCAGGACATCGCGGAGCTCGGCCAGGCTGCCGACCTCGACCTCGACCGGCAGATCGGGGTAGCCGCGGCGCACCGCCTCGAACGCCGGCACCGCGCCCCCGGCCGCCACCACGTGATTGTCCTTGACCATCGCCATGTCCCCCAGCGAGAAGCGGTGGTTCACTCCCCCGCCACAGCGCACCGCGTACTTCTGCAGTTGACGCAGACCGGGCAGGGTCTTGCGGGTGTCCAAGACACGTGCCCGGGTACCGGCGCAGGCGGCCACCCAACGGGCGGTCGCGGTGGCGATCCCGGACAGATGGCTGGCGTAGTTCAGTGCCACTCGTTCGGCGGTGAGCATCCCTCGGGTGGTTCCGGTAACCCTCAGCACCGTGTCCCCGGGCTGCACCGCGGTGCCGTCCGGGACCCGATCGAAGACCCGTACGGACCCGCCGTTGACGACCGCGAAGACGAAGGCAGCGACGCCGAGACCGGCCACCACCCCGGACTCACGCGAGACGAACTCTCCGGTCGAGGTCGCATCCGCGGCGATGGTCGCCAGGCTGGTGGTGTCGCCACCGTCGGCCAGATCCTCCTCGAGCGCGTCGACGACCTGCAGATGGAGCCGGTGCGGGTCGAGCCCGGCTCCGGCCAGCTCGATCACCAGGTCGCTCGGCAGCGCCTCGAAGGGGGTGTACCGCTGATCTGACGCCGCGCTCATCCCTGGCCTCCTGCGTTGTGTGACACGTGGTGTTCGGGATGAAACAACGGCGCCGGGCCGAGGTCACTGGCCGGCACCGACACGAAGGACTGTCGCAACTGGTCGTGAGCGAGCACGGAGTCGAGGTGTCCGCCCCCGAACCGGTCGTCGTCGCGGTCATCGAAGTCCTCACGCCAGTGCGAGCCGCGGGTCTCCTCGCGCTGGAGCGCAGCCTGCGCCAGCGCGGTCGAGACGGTCACCAGGTTGGTGGTCTCCCAACTGTCCACGTCGGGTGCGCTGGAGGCGTCCTGGGCGATCACGGCAAGCTCCGACAGGGCCGAGGCAACTCCCGCCGCGGAGCGCAGCACGCCGACCCGTTCGGTCATCACCCGTTGCATCCGGCGGCGGGCCTCCCCGCGAACCAGCCCGGCCTGCCGATGGTCCTCGCTCCCGTCCAGGGGGGCTGCCCAGGCCCGCAGCTCTCGCGGCAGTACCTTGGCTATCCGACGTGAGAAGACCAGGCCCTCCAACAGTGAGTTGGAGGCCAACCGATTGGCACCGTGCACACCGGTACAGGCCACCTCGCCCGTGGCGTACAGGCCGGGAACCCCGGTCCGCCCCCACAGGTCCACCCGGACCCCGCCGGACTCGTAGTGCTGGGCCGGGGCGACCGGGATCAGGTCACGCACCGGGTCCACGCCGTGGCTTCGGCAGGTGGCCAGAATGGTCGGGAACCGCTGCTCCCAGAACGCCGACCCGAGGTGACGGGCGTCGAGCCACATGTGCGGGCGGTTGGACCGGGACATCTGCTTGGTGATCGCCTTGGCGACCACGTCTCGGGGGGCCAGATCGACGAGTGGATGCACCCCCTGCATGAACCGGTGGCCCTCGAAGTCCACCAGGAAGGCGCCCTCGCCCCGCACCGCCTCGCTGATCAGCGGCTGTTGACCTTGGCTGTCCGGGCCTAGGTACATGACGGTGGGGTGGAACTGGACGAATTCGATGTCACGTAGGACGGCGCCGGCCCGTAGGGCCAGGGCCATCCCGTCCCCGGTCGCGACCGGCGGGTTGGTGGATTGGCTGAAGACCTGACCCAGCCCGCCCGAGGCGAGCACCACCGCTCGTGCGTGCACCGCCCCGACTCCGTCGCGCTGTCCTTCGCCCATCACGTGCAGCGTCACCCCCGCCACCCCGCCGTCGGCGGCCAGCAGCAGATCCAGGGCCAGCGCGTGCTGGATGACCTCGATATTCGGGTCCGCGGTCACGTTCGCGATCAGGGCTCGCTGGATCTCGGCACCGGTGGCATCGCCGCCGGCATGGGCGATCCGGTCGCGGTGATGGCCGCCCTCGCGGGTCAGCGAGAGCTCGCCCTCGTGCAGGTCGAAGTTGGTGCCCAGCGCGATCAGCTCCCGAACCGACTCGGGGCCTTCGTTGACCAAAGTGCGTACCGCGTCGATGTCACAGGCCCCGGCTCCCGCGACCAGGGTGTCCCACTCGTGCTCCATCGGAGTGTCACCGGGTCCCAGCGCCGCCGCGATGCCACCCTGCGCCCACTGGGTGGAGCCGGCCGCGAGCACATCCTTGGTGACCAGCAGGACCCGTTCGACGTGGTCACGCAACCGGAGCGCCGCGGTCAGCCCGGCGATCCCGGATCCGATGACCACGACGTCGGCCTCGGTCCGCCAGCCGGGAGCAGGTGCCGCCAGACGTCCGGGCAGCAGCGGTTGCGAGATCATTCCTGCAGGCTAGTCGGTTGCACGGGGGTTCTCCTCGTCCCGTCGATCAGTGGGCTTCGAGGGGCGTGGGGTCGAGCCGGTCGGCTCGCTTCAGGGTCTCGTCGCCGAAGGTGTCGGCCGGGTCGGCACCGGTCCCGGTGATCCGGTTGTCGGCGTCGACGAAGACCACCCGCGGCTGGTATTCGCGGGCCTCCGCGGTGGTCATCTGGCCGTAGCCGATCAGGATGACCAGGTCGCCGGGATGCACCAGGTGCGCGGCGGCACCGTTGATGCCGATCACACCGCTGCCTCGCTCTCCGGCGATCGTGTAGGTCTCCAGTCGGGCGCCGTTGGTGATGTCGACGATGTGGACCAGTTCGCCGGGGAGTAGGTCGGCTGCCTCCAGCAGGTCCTCGTCCACGGTGACCGACCCGACGTAGTGCAGGTCGGCCTGGGTCACGGTGGCCCGGTGGATCTTGCTCTTCATCATGGTGCGGAGCACGGATGTTCCTCTCAATCTGTGGTCGAGCCCGCTACCGCGGTGCCCGCTCGAGTGACGTGGGTTCGAGGGCGCTTCGCAGACCTCCTCACCCGGCGAATCTCAGTCGGCGCCCCTCTCGGGGAGCCGGCCGAATGTGATCGACATGTTGTCGATCAGCCGGGTCGCCCCGACTCCGGCCGCGACCAGGATCCTGCCCTCCCCGACCTCAGGGGCCGGACCGAGGTCGGTACCGGTCAGGGCCAGATAGTCCAGTCTCAGCCGAGGCTCTGCCCGCAACACGCTCATCGCGGCCCAACGGGCAGCGGGCTCACCGTAGCGAGCGCGCTCCTGAGCCGCGCGCAACGCCTGGGACAGGGTCCCGGCCACCACCCGTTCGGTGCTGTCGAGGTACCGGTTACGGGAGGAGAGCGCCAGGCCGTCGCTCTCGCGAACGGTCTCCGCGCCGACCACCTCGATGCCCAGACACAGGTCCTCGGCCATCCGCCGGATCAGGGCGAGCTGCTGGTAGTCCTTCTGGCCGAAGACCGCCACATCGGGACGGACCAACCCGAACAGCTTGGCCACCACGGTCAGCACTCCCCGGAAGTGGCCGGGACGAGACTCCCCCTCCAAGAGGGTGGCCAACGCTCCGGGATCGAGAGTGACCGCGGCTCCCTCGGCCGGAGTCCCCACGTGGGGCACCCCATGCGGGTACATCTCCTCGACGCTGGGCGCGAAGACGATATCGACGCCGTGTGCACCGGCCAGGGCCAGGTCGGTGGTCAGCGTGCGCGGGTAGCGGTCCAGGTCCTCCCCCGGTCCGAACTGGAGCGGGTTGACGAAGATCGAGACCACGACCGGCCCGGATCCGACTCGGTCGCGGGCCACACTCATCAACGAACCGTGCCCGTCATGCAGCGCACCCATGGTGGCCACATATCCGACCCGCTCACCCGCGACGCGTCGGGGCGCCAGCAACTCGTTCAGTTCGCCACGGGTGGCAGCCAGCATGGGGAGCGACACGGTTTCCTCTGGTCCTGCTGGGTCGGGTCAGATCTGCGAGCGGTTCGACCGCGTCAGGGTGTCGGGTGGCGTCGGCGGGGTGGCCAGTTGCGGCATCCCGGCCGCCACCCGAGCCTCCGCCTCCGCCAGTAGCTGGGCGATCCTCATCCCACGCAACGGAACCAGACGACCGTCGGCGATCACCCGTCCCAGCGTGGCTCGGGCCATCGCCACGTAGGAGCCCAGAGTGTGCGGTGCGTGTGCGGTGATATCGGCCAGATGGGCGGCGACTGTGTTGATGTCGCCGCGCACGATGGGTCCGGTCAGGGCGGCATCACCCTGGTCCAGGGCGTTGTCCAGGGCCGCGGTCAGCAGCGGGCGCAGAGTCCCGGCCGGGTCGTCAGCACCGGCGGCGGCCAGCAACTCCATGGCCTGGGTCACCAAGGTGACCAGGTGGTTCGCTCCGTGCGCGAGACCCGCGTGATACAGGGTGCGCTTCTCCTCGGGCACCCAGATGGCGCTGCCGCCGAGGTCGTCTACGAGCTGGGTGCTGATCGCCTTCTCATCGGGACCGGTGGTCACTCCGAAGACGCATCCGGCCAACCGGGGCAGGTCCACCTCGGTGCCGGTGAAGGTCATCGCCGGGTGCAGCGCGATCGGGTGCGCACCCACCGCGGTGGCCTCCGCCAACACGGCCAGTCCGTGACGGCCGGAGGTGTGCACGACGATCTGGCCCTCGTGAATGGCACCACTCGCGCTGAGCATGGCCACCACGTTGGGCAGCATGTCATCGGGGACGGTGAGCAGCAGCAGGTCGCACTCGCGGGCCACGTCGCTGGGCTTGGCGATCCGGACCCCGGGCAACAGGGTGGCGATCCTCGTCCGCGATGCGTCGGACTCACCGGCGGCGGCGACGATCTCATGGCCGGCGGCCCTGAGGGCCGCGGCCAACACTGCGCCGACGCGTCCTGCGCCGACCACGCCGACGTTATAGCTGCGGGTCATGGAAGAACCTCACGTTTCAGTCCCGCCGACCACTCCTGGTGGAGCCGGTTCGGGTACCAGACGGTTTGTTCGGGTTGGTGCCACGCGTGCATCAAGTCCAGCGTCGAATCTACGCCGAGAATTCCCCGCGGCGACACCCATCAGCCATGTGACGTGAATTACTCCCGCCTGCCGGCAGATCCTTCTCGGCCGGATTCACCAACTGGCCGCGCCGCGGGTCAACCGTGGGACAGGCACGACTATGTCTCTGTACGCGGGCCGAGACATGCGTTGTGAAGGCTCGATACCCGAGCAGATCGCCAAGCCGCCGACGTGATCGAGGAATGGGTTCCCAAAGTTCAGGCGCTCACACCGAGCGGTCGAGTCGAACCGCGTCCGATCATCACCCCGATACGCACGCACCCCCCCCATCGTCCGCGTCTGCTCCGACCTCGACGTCGCACGAGAACTCGGCGAAGGGATCGTGTCCGACGAGGAGTCGTTTCGCCGTTCCCGCCACGGCTACCGGCTTGGCTGTTCATAGACTGGGGCTGTGCTGGACATCCGGGAACTGACTCTGCCGGTCATTTGTGCCCCTATGGCGGGCGGTACTTCGACCCCGGCACTTGCTGCAGCGGTGTCGGAGGTTGGTGGGCTCGGTGAGGCGCGGTGGGAAGACGACGAGTGGCGAGCGAAGATCGACTTGGTGCTCGATGTCAGACCCGACGTTGTCTCTTTCACCTTCGGTTGCCCACCCCACGAAACATTGCTTCGGTTGGTCGACCGCGGTGTGTTGTCTGCGGTCACCGTCACCTCGGTCCATGAGGCTCGGGTGGCTGCCGCTCGCGGTGCCGCATCACCGTGTGTTCAAGGTCCCAACGCCGGTGGTCACCAGGGCACCTGGGACCCAGAGGCGAGACCGAACACGACAACACTCGATGAACTGGTGTCCGCGGTGTGCTCGGTGGTCGATGTGCCAGTGGTGGCGGGCGGCGGCATCGCCGACTCCGACGGTGTGAGATCCGTGCTCGACAACGGGGCGGTCGCGGCACAGATTCGGTACCGCTTACCTGCTCGCAGACGAAGCTGGCACGAATCCCACCCACCGAGCGGCGCTGAAGGACCCCATATTCACCAGCACCGACGTGACCCGCGCCTACACCGGCCGGTGGGCCCGCGGACTTGCGAACAGATTCATGACCGACCATGCGGACGCACCTGCGGGCTACCCCCATCTTCACCACCTCACATCGCCGCTTCGGAAAGCGGCAGCCGCCGCGGGTGACGTACAAGTCGCACACCTCTGGGCCGGAACAGGACATGCTCACGCCCGTGCGGCCAGTGCTGCGCGTATCACGCAGTCACTCGTTCCCTGAGTTCCGACCGCGACCCGCGACGAACGCACCACCTCGGCATGTCCCCTCGCGACAGTGGCCACGTTCCGTAGGCGAGGCAGTGGCAGGATCAGACGATGGAGCTACAAGAATTTTTGGACCACGTGAATCGCGGCGCGTTGATCGAAGGCGGCTCAGAGCCTCACAAGTTCATGCTTGCAGCCGCCCAGGAAGCCCTGCGCACGGTCGCTGAAATCAACACCGGATACCGCACACCCGCGGAGTTGCGGACACTGCTGAGTCGACTCACCGGCAAGACCGTGGACGAGTCGGTCGTCGTCTTTCCACCGTTTTACAGTGAGTTCGGCAAGAACCTGACCTTCGGCAAGGACGTCTTCATCAACATCGGCTGCCGTTTCCAGGACACCGGTGGCATCACGATTGGGGACGGCACGCTCATTGGCCACGGCAGTACTCTGACGACGCTCAATCACGGGATTGACCCAAACCAACGGGCAGACATGATTCCGGCACCCGTCGTGATCGGCCGCAAGGTGTGGCTTGGCGCAGCAGTGACGGTCGTCCCAGGAGTCACGATCGGCGACGGCGCCATTGTGGGTGCGGGTTCCGTGGTGACCAAGGACGTGCCGGCCAACATGATCGTCGCCGGTGTACCGGCCAGAGTCATCCGCAAGACCGGGTTCGATGCCGCGCCGAACTGATCTCGGGCGTCCCCGGCACCGGCGGCGGTGGTTCCGCTGACGATCGCGCGACGTCCTCGACGTAGAACACGGGTCGCGTCTCCCACGCGCTTGAGCGGTAGAGGTTTGCTCCAGATGTGTCGTCATGTGACACGCCAGCCCAAACAATGTTCCACAACGGGGGTTAGAGTGACATTGTGGACGTGAGCATGTTCCAGAAGTCAGCTCCGGGGAGACTTGTCGCCATCACCGGCCAAGACCCGCTCTTGGGGCCGTGGGAGCACCAGGCATTCGTCCCGAATCCCCTGGCCCAGGACCCACCCGACCTGTCGCCCAAGACCTATCTAGTCATTGGCGACGCACGGGCCGCGTTGGCCGCACTCGACAGCACCGCCCGGCAACTCCCAAACCCCACGTTGTTGCGTCTCCCAACGCTGCGGCGCGAAGCGCAGAGCACCTCCGCGCTCGAGGGCACCTACGCCCCGCTCGCAGAAGTTTTGGTTGCCGATGACGAGGAGCCGCCCACACCTGAGCTGATTGAGATCCTCAACTACGTCGCAGCGGCCAACTATGGATTCGCCTGGATCGCCGACGGCCGACCCCTCTCAACCTCATTCCTGAGCGACCTACAGGGCATCTTGATGCGCGGCACGCCGCTCGCTCCGGTCTCGGGCCGCCTCCGGAATACGCAGGTCGTGATCGGACGCCGCCTGGACTCCGGTCCCCGGGCGCACCCCGTGCACAATGCCCGTTTCGTGCCGTCGCCCGATGGCGTCGAACTCGAGTCGGGAGTAGGGGCCCTCGTCGGATGGTTCCGGGAAGACCATCGAGGACACATCGATCCCGTCGTCGCCGCTGCAATGTCGCACTACCAATTCGAGACCCTGCACCCGTTCCACGACGGCAACGGGCGCATCGGCCGACTCCTCATCGTTCTGCACCTGGTGGCTGCCGGTGTCCTCAGCGAACCCACCTTGACCGTCTCGCCGTGGTTCGAGGCTCGACGAGGCGACTACTACGACCGGCTCCTGGCAGTGAGTACCGTGGGTCATTGGGACGCCTTCGTCGCCTTCTTCGCCGAGGGACTGCGGCAAGCCGCCGACAACACGCACGAGGAGATGCGCGCGCTGGTGGCCGTCCAGTCTGAACTGAAGGCGATCGTCCGTGCGTCCGCCCTGCGAGCCGACAGCGCGCACGCACTCGTCGACCTGGCCATCGCCAACCCCAGCTTCACCGTGCGTAAGGTCGAGGCCGAGCTAGAACTCTCCTACGGGCGAGCCAACAAGCTGGTCGCACAACTCTGCGACCTCCGCGTACTGCAGGTCGTCGACCCACGCGCCTACAAGCGACGGTTCTTCGCTCCGCGCGTCCTCGAAGTCCTGACCACGCGATCCTCAACCTGAGACCGTCGTACTCCGGGATCGGACGCTCACTGGGTGGCCAGTGAAGGGTGACTGAATGTCGGAGCTGATCCGTAGGCTGTTCACATGGACTTCGAGGTGATCGACGCGCTGCGGACGAGGCACCCTGCGTGGCGCCTCTTGCGCGCCAACAACGCGAGTCTGATCCTGTCGTTCCTCGGCGACTTCTTCGTCGAGAACAACCGTGGCGCATCCCCGTCCAGCGCAGTCGCAACGGCGCTGGACGACCAGCTCTACGCGCTCAACCGTGAAGTTGGCGGGGCTGAAGGCGAGACCCGCTTCCCAAGGGACCCTCGCGCCTATCTGGAGGACTGGTCGGCAACCGAGGCTGGCTTCCTCCGTCGGTTCTACCCGGCGGGCGCCGACGAGGTCCATTACGAGGTGACGGCCGCGTTCGAGCGGGCGTACGCCTGGGTTGAGTCGCTGAAGACGCGGAGCTTCGTGGGCACCGAGTCACGCCTGCACACCGTCGTGGAGTTGCTGCGGCAGATCGTGCACGGTTCCGAGTCCGACCCCGATGTGCGGCTGGAAGAACTGCGGCGCCAACGCGATGAGATCGAAGCACAGATCGCGGCCGTTGAGGCGGGCGACGTCGCAGTCATGGACGAGACCGGCGTGCGAGATCGTTACCAGCAGTTCTCCGCGACCGCTCGGGATCTGTTGAGCGATTTCCGCGAGGTAGAGGAGAACTTTCGCGGCCTGGACAGGGCCGCGCGAGAGCGGATCGCGGCTTGGGACGGCAGCAAGGGCGAGTTGCTCGCCGATCTGATGGGATCACGTTCCGATATCGCCGGCTCCGACCAAGGACGGACCTTCCAATCGTTCTACGACTTCCTTCTCTCCGAGTCTCGTCAAGACGAACTTTCCGACTTGTTGTCAAAGGTAAGCAGTCTGGATGCCGTGGAGCCCGATCACCGCGTCCGGTCGATCCACCACGATTGGGCCGAGGCCGCGGAGCGCGCTCAGGGCACCGTGCGACAGATCTCCGAACAACTACGTCGTTTCCTGGACGATCAGGTCTGGCTGGAGAATCGGCGCGTGCTCGACCTCGCCCGCACCGTCGAATCCCGGGCACTCGACCTGCGCAGCGATCCGCCCGACATCGGATTGGACGTCGATGAGCCCGGCATCGGGATCACGCTACCCTTCGAGCGGCCGCTGTACTCGCCACCACCAGCAGCCGAGGTCGAGAGCCTCATCCCGCCCGCGGAGGACACGGACCTGGAGGCGGAGCTGCTGTTCAGCCAGACCTACATCGATTCGGCGCGGCTGGCGGGCAACATTCGCTCGCTCCTACCCGAGCGCAGTTCGGCGCTCCTGAGTGACATCGTCGAGATGTATCCGATCGAACAGGGCGCCGCCGAACTCGTCGGCTACCTCGCGCTCTCCGAAGACGACCTCGAAGTCGAGATGGACGATAGCGACGAGACCCTGCTCGAGATCCGAGATCCAGACGACCCCGACCGCATCCGACGCGTCCGGATCGCGAAGGTGACGGTGAAGCGAACATGAGCGAGACACACTCGATCGGGTCAGCCATCATCCGACTGATGCAGGGCGTCGTGTACCGCGAGCTCGACGAGGACACCTGGTTGACCCTCGAGCACTCCGGCGCCGGCGTTCGCGATCACTTCGCGACGATCGGCGTCGACATCGTGGTCGACGACTCCGAGGGCTACGCCTACCTACGCACACGTCCCGACAGCGAAAACGACGAGGCCCTGCCACGCTTGGTCAGGCGCCGGACGCTGACCTACAACGTGTCCTTGCTGTTGGTGCTCCTGCGCAAGAGGCTGCTCGAGTTCGAAACCTCCGGCAGCGAAGGACGGCTGGTCCTCAGCCGGGATCAGATTCTAGAGATGCTGCGCGTCTTCCAGGCCGACTCCTCCAACGAGGCGCGCGGCGTCGACCGCGCCGAGCGGATGATCACGAAGGCAGTTGAGCTCGGCTTCTTGCGGCCACTACGTACCCAACTCGATCACTGGGAGGTGCGGCGCATCCTCAAGGCTTACGTGGACGCCCAAACCTTGTCAGACTTCGCGGGCAAATTGGAGCAGTACGCCGGGAAGGGAACGTCCGATGAGTGAAGGGTTGTTCTCAGCGGTCGAACTCAACGGCGACGGCCGCGCCGGATATCGCCTTGACCACATCGAGGTCTTCAACTGGGGCACCTTCGACAAGCAGGTGTGGCGCCTGACCCCCGGCGCTGAGACATCCCTGCTCACCGGTGACATCGGTTCCGGCAAGTCCACGATCGTGGACGCCGTCACGACGCTGCTGATGCCTGCCCATCGGATCGCCTACAACAAGGCTGCGGGCGCCGAAGCCAGGGAGCGAACGCTGCGTTCGTACGTCGAGGGCCACTACAAGTCCGAACGGATCGAGGCTTCGGGCCGCTCACGGGCGATCGGCCTGCGTACCGGTGCCAAGACCTACTCGGTGATCCTCGGAGTCTTCGTCAACGACGGGTACGGCGAGAGCGTGACCCTCGCCCAGGTCTTCCAACAGCGCGAACAGACCGGCCAGCCGTACCGGTTCTTCGTCACTGCCGGCAAGGCACTCTCGATCGCGACGGATCTCGCCGACTTCGGCTCAGATCTGCGCGACCTCCGCAAGCGCCTCCGCGCGGGCGGCGCTGAGATCTTCGACGAGTTCCCGAAGTACGGCACCTCCCTACGCCGCCTACTCGGCATCCGCTCCGAGCAGGCGCTCGATCTCTTCCACCAGACCGTGTCGATGAAGTCGGTGGGCAACCTCAATGAGTTCGTCCGCGACCACATGCTCGAGCCATCCGACGCCAGTGGTCGGGTACGCGACATCATCGGCCACTTCGAGGATCTGACGAAGGCCCATGACGCGGTCAAGCGAGCACGCGAGCAGTTGGAAGCCCTCGATCCGATCGTGGCAACGGCAGAGAAGTACGACGCTGCGCTCGCCGAGCGAGCTGACCAGGAGCGGCAGAGAGATGCCGTCCGGCTCTTCGTGGCGGAATCCCGCTCCCACATGCTGCGTGAAGAAATCGAGAGCAAGCACACCGAGGCGAACCGCTTGTTCACCGAGAAGGCCGACGCCGAGGCCTCCGCCGCTCGGCTGGCGGACGAACGCGACGAACTCATCGCCGAGCGTGAACGCTCCGGCGGTGACCGGATCGGCGAGCTCGAACGCCTCATGCGGGCAGCTCAGGCGCAGGTCGAGGAGCGCGCCAAACGCCGCACCCTGTTCGACGCCGCCGTGAAGTCCGCCGCTTTCCCGCTGGTCGCGAACCTCACCGACTTCATGACACTCGGTGTGACGATCACCGCCGCTCGGCCCGAACTCGAGGCGCGACGAGGCCAGATCGACCACGAGGCTGCGCGCTTGTTGGGCGAGATCTCGCGAATCGAGCGTGAGGCCGACGCGGTGAGCAACGAGCTCGACAGCCTGACCAACCGCACCAGCAACCTGCCAGCCTCACAGACCGATCTGAGGCGGCAACTATGCAACGATCTGGGGTTGAGCGAGGAAGAACTTCCTTACGCCGGCGAGTTGCTGGACGTTCTCGAAAGCCACGCTGAGTGGCGTGGCGCAGCAGAGCGGGTCCTTCGCGGGTTCGCCCTTTCGCTGTTAGTTCCCCAGCAGCACTACGGCGAGGTCGCGCGGTGGGTCAATGGGCGACGCCTGAGCTTCCGGGGACGAGATGGCCGCCAGATCGGTACGAAGCTGGTCTATGAGCGGGTGCCCGATCGCCGTATCCCGCTCAGGCCACCGGGACACGACCATCTCGTCCTCGCTGACTGCGTAGAGACCAAGGCCGGACCCTTCGCCAGTTACCTCGCTGACGAGTTGATGAGACGGGCCGACTACCGGTGCGTAGACACGCTCGCTCAATTCGGTGAGGAACGGCGTGCGGTCACCCGCGAAGGCCAGGTCCGCTCCGGCGAACGGCACGAGAAAGACGACCGCTCCCGAGTCGACGACCCGCGGACCTGGGTGCTGGGGTGGGCCAACGAGCGCAAGATCGCCGCCTTGCAGGAGGAACTTGCGCAATTGGAGCAGGCCAAGGACGGCGCGCAAAAATCTCTGCGTGAAATCGACGACGAGCGGACCGAGGTCCGTCGACGTCTCGACGCGTTCACCTCGATCGCTGGCTTCCCGTCGTGGAACGACCTGGATGTCGCCGAAGCCCACGAACGCGTGGTGCTGCACGAAGAAGAGAAGGCCCGGCTCGAGGCTGGCTCGTCGCGGCTCTCGGAGATCAAGCAGGCACTCACCCGCGTTGAATCGCAGCAACGGGAGGCACGCGAGAAGACCGACGGACTGACCGGCCAGCTGGCGACGCTCCAGGCCACGGTACTCGCGGCTGAGACGGAGAAGAGTCGGGATGACGCCCTGGTCGCGGGACAGTCGGTGACCGATCTGACAGCGGCTCGCGCGGCATACAAGGCACTCGAGGCACGACTCGGAAAGAAGCGCCCCGCACAGTCCTATGAGTGGCGCGAGTCCGGGGAACGATTGACCGAGGAGCTCTACAAACGGATCGATCGGATCAATCGGGAACTCGGTGGGTTCAGCCAAAGCCTCGGGCAGTACATGGCCGAGGTGCTGCGACGCTGGCCAGAGCTGCGCAGCGAGATGGACGCCACCGCCGAAGCGCGTGCTGACTTCGTGGCACTGCATGCCTCGGTCCGCGACGACGACCTGCCCCGATTTGAGGCGGAGTTCAAGCGGCAGCTCAACACCGAGACCATCCGCGAGCTCGCGCAGTTCAATTCCTGGCTGCGCCGTCAGGCAGAGGAGATCGATCAGCGGGTCTCGAAGATCAACGAAGCGCTCGGAGCCATCCCCTACAACCCTGGGCACTACATCCGGCTGGAGAAGCAGCCCACGACCAACCAGGATGTGGCAGCGTTCCGTTCCGACCTGCGCAGCGCCACCGACGACGCCTTGTCGGGAGATGACGATCATTACTCCGAGCAGCGATTTCTAGACGTCAAGCGCATCATCGAGCGCTTTCGCGGCCGCGAGGGCTATGCCGACTCGGACAAGGCCTGGACCCGCCGTGTCACAGACGTGCGCAATTGGTTCGTGTTCTCGGCCTCCGAGCGGATCCTCGAGACCGACGAGGAGTGGGAGCACTACTCGGACTCGGACGGAAAATCTGGCGGGCAGAAGGAAAAGCTGGCCTACACGATCCTGGCCGCTTCGCTCGCCTACCAGTTCGGACTTGAGTGGGGAGCGCAGAAGTCGCGAGACTTCCGCTTCGCCGTCATCGACGAGGCGTTCGGCCGCGGCTCCGACGTGTCGACTCGATACGCACTGGAGCTCTTCGCCAAACTCGGCTTGCAACTGCTCATCGTGACCCCGCTGCAAAAGGTCCACGTGATCGAGCCCTATGTGAAGGCGATCGGCTTCGTCGACAACCCCGGCGGCACCTTCTCCCGACTCCAGACCATGACGATCGAGGAGTACCGGGCACGTCGAGACGGGCGAGTCCCGTGACCCAGCGTTGGACGACCCCGGGCGACATCGAGGCCAAGGTCAGACGGCGTTGGGACGACGGGTCGCTCCTAGGTGCCCACGCCGGAGCAGCACAGTTCATTCCGATCGAGATTCCCCTACGGGGCCCGAAGCCTGCCCAGATCGGCGATGACCTGGTCGCGGCCAGAGACTGGGTCACGGCACTCACTGCGGGGAGTGCCGCCGGACGTCGCTATGACCTCGTGATCGGGCAGGTCGGCGGGCGACATATCGGTCGCAACCCGCTGCCCGCGCGGGTGGTCGTCTCAAGCATGGACCAGGCGTGGGCGCTGCTCGGTGTCACACGATTGGTCGAGCAGTTCGACCTGCTCCTCGCGCTCGCCGACACGACGCCGGCCGTACGCGATTGGATGCTCACCCATCCCCACCGCGCCCTCGACCTGGCCGAAGCGATGCCCCGGCTCATCGCCGCCTTCAAGTGGCTCGACACCCATCGCGACTCCGGCAGCTACCTTCGTGAGATCAGCGCGCCGGGCGTCGACACCAAGTTCGCCGAGAAGCATCGGTCCGTGCTCGCCGCGATGCTCGGCGTGTCCTCGACGGCGGCAGGTTTCCTGAAGGATCTCGGGCTCCGAGCCAAACCAGAGATGGTCCGAGTCCGTGTCTCAGGCTCGCTCGGGCTGCCTGCGCCTTTGACCGAGCTCGCGCTACGAGCAGATGAGTTGCGAAAACTCGTGATCTCGCCGCGCTCCGCGATCGTCGTCGAGAACGAGATCAGTTACCTCAGTGTTGATGTTCCCGAGGGCGGCATCGTCATCTGGGGCAAGGGGTTCGACGTCGACCGGGTGGGCCGGCTCCCCTGGCTCGGCGGGATTCCCGTCATCTACTGGGGCGACATCGACACCCACGGCTTCGCCATCCTCGATCGACTCCGCGCCTGGCTGCCCCATGCCCGCTCGGTCCTGATGGATCGACCAACCCTGACCGCCCACCACGACCGCTGGGGCAGGGAAGACCGCTCGGCGACCTCGGCGCTGACGCGCCTGACCCAGGACGAGCTCGATCTCTACACCGATCTGGTCACCGACCGGCTGGGCCCGCAGATTCGGCTTGAGCAGGAGCGGCTCGACTGGACCGCGGTACTCGCGGCCCTGACACAGGCTCAGGAAGTGCTGCCAAGTGAGGAAGGCGCCCCCGGAAACGGCGGTACACGACGAAAGGACCAGTA
>CAYNFY010000080.1:0-20141 GCA_964396585.1 uncultured Nocardioides sp.
TCGACTTCGTCGACACGATCGAGAAGCAGGGCTTCACGATCGACAACCCGAACGCTTCCGGATCGTGTGCCTGCGGAGACTCGTTCAACTGAGTTCGTGTCGAGGGGCCGCGCTCTATCACGTCGTGAGCAGGGATATATCAACCACGCACGACGTGATAGAGCCCTAGCGGCGACGTTACAAAGAGCCAGGCGGATGTGCCGGCGGTACGGCCTCGTGGGTAGTGTGATCCCTCGTGTCCTTGCTGATCGCCGGTTCCATCGCCACCGACCACCTGATGTCCTTCCCGGGCAGGTTCTCCGACTCGCTCGTGGTCGACCAGTTGCACAAGATCTCGGTCTCGTTCCTGGTCGACGATCTCGAGGTACGGCGGGGTGGGTGCGCGGCCAATATCTCGTTCGGACTGGGCAACCTGGGTCTGTCCCCGGTACTCGTGGGTGCGGTCGGGGAGGACTTCGCCCCGTACCGCTCCTGGCTGGAACGGCATGGCGTCGACTGTGACTCCGTGCACGTCTCGGAGAGTCGGCACACGGCTCGTTTCGTGTGCACCAACGACTCCACCCACGCGCAGATCGCCTCCTTCTACGCAGGTGCGATGAGTGAGGCCCGTGAGATCGAGTTGAAGCCGATCGTGGATCGGGTCGGGGAGCCGGACTTCGTGCTGGTCGGGCCCGATGATCCCGAGGGCATGCTCCGTCACACCGAGGAGTGCCGCCAGCGCGGCTACCGGTTCGTCGCGGACCCCTCACAGCAACTCGCCTTCGGCGACGGTGACCTGATCCGTCCGCTGATCGACGGCGCTCACATCTTGATCAGCAACGAGTACGAGGCGAGTCTGATCACCGCCAAGACCGGCTGGTCCCACGACGAGGTGCTGGCCCGCGTCGACATCTGGGTGATCACCCTCGGTGCCGAGGGCGTCCGGATCGAGCAGCAGGGTGCCGAGTCGATCTTCGTGTCGGCGGTGTCCGGGGTCGAGGCCGTCGAGCCGACCGGTGTGGGCGACGCCTTCCGCGCCGGCTTCCTGGCTGCGCTGCAGTGGGATCTGGACCTGACGCGAGCCGCCCAGCTGGGCTGCCTGCTGGCCGCCTACGTGGTGGAGCAGGTCGGCACTCAGGAGTACTCCTTCACCCGCGAGGGCTTCCTGGCCCGCTGTGAGGCGGCCTACGGAGCCGACGCCGTGGCGGCGATCGAGGGGCATCTCAAGACCCTGCACGGCTGACCGGCGCCGAATCGCCGGCCGGGCGGGCTCAGACGCGCCGCACCCAGTATCGGGGGGTGCCGTCCTCGATGGCGTCTTCACCCAGGTAGGTCTGACCACGCATCCGGGACCAGGCCGGGATGTCGACCCGAGCCGCCTCGTCGTCGGCCAGCACCGCGATCAGCGCTCCGGCGCCGAGCGCGGCGTAGCGCTTGCCGAGCATGATCACCGGCATCGGACAGAGCATGCCGCGACAGTCCAGAGTCAGGTCCGGCTCCCGATCGTCTTTCACAGGCCCACCCGCTCGCGGAGCTCGGTAACCACCCGGGGCAGTACGGACAAGAAGGCATCCACCTGCTCGGAGGTGGTGTCGGCGGCCAACCCGACCCGGACGTTGCCGTGGGTGAGGACGCCCATCGCGGCCAGTACATGGGACGGCGTGAGGGTCGAGGCGGTACAGGCCGAGCCGCTGGCGACACCGAAGCCGTGCCGGTCCAGTTCGCTCACCAGCGCCTCGCCGTCCACATAGAGACACGAGAATGTGACCAGGTGGGGGAGCCTGCGCTCGGGATCACCGACCACCTCGACGTCCTCCAGGCGGGCAACGGAGGCTCGGATCCGGGCGATCAGGTCGTGTTGCCGAGCGGCGAGATCCTTCTGTTCGGCGACGGCGGCTTGCAGCGCGGCCGCCGTCGCCAGAGCCCCTGGGACGTTCTCGAACCCGGCCACCCGGGGGTCGATCCGGTCGTCGGTGGGGAACGGATTGCGCCAGCGCGCCCGGTTCCGGACCAGCATCAGACCGACTCCGGCGGGACCGCCGAACTTGTGGGCCGATCCGGCGGCCACCGACCAGCCCTCCGGCAGTTCCATCCGCCCCATCGAGGCGCAGGCATCGGTGAACACCGGCACCCCGCGCTCGGCGAGCAAGCTCGAGACCTCGGCCACCGGCTGCACCGTGCCGACCTCGTGGTTGGCGCTCTGCAGGGCCACCACGGCGACGTCGTCGGATCCGGCCGCCGAGAGCAGGGCATCGGTCTCGACCCGCCCGGTCCGGTCCACCGCAATCTCTACGACATCGGATTCGGCCCAGTCCAGCGCGTGGAGGACCGATGAGTGCTCGACCGCACCGACCAACACCCGAGAGCCCTGACGTGCTCGGCCGCGGACCAGCCCCAGCAGGCCACGATGTACCGCCTCGGTGCCGGATCCGGTGAAGCTCACCTCGTCGGGACGCACCGCGAGCGCCTCGGCGAGCACCTCGCGGGCGTTGTCGAGCACCATCCGGGCCGATCTGGCCTCGCGGTGCAGTCGCCGGGGGTCCGCCCAGCCCGCGTCGATGGCTGCCAGCAGGGCCTGACGGGCCTCGGCGCGGAGCGGAACGGACGAGCCGCTGTCGAGTGCTGTGGGAGGAGTGTCGGGGCCCACTCCAGGATCCGGATACCGGGGAGAACTCACCGATGAAACCTATCTGGTGACCCCACGGGCCACCGCAGGGAGCGATTCCGCTAGTCTGCCTTCCATACGTGTGACTGCCAAGAGAGAGGCTCGTTCGTGGGTCTGCAACTCCCCCAGCGTGCCAGCGCGCCCGTGAAGCGGGTGGCAATGGCTGCCGTGCTGGCTAGCTCTGTGCTGCTGCTCGGTGCCTGTTCGGCTGAGGACAAGCACCAAATCAAGAATTTCGCCATGCCGGATCCGATCACCGAGCAGGCTCCGCACACTTTCGAACTTTGGAAGTGGGCGTGGGTCGCTGCACTCGCGGTCGGTGTGCTCGTCTGGGGTCTGATCGGCTACGCCGTGGTGCGGTTCCGCCGGCGCAGTGCGGACGAGATTCCCGTCCAGACGCGCTACAACCTGCCGTTGGAGATCTTTTATACGATCGCCCCGGTCCTGATGGTGATCGTGTTCTTCAACCACACCGTCTCCACCCAGAACAAGATCCTGGCGGAGGTGGACAATCCGGACTACACCATCGAGGTCACTGCCCAGCAGTGGTCGTGGACGTTCAACTACCCGATCGGGGAGACGAACCCGGACCCGAATCCGAACCCTCGGGACAAGGACGTCAGTTTCCGTTCCAGCGAATACGCCTGGGAGAACGGTGACGGTTCCAATATCCCGACCTTGTACCTGCCCATCAACAAGACGGTTCACTTCAACCTGTTCAGCCCCGATGTCATTCACTCGTTCGGGGTGCCGAACTTCCTCACGAAGCTGGACGTCATCCCGGGCCGGGTCAACCACTTCCAGGTGACCCCGAACAAGCTGGGGACCTACCCGGGCAAGTGCTTCGAGCTGTGTGGCACCTATCACTCGCGGATGCTCTTCAACGTCAAGATCGTCTCCCAGCAGGACTACGATGCGTACGTCCAGACCCTCGAGGACGCCGGTCAGACCTCTGACCTGCCGCTCATCGGTGGTCTCGAGGTCTACACGCAGACCGGCCTGAAAGACAGCACTGAAGGAGGCCACGAGTGACCGCCACGGCAGCGCCAGTGAGCGCACTCGAGGGCAAGAAGCCCCTCGGCCAGCAGGTCGTTCGCCTGCTCACCACGACCGATCACAAGCTGATCGGCAAGATGTACCTGGTCACCTCCTTCGTCTGGTTCCTGGCCGGTGGTCTGATGGCCATGCTGATCCGTGCCGAGTTGGCATTCCCGGGTCAGCAGGTCGTGAACGACGAGCTGTACAACCAGCTCTTCACCATGCACGGCACGATCATGTTGCTGCTCTTCGCGACGCCACTGTTCTTCGGATTCGCGAATGTGATCATGCCGATCCAGATCGGTTCGCCTGATGTGGCGTTCCCGCGGTTGAACATGTTCAGCTACTGGCTGTTCCTGTTCGGTGGTCTGATCGCTGCCTCGGGCTTCCTCACCCCCTCGGGTGCGGCCGGCTTCGGCTGGTTCGCCTACGCCCCGCTCTCGGATGCCGTTCGGTCCCCGGGCATCGGTGGTGACCTGTGGATCATGGGTCTGTGGATGGCCGGTATCGGAACCATCCTGGGTGCGGTCAACTTCATCACCACGATCATCTGCATGCGGGCACCGGGCATGACCATGTTCCGGATGCCGATCTTCACCTGGAACACCCTGATCACGTCGCTGCTGGTGCTGATGGCGTTCCCGATCCTCGGTGGCGCGCTGCTCTCGCTGGAAGCGGACCGGCTCTTCGGAGCCCATGTCTTCGATCCATCCCATGGCGGACCGATCCTGTATCAGCACCTGTTCTGGTTCTTCGGACACCCTGAGGTGTACATCATCGCGTTGCCGTTCTTCGGCATCGTGACCGAGATCTTCCCGGTGTTCAGCCGTAAGCCGATCTTCGGCTATGTCGGCCTGGTGGGTGCCACCCTGGCCATCGCGATCCTCTCGATCGCCGTGTGGGCGCACCACATGTTCGTCACGGGTGCCGTCGACCTTCCGTTCTTCTCCGGTATGACGTTCTTGATCGCCGTACCAACCGGAGTGAAGTTCTTCAACTGGATCGGAACTTTATGGGGGGGATCTCTGTCCTTCGACACCCCCATGCTGTGGAGCATCGGCTTCCTCACCACCTTCCTGTTCGGTGGTCTGACTGGTGTCATCCTGGCCAGCCCGCCGCTGGACTTCCACGTCTCGGACTCCTACTTCGTGGTTGCGCACTTCCACTACGTGGTGTTCGGAACCGTGGTGTTCGCGATGTTCGCCGGGTTCTACTTCTGGTGGCCCAAGTTCACCGGCAAGATGCTCAACGAGACGCTGGGCAAGATCCACTTCTGGGTCCTGTTCATCGGCTTCCACGGCACCTTCCTGATCCAGCACTGGCTGGGTGTCGAGGGCATGCCGCGTCGCTACGCCGACTATCTGCCGGACGACGGCTTCACCACGTTGAACCAGATCTCCACGGTGTTCTCGTTCGTGCTGGGTCTCTCGATCCTGCCGTTCCTCTACAACGTATGGATCACCCGTCGCTCGCCGATGGTGAACGTCGACGACCCGTGGGGTTGGGGCCGCTCGTTGGAGTGGGCCACCAGTTCTCCGCCGCCACGGCACAACTTCACCAGCATCCCGCGGATCCGTTCGGAGTCGCCGGCGTTCGATCTACACCACCCGGAGATCGCGGCGCTCGAGGCCTATGACAACGATCTCGAGGGCATCGCTGACGCTCCGAACGTCGAGGGACGCCAGGAGCACCTGGAGGAACGCATCGAGGACACGGAGGAGGACCGATGAAGCAAGAAGCATGGATCTTCGGGATCTGCACGATCTTCTTCGTGTTGATCACCCCGTCCTACTGGTTCTTGGCGGGTGACTGGACCGGCACCGCGGCGCTCACCATGGCGGCGCTGTTGATGCTGATGGTCGCCCTGTACCTGGGTGTTCACGCCGCGAGGATGGACGCCCGTCCCGAGGACCGGCCCGACGCCGAGATCGTAGACGGCGCCGGCGAGTTGGGCTTCTTCCCGCCCTACTCGTGGTGGCCTCTGTGGTGCGCCCTGTGCATGGCCGTGTGCACCTACGCGGTGGCTCTGGGAGCGTGGTGGATGTTGATCATCGCCGGTGTCCTGCAGCTGCTCGCACTGGTCGGCTGGATCTTCGAGTACTACCGCGGTGAGCACGCTCACTGAGCCTGCCTCTCGCATATCGCCGGCGCCCCCGGACTCTCTCAGGAGTCCGGGGGCGCCGGCGTTATGCGCTGATGAGGCTCCTTTGTGCCTCATCAGCGCCGGGTGAGGGGGCTTCTTTGTGCCTCATCAGCGGTGAACAGGATGCGCTCCGCGCAGATGAGCGCTGGGGCGAGGCTGGGCGGTCATTGGCAGACGACTGCGGCCAGGTGCCGGCGGGCGACCGAAGCGCGGACATCGTCCAGGAGCGGGTAGTTGTGAGGCGCGCCGGGGGACTCGACGTACTCGAACTCGGTGCCGGCCGAGGTCAACTTGGCCGCTAGCCGGCGAGAATCGGGACTCAGCAGATCGACGTCGCCGGTGAGGATGGTGAGCGGGGGAAGCCCAGCCATCGGTCCGAACAATGAGCTCGCCATCGGGTGCCCGATGCCGAGCGAGCCCGCGTAGAGCTCTCCGCACCGCCGGAAGCCGGCGATGGTCAACGGTGCCGCCCCGATCTCGAGCTCGCGCTGTCGGGGATGGCCGACCCGCAGATCGAGCCAGGGACTGATGCAGACCAGGGACGCCGGCAGCGGCCGCCCGGCCCGACTCAGCAGTTGCGTTGCGGCCAGGGCGAGGTTCGCCCCGGCGGAGTCGCCCATGATCACCAGGGGTGGACCCGCGTCCTGGCCGAGCGCGGCGACCAGACCCGCGAGCCGCTCCACGATCGCTCGCGGGTGTGCGGCCGGGATCAGCGGGTAGGCCGCGACGAGCACGTCGCTCGCGGCGAGGGCCGTGACCTCGTGGATCAAGGACCAGTGACTGGCCGAGATCGAGCGAATGAACGCCCCGCCCGGGAGGTAGAGGATCCTTCGCCGGGCGTTCCGGCGGTGACGGCTTTCGAAGAACCTCCACCCGCCCGGCGCGCGGCTGCTCATGGTGAAGTCCGCGGGCGGCCGGGCCGGCGGCTCGGGTCGGTGCCGATGAGCTCGCACCCACTGGTCGACTGTGTCTCGCGAGCTCAGGGCAGATGTGGGAGTCATCGAACAATCTTTGCAGTGATGGTTGCAGAAAGATAATCTCGCACTTAGAGTTGCAGTCATCCGGAGCGTGAACCACATCACAACGGTGGTCCCCGCCGAACACATCGGATGCCCCGAGCATTCGGTCGAGCGAAGAGAGGTTTGCCATGACGCGACGACGTGTCGCCGTCGTGCTGATGACCACGGCAGTCATCTCGGTGGTTGCCGAGCTGATCGGTACCAAGTTCATCGATCTGGGCCCCGGTCAGGTCATCTTGTTCCCGATGGTGTGGGCCATCGTGCTGGGCAGCATCATCAGCTTCCAGCCCTTTCGGCGTCTCGAGCGCGATACCCAGCGCGCGGCCTTGGAGCTCGTATCGGTCGGGATCATGGTCTTTCTGGTCCTGGTCGGCATCACCGTGGGCACCTCGCTGACCGCGCTGGGAGAGGTCACCTGGGTGCTGGCACTGCAAGAGTTCGTGCAACTCTTCGGCACCGTGGTGATCGCCCTGCCGGTGGCGGTCGCACTGCGGATGGGACGTGCATCGATCGGAGCCACCTACTCCATCGATCGTGAGGCCAACCTGGCCTACACCGCCGAAAGGTATGGGCCGTCCTCCTCGGAGTACCGGGGCACCCTGGGTATCTACGTCTTCGGATCGGTCTTCGGTGCGCTCTACCTCGCCCTCCTGGCCGGCTACGTCTCCTCGGCGGGATGGTTGAGTCCACAGGCCCTGGCCATGGGGAGCGGGGTCGGCTCCGGATCCATGATGGCGGCCGCCTCCGGGGCCATCGCCTCCGCGCACCCGGCACTGGCGGACCAGATCCTCGCCTATGCCGCCGCCTCGAATCTGATCACCCAGACCATCGGCACCTTCGTAACCTGCTTCGTCGCGCTGCCCCTGGCCGAGCGCCTCTACCCGCTATGGTGCCGGATCTTCAACGTGAGCGAGCGACTGCCGGTCGATGCCAGCCCGAGCGGTTCGGTCGAGCACCAGCTCAGCGCTGCGGCGACGAGTGGCTCGTCGTCGACCGACACCATGACAGTCGCACCCGTCCCCACGACCGTCGAGGTCAAGCCGGCCATGGAACTGTCGCGACTGGCCACGATCCTGGTCGCGTTCGTGATGCTGATGACGGTTGCGAACGCGGTCGGGACCCGCACCTTCGAGCTGAAGACGATCGTGGCCATCGCCGGGATGGCAGCCGTCACCTTCGGTGCCTTCGCCCTCAACCGGGCCGTCCCACGCATCCCGGTCCTGGTGACCACGGTCGTGGTCGGGATGCTTGCCGCAGCCCCGTTCAGTCCGGTGGCCGACGAGGTGAGCGAGCTCGTCTCGGGGATCACCTTCCTGTCGCTGGTCACTCCGGTACTCGCCCTCGTCGGCATCTCGCTCGGCGCCGAGCTGAAGGCCATCAAGATGTTGAGCTGGCGTGTCGTCATCGTCGCGCTCGTCTCCTTCGGGGTTGCCTTCCTCCTCGCCGCGGCCGCGGCAGAGCTGTTCCTCTGAACCGTGACATCACACTTCACAAAGAGAGAGTCCTGATGAGCAACCCATCGTCCCCATCCGCTGCCACCCGGGAAAGGAGCGTCGACGTCCTGGGCCTGGGCAACATGGGTCTCGGCATGGCCGTGACCCTCCGGGCAGCCGGCTGGGTAGTCCGCGGCTTCGATCCCGACCCGGCGGCCCGCGCCAACGCCGGACGCGAAGGCATCGAAGTCGCCCACGAGATCATCGCCCTGAGTGCACCGACGGCGCTTCTGTCCCTCCCCGGTGCCGCCGTGGTGGAGCAGTGCGTGCCGGACCTGTTGGCGGGGGACCGGCGGGTCACCGTCATCGACACGACCACGTCGCACCCGCGCACCAGCCAGGAGATGCAGACGCGCTGCGAGGCCGTGGGAGCGACGTTCGTCGACGCCCCGGTATCGGGTGGTCGCGGCGGCGCCTGGTCCGGCGGGCTGACCGCGTTCGTCGGCGGCCGCTCGACAGCGGTCGAGATGAGCGCGGCGGTGCTGGGTGAGATCACGGCTCAGTGGTCCCACCTCGGAGCGAGTGGATCGGGCAACGTGGTGAAGCTGCTCAACAACATGCTGTGCGCGGCGAACCTGGCCTCGGTCGCGGAGGCGATCGACGTGCTGGACGCGTACGGACTCGACGTGGTCGAGGGGCTGGCGGCGCTCAACCTAGGCTCGGGACGCAGCGCGGTGAGTCAGGTGAACTTCGCGGACAGCATCCTGAAGGGGCAGCTGGTCGGTGGCTTCGCCGTGGGGTTGATGGCGCGGGACGTGAGGCTCGGATTGGAGGTCGCCCGAGCGGCCGGTGCCGATCCGACGCTGCTGCGATCCACTGACGAGGTGTGGGCACGTGCCCTGGCCGTGCTGGGTGCCGAGGCGGACTGCAACAGGGCGCCGTCGGCGTTCACGACGGCGACGAGTTGCCTCGATCCAGCGGAGCTGACCCACGCCGCGCCGGCTCCCGAGCTGACGGGAGCCGCCCACCATGACCACTGAGACCCGCCTGGGATCGAAACGTGCGGAGATCGCCCACGACGTCCTGCTGGACCAGCTCCCGGCCGGGGTGGGCTGGTGTTCGGGAGAGACGACCCGGCTCGGAACGGGCGAGACCGTCGAGCTCCGGGACCCCTCGACGGGACGCTTGGTGACGACCTGGAACGACCTCGGACCCGACCTCGCCGCCGTCGCTGTGGAGAAGGCCGCCGAAGCGCAGCGCGTCTGGTGGGGGATGGGGCCGCGGCGGCGAAGCGAGGTGCTGCGAGGGGTCGGCGACCTGGTTCGTGACCAGGCGGAGGATCTCGCGCTCCTGGAGACGGTGACCACGGGGAAGCCCATCCGCGACACCCGGGGTGAGCTCGGCGCGATCGCTCACATGTTCGCCATCCACGCGGGATGGGCCGAGCGCATCAACGGTGAGACGCTGTGCGTGGACCCGAGCTGGCACGCCTACACGCGGCTGGAGCCGTTCGGAGTCGTCGTGGCGATCACGCCATGGAACGCGCCGCTGCTGACGGCCTGTGCCAACGCCTTGCCTGCCCTCGCGTCGGGTAACTCTGTGGTCGTCAAGCCCAGCGAAGTGACGCCGGTGAGCACCGTCCGTCTGGCTGCCCTGTTCCATACGGCGGGTGCGCCGGAGGGGCTCTTCACCGCCGCTCCCGGCCTCGGCCCGACGGTCGGACACACGCTCGTGACCCACCCGGGCGTGGGGAAGGTCGTCTTCATCGGCTCGGTCGGGACCGGGCGCGCGGTCGCCGCCTCTGCGGCACAGGCAGGCATCCCGACGATCCTCGAACTCGGCGGCAAGAGCGCCAATGTGGTGTTCGATGACGCCGATCTGGATGCGGCGGCCGACGGCGCGCTGTCCGCGGTCTTCTCCGGAGCCGGGCAGTCCTGTCAAGCCGGCTCTCGGCTGCTCGTGCACGAGGCGGTCCACGACGAATTGCTCGAGAGGATGCGAGTGGGCGCGAGGCGGCTTCGCGTCGGGGATCCGCTGGACCCACGCACAGAGCTGGGACCGATCATTCATCGAGCCCAGTACGAGCGGATCCGAGAGCTGGTCGAGGTCGGTCTCGCTCGCGGTGCACGGCGCCTCGATGAGATCGAGCTGCCGACCGGGGTGGCCGACGCTGCCATGACCGAGGGCAACTGGATCATGCCGACGATCCTGGACGGTGTCGGTCACGATCACGAGCTGAACCATACCGAGATCTTCGGACCCGTCCTCTGCGTCGACACGTTCGTTGACGAGCAGGACGCCCTGGCCAAGGCGAACGGCACGGAGTTCGGCCTGGCCGGCGCCGTCTGGACCGCCGATGTCGCTCGTGCGCACCGGTTCGCCGCCGGATGCGAGTCGGGAACCGTGTACGTGAACTGCTACAAGGTGGGCCATCCCATGGCGCCGTTCGGAGGCTTCAAGGCCTCCGGGTGGGGTAGGGCGAGCGGGCGTGGGGTCGTCGAGGAGTTCGTCCAGTCCAAGGTGGTCTGGGTGGCGACCGGGGACCCCGCGCCCCCTTTCCCATCGCTGGCCGGCGAGGAACGGCCAGCGTGATCACCATCGCCGGCATCCTGGCCGACGCCCGAGCCACGGCCGCTGCGCTGACCGGGATCCGCCGCGAACTCCATCAGGTACCGGAGGTCGGCTTGGATCTCCCGCAGACGCAGGCCATCGTGCTGCGGGAGCTGAGTGCACTCGGCGTGGAGACGCGACGGGGACGACGGTGCGCGTCGGTCGTGTCCGTGATCGAGGGGGGAAGGCCGGGTCCGACGGTCCTCCTGCGCGCCGACATGGACGCGCTGCCGATCCGGGAGCGCAGCGGGGAGAGCTTCGCCGCCACCAACGACAACATGCATGCCTGCGGACACGATCTGCACATGGCGGGGCTCCTCGGGGCCGCCCGGATCCTGGTGCGGCACCGAGAGCAGCTCGCCGGAAGGGTGATGCTCGTCTTCCAGCCTGGGGAGGAAGGGTACGACGGCGCTCAGGTGATGCTCGACGAGGGACTTCTGACGGATCTCGACGAGCCACCGGTCGCCGCCTACGCCCTCCACGTCGGTGCCGGCGCACCCGGGACCGTCTGGACCCGCTCCGGCCCACTGCTGGCGGGACTCGCCCAGCTGCGTATCGGACTTCACGGTCAGGGAGGCCACGGCTCGGCACCGCACGAGGCCCGCGACCCCATCCCAGCGCTCGCCGACCTGGTCACCGCCCTGCACGCCTACCCCTCGCGCCGCATCAGTGCGCTGGAGCCCGTCGTCATCTCCGTCACCGAGGTCCGGGCCGGATCCGCGAGCAACGTCATCCCCGACTCCGCCCACCTGGGTGGCACGGTGCGCACCCTGAGCACCGACTCGCTGGAGCGTCTCCGCGACGGCCTGACCGAGACGGTGACCAACCTGGCGGCCGCGCACCGGGTGACGGCATCGCTGGAGCTCATCGAGTGCTACCCCGTCACGGTCAACGAGGCGACGGAGACGGACCGGCTGGCGGCGGTGGCTCGGCGGGTCTTCGGTGCCGACCGCGTGATGACCGACCACGAGCCGCTGATGGGATCGGAGGACTTCTCGAAGATTCTCCAGCGGGTCCCCGGAGCAATGGCCTTCGTGGGCGCGACGCCTCCGGACCTGGACCCGGCCACCGCCCCCGGCGTCCACGCTCCCGAAGTCCGCTTCGACGACTCTGTGCTGGTCTCACAGGCGGCCCTCCTCGCGGGCCTCGCTCTGGATCGCCTGGCCGAGCCCATTCCTGTCAACTGAACCAACTACTGGAGAAAGCAGTCATCATGGCGACCGATACCTTCGAAGGATTCGAGATGCACGCCGCGTCGATTCCCGACGCCGCGCCGCGCACGATCGAGGAGCAGCAGGTCCGCACCGACCTCGCCGCGGCATATCAGTTGTGTGCCCTCTTCGGGTGGGACGACCTGATCTACACCCATCTGTCCGCTCGGATCCCGGGCTCCGACCACCACTACCTTGTGAACCCGCTGGGTCTGGCCTTCGACGAGATCACCGCCTCGAACCTGATCAAGATCGATCTCGACGGCAACCTCATCGGCGAGAACGAGCACGGATATCGACCGAACTACGCCGGCTTCATCATCCACGGCGGCATCCACTCGGCACGAGAGGACGCCGGCTGCATCATGCACCTTCATACCGAGGCGCAGATGGCGTTGTCATGTCAGGAGACGGGACTGCTACCGCTCACCCAGCACGCCCTGCGCTTCCAGGATCGGGTGGGCTACCACGACTACGAGGGCATCGCGCTCAGCAAAGATGAGCGAGTGCGATTGATCGAGGACCTGGGCGACAACGCGGTGCTGATGCTACGCAACCACGGATCGCTGACGGTGGGGGCAACGGTGGCCCAGGCCTTCGTCGAGATGTACTACCTGGAGAAGTCGGCTCGTACCCAGTTGCTGGCCCAGGCCACCGGGCGACCGCTCATCCTGCCGGACGACGAGGTGATCGCCCTGACCGCTCAGCAGTGGCGGGGGTCGCTGTCGGCGGGCCTGGAGTGGCCCTCGTTGCTGCGACGGCTCGACCGCGTCGGCTCCGCCTACGCGTCGTGAACACGTTGTCGAAGCCTGATCCGGGGCATCAGACCTTCGCCGCGGTCTGGAGCAAGACCGTCGACTGCTTCGGTGCCCGAACTTTCTTGGTCTTCCGCGATGACGTGGGGACGACGACCCAGTGGTCCTATGCCGAGTTCGATGAGGTGGCCGAGTCGGTCGCCAGTCGGTTGGCGGCGCTCGGCGTCGGTCGTGGCGATGGTGTCCACGTCGCGTTGCGGAACTGTCCCGCCTTCGTGGCGATCTGGCTGGCGGTCGCCCGGCTGGGTGCCTGGTTCGTGCCGGTCGACCCCTCCTCGACGGCCCGCGACGTGCGGCGGCAGACCGAGCGCGCCGGTCCGGTCGTCGGCCTCTGTGCGCGGAGTCGCTCGGCCGCCTACCGCGGCGGGGCGAAGGACGTCCCGGTCGTCCTCGAACTGGCCGAAGACGCCGGGGACCTCGACGAGGCTGGTCCGCTCCGGGCTGGTGGGGTCGAGCCCGGCGGCCTGCCGGCAGCCCCGGAGGACCGGCTCGCGGTCATGTTCACCTCGGGCACCACCGCGGAGCCGAAGGGAGTCGTGCTGACCCAGCGCAACTACGCCCACGTCGCCGCCATGATGGCTCGGCTGTCGGACACTTCGGTCGACTCGCGCTGGTATGTCACCCTGCCGCTGTTCCACGCCAACGCCCAGTACTACTGCTTCGCCCCGGCGATCGCGGAGGGGGCGAGCGTTGCCCTGACGGCATCCTTCTCAGCCTCCCGCTGGGTCGCCCGAGCCCGCGAGCTGAAGGTGACCCATGCGAGCCTCTTCGCGGCCCCGATGCGGATGATCCTGGCGCGGACGGAAGAGTCCGGCCCGCCGTTGCGACTCGGTCATCTGTGGTTCGCTCAGAGCCTCGGTCGGGACCATCATGAACAGTTCGCCGACCTCGTCGGCTGTCGACCGCGTCAGCTCTACGGGATGACCGAGACGGTCGCGCCGGTGACGATCGACCAGAGCCGTCCGTTCGTGCACGACGTCATCGGTGCACCGCTCCAGGACCGATCGACCCGGATCGACGAGAGCCAGGACTCGGAGTCAGAGGCCGCGGCGACCGGGGGAGTGCTCTCGGTTCGCGGCACCCCCGGAGTCGATCTCTTCCTCGAGTATCTGGACGACCCGGCAACGACGCAGCTGGCGATGACCCAGGCCGACGGGAGCCGGGTGTGGTTCCGCACGGGGGACGTCGTAGCGGCGCGCGATGACGGCCAGCTGCGGTTCGTGGGGCGGCTGGACGACGTCATCAAGGTGGCCGGCGAGAACGTCAGTCTCACCGAGACCGAGGCGGTCGTCGCCCAGGCGCCGGGAGTCCTGGAGGCTGCCGTCGTGGCGCTCCCGGATCCCGTCCGGGACCAGGTCACCGTGGCCTACGTCGTACCCAGTGACCCGGCCAGCCCGCCGGACCCCGCAGAGCTCGCCCGCTGGGCGGTCGGCCACCTGACCTCCGCGGCCCGGCCGCGCGAGTGGCACCTCATCGCCGAGCTCCCGCGGACGAGCGTCGGCAAGGTCCGCAGGTTCAAGGTGGCGGACCGGTGACGGGCACCCCGGCGATGAGACCGCGACGTGGAGCCGGGCAGGACGCGCGCCGCCAGGCGGGTGCGCCGGTTGTCGTGACGGGCGCGGCCGGAGGCATCGGCCAAGCCGTCGCGACGCGACTCGTCGAGGACGGGTGGGTCGTGTGGTCCTTGGACGTCACCGGGCCGCCCGAGCCCATCCGCCGCTCGGGCCTGGTCAGGGGACGGCTCGACGTCACCGATGCGGCAGCCGTCGCCGATCTCGCTGTGCGCCTGCGAGCCGAGGGGCGGCCGGTCGCCGGCCTGGTGAACGTCGCCGGCATCCTGCAGGACGTCGAGTCGATGCTCAGCCAAGCTCCTGCCCAGGTCGAGAGGATCTGGGCGGTCAACTACTTCGGTGCTCATCGCTGCATGCGCGAGCTCGCCCCGCTGATGGTCGGCGGCGGGTCGATCGTGAACGTCACGTCGATCAACGCGCACCGGCCGCTGCCACTACACGCATACGCCCCGGCCAAGGTCGCCCTCGATGCTGCGACCCGGCTGGCGGCGGGCGAGCTCGGCAACCGCGGGATCCGAGTGAACTCCGTCGCCCCGGGCTTCACCCTGACACCGGCGCTCGCCGGCAGGATCGCCGCTGGTGAGCGGAACCAGGACCTCGTCGCCTCGGCGGCGGCCCTGGGCCGACTCGTCGACCCCGCGGAGGTGGCCGCCGTCGTGAGCTTCCTGATCGGCGACGGGGCCTCGGCCGTGACCGGCGTGAGCATCCCGGTCGACGCGGGGTGGTTGGTCACCTCTCACTGGATGGACTTCGGCGACCGTCTCGCCGGCGAGCCGGACCGGTGAGGCGAGACCGGGTCGAGAGTCAGTCCTGCTCGTAGGTGTGGAGCATCTCCCACCTGCGCCGCGCTTCCGTCAGCCTCTGCTTGGTCTTCTCGGGATTGCGTTGTGCCAGACCGTCGAGGATCCCATAGGCCAGTGAGGTGGCGGCCGTGACCGACTGGAAGAACGAGACGCCTTCGCTCGGAACGACCAGCAGATGGTCGGCGAGCGATCGGAACGGACCGCGGGTCGAGTCGGTGATCACGACCACGCGGGCCTGCTGGTCCTTCGCGACGCGGGTCGCGTTCAGCAGGTCCCGGATCGGGCGCCACACGTTCGCGACCACCAGAACATCCTCGGGCCCGAAGCCGGCGAGCGCTGAGGAGAGATGCACGGCACCGCGGGACTCGAATGAGATGGGGAAGCCGATGGTGGACCCGAGATGCGCGAGCACCTGTCCCGGTGCGGTGAACGTACCGGTGCCGATGACCAAGGTGCGCCGCGAAGCCGCGATCGCCTCCACCACGGCGCTCACGTCATCGCCGTCGACGGTCTCCAACGCGTCCTTGAGATTCTGGATGTCCTGGAAAATGGCCCGGTGGCCCGGCCCGGAGACCGAAGGGCTGTGGGTCGCGAAGGTCTCCTCCGAGGTGAGCGAGGCTAGGTAGCGCGCCCGGATCTCGCGCTGCAGAGCCGGCCATCCGGCGAAGCCGAGGGCCTGAGCACATCGCACCACCGAGCTGCTGTTGACGTCCGCGGCCGCGGCGATCTTCCCGACCTCGCCGTAGGAAGCAAGCTTCGGGTTGGTGACCAGGACCTGCAGCACCCGGTCGAGCGCCGGTGATAGCTCGCGTGACACGACGATGTCCTCGAGCCAGGCAGCTGGCGTCTGACGTTCCACGGTGCAACCTTACGTGCACAGTTGTCGTCTTGCGACGCTGGCTGCGGCGCGCCGGGCGCTGAAGGGGCATATAGGAGCCTCCTCACCGGGAGCTGATGGGGCACATAAGAGCCTCATCAGCGCAGGAGGGCACGCACCCGGGGGATGACCTCGGTGCCGTAGAGCTCGATGCAGCGCATCAGCTGGTCGTGGGGCATGGATCCGTTGGAGTATTTGAGGTCGAACCGGTCGATCCCGAGCCCCTGGACGGTGGCGGCGATCTTGCGGGCCACAGTGTCGGGCGACCCCACGAAGAGGGCTCCGCCGTCGACCTCGGCGTCGTACTGCTCCCGGGTGGCCGGACCCCAGCCACGCTCCCGGCCGATCCGGTCCCGGTTGGCCTTGAAGTGAGGGAACAACAGCTCGCGCGCCTCCTCGTCGCTGTCGGCGACGAAGCCGGGGGAGTGGACGCCGATCGGCGGCACCGGCGTGGTCGGGTCGCCGCTGAGCTCGACGATGGCCCGGCGGTAGAGCTCCGTGAACGGGGCGAACCGCTCCGGGGCGCCGCCGATGATCGCCAGCATCAGTGGCAGCCGGTAGCTCGCGGCCCGGACCACCGACTCGGGCGAGCCGCCGACCGCGATCCAGGTGGGTAGCCCGCCGCGTTCGGTCTTGGGATACACCTCGGTAGGCGGTAGCGGGCGCCTGGTGCTGCCCTCGAACGAGACCGGGCCCTCGGAGCGAAGCCGGGTGAAGAGGTCCAGCTTCTCCTCGAAGAGGGTCTCGTAGTCCTCCAGTGCATAGCCGAAGAGCGGGAACGACTCGGTGAACGAGCCGCGGCCCAGGGTGACCTCGGCGCGGCCGTTCGAGAGTGCGTCGAGGGTGGCGAATCGCTCGTAGACCCGGATCGGGTCGTCCGAGCTGAGTACCGTCACCGCGGTACCCAGCAGGATCCGGGAGGTGCGCGAGGCGGCCGCAGCCAGCACCATGTCCGGTGCGCTGATCGCGTAGTCATCACGATGATGCTCGCCGATGCCGATGGCATCGACCCCGACCCGGTCCGCGAGCTCGGCCTGGGCCAGCACATTGCGGATCACCTGGGCGTGGGGGAGGGGGGTTCCGTCGCTGTCGACGGTGACGTCACCGAAGGTGTCGAGTCCGAATGCAAGATCTGAGGAGGTGCTCATCAGCACAGCCTAGTAGGTGGTTCAAGATTTGACGACTATGGAGCGCGAGCGGGTGAAATGCCCGAAGGCGGGGCCGGATGATTCCGACCCCGCCTTCGCGGTGTGGTCCTGGGGACCGGGGTGACTCAGCGCAGCTCGTTGCCCTCGACCGGGTCCATGCCGTCGAACTGATGCCCGTCGGCCGGGTGGTCCAGACCCTCCTCGAGCTCATGAGCGTGCTCGGCGTGGTGCTTGGCCTCTTCGAGCTCGGCCACGGTGGGCTTCTGCACGTTGTGACCGAACATCCAGCGCGCCAACTTCTCACGCAGCCGGTTCGCCCGAGTGTCCTCGTCACCAGAGGCCTCGATCGAGTAGACCTCGTCGCGATCACGTGCGGTGATCTTGAAGGCGTTGGTCTCCGAGAGGGGCAGGTGCCGCTCGGAGTAGCCACCTTCGGCCGAGCGCATGATGATGCCGGTCTCGTAGCCGTGCAGCAGCTTCTCGTTGTCGTGGCGCTGCAGCGAGATGCACCAACGTCGAGTGATGATGAACGCCACGATCGGCAGGATGAAGATCGCACCACGCATGAAGTACGTGATCTGGTTCAAGTTCAGATGGAACTTGATGGCCAGGATGTCGTTACCACCGGCGGCCCAGAGCAGGCCGTACAGCGTCATCATGGCGACCAGGAACGCGGTTCGGGTCGGCGCGTTGCGAGGACGCTGGAGCAGGTGGTGCTCCTTCTTGTCGCCGGTGACCCAGGCCTCCAGGAAGGGGTAGGCCAAGAACATCGTCAGGATGATCATCGGTGCGATCAGGCCGGGGATCAGCACGTTCCACGAGAGCGTGAATCCGGGCAGATGGGTCTCCCAGCCGGGCATGATCCGGAGCGTTCCCTCGGCCATACCCATGTACCAGTCGGGCTGTGATCCGGCGGTGACCTTGGACGGGTCGTACGGACCGTACTTCCAGATCGGGTTGATCGTCATCAGGGCGCCCATGAAGGCGGTGACACCGAACACGATGAAGAAGAAGCCGCCGGCCTTGGCCATGTAGACCGGGAGCATCGGAAAACCGACGACGTTGTTCTCGGTTCGGCCCGGCCCGGCCCACTGGGTGTGCTTGTGGTAGACGAGCAGCAGCATGTGTGCGGCGATCAGTCCCAGGATCACCGCTGGGATCAGCAGGATGTGCACCATATACAGCCGGCTGACGATGTCGTTGCCGGGGAACTCTCCGCCGAACAGGAACATCGAGATGTAGGTACCGACCAGGGGGGCGGCCTTCATCATTCCGTCGGCGATTCGTAGACCGGTACCGGACAGCAGGTCGTCGGGCAGCGAGTAGCCGGAGAAGCCGGCCAGGATGCCCAGCAGCAGCAGCACGCCACCGATGATCCAGTTCAGCTCACGGGGCTTGCGGAACGCTCCGGTGAGGAACACCCGCATGGCGTGCACCACCATCGAGGCGATGAACAGCATCGCGGACCAGTGGTGCATCTGGCGGACCAGCAGGCCACCGCGGATGTCGAAGGAGATGTCGAGGGTCGAGGCGTACGCCTCGGAGATCTCGGTGCCCTTCCACTGCTGGTAGGAGCCGTTGTAGACGACCTCGGCCATCGACGGCTTGAACCACATGGTGAGGAAGACACCGGTCAGCAGCAGGACGACGAAGCTCCATAGAGCGATCTCGCCGAGCATGAACGACCAGTGGTCGGGGAAGACCTTGCGCAGGTTCTTCTTGGCCACGCCGGCCAGGCCGAGGCGCTCGTCGGCCCACTTGGCCGCGCCCCCTGCCTTGGTCGGCTTCTTGGCCGTAGCAGCGGTGGTGCCGTTGGAACGGGCAACCGAACTGGTGTCGACGCTCACTTGGCCTCACCCAACTTCTCGATGTTCTTGTCGTAGGACGACGGCGAGTTGCGTTCCCAGTAGCTCGGTCCGACCGGCTCGAGGAAGTCGCTCTGTGCCACCAGGTAGCCCTCGTCGTCCACGGCGATGGGCAACTGGGGCAGTGCCCGGTTGGCCGGGCCGAAGACCACTCGGCCGGAGTCGGCCAGGTCGAAGGTCGACTGGTGGCAGGGGCACAGCAGGTGGTGCGTGGTGCGCTCGTTCAGGGCGATCGGG
This sequence comes from uncultured Nocardioides sp., assembly GCA_964396585.1. GTDB lineage: Bacteria > Actinomycetota > Actinomycetes > Propionibacteriales > Nocardioidaceae > Nocardioides. The sequence goes on from CAYNFY010000080.1 coordinate 19,415, forward strand.
CAACCCACGTGGGTGCAGATCTTGGAGTACGCGACGATCCCGTTGACCGTCCAGTTCTCCTTGCCCTTGCCCGGAGTGATGTCGTCGGGGTCCATCCGGAGCAGGATCAGCGCGGCCTTGGACTTGGCGACCAGCAGTTCGGTGCCGTGCAGCGGCCCGAGCCCGTCGACCTCTTCGAACATCACCATCGGCTCGGCGTTGACCAGGTCACCGACCTGCAGGTCCTCGGCCTTGATCTTGGTGCCGACCACGTCACGGACCACGTGCATCCCGCGCTTCCACACGGTGTGCTCCAGGCCGGTGCCCTTGGCGGCGTCACGGATCTCCCACGGAGTGGGGCCCAGATCGCGGAACAGGACGAGGCCGCCCACGCTGACCATGCCGATCGCGCCGAACAGGGAGTTGCGGATCAACGGACGTCGGCCGATGCCGGACTCATCGATGCCCTGCTGGATCACCGAGACGGTCTCCTCGCGGTCCTCCTCGGAGGAGGAGGCGGAGTGCCGGTATTCCATGATCTCTTCATCACCCATGAGCTTGCGGGCCCAGTGGATGATGCCGACCCCGATCAGCAGCAGCGCGCCACCCAGCGAGGCGCCGAGCGCCATCGTCGAGGCGCCCATGCCGGCGAAGGTGTCCCAGTCGTCACCGATGCTCAGTGTGAAGTAAGCGACGATGAACAGCACCGTGCACACTGCGGAGAGCAGGAACATGCTGGCGACCTGTC